>NZ_JAMYUW010000024.1:0-91301 GCF_040323315.1 Mesorhizobium sp. M0047 | reverse complement strand
CCGACCTACAAAAAAAAAAAACCCCCACCCCCCCCCCCCCCCCCCCGCTCCGCCCCCCGGGCCTGTCTTTGTCAAATGCCGGGCACGCCATTCGCGCTCGTTCGGTGCCGCCCCTCATTGCCCTGCCGGGCACTTCTCCCCGTGACGTACAGTGACGGAGCGAAAGTAGCTGCCCGCAACGCCGGCGCCATACTGGCAACGCAGGTGATTGGCGAAATCGCCGGAAGGTGGCGCCCTTCTCCCCGTCATTATACGAGAGAAGATGCCGGCAGGCAGATGAGGGGCAGCGCCGGCCTGGCCCGCTCTCAACAAAGCCTCCAAACAAAGACGCCGCGGACCATGCCGCGGCGTCTCTAAAACATCTCTTGTCGAACTCAGCTTGACGGCTGCGGTTCCATGCCGCCTTCGGGCTCGGGGCCTTTCTTGCGCCGGCCGCCGGACTTCGGCACGGCCGAGCCACGGCTCGGCGGCGTGTCGTCGCCGAGGTCGCGTGAAGGCTTCTGCCCGGCGATCAATTGCTTGATCTCGTCGCCGGACAGCGTCTCGTACTCGAGCAGCCCTTGCGCCAGCGCGATCCATTCCTTCTTCTTCTTGGTCAGGATGGATTTCGCCGTGGAATAGGCCTCGTCGATCAGGCGGCGCACTTCGGCGTCGATGATCTGCGCGGTCTCTTCCGAGACGTTCTGCGTGCGCGCCACCGAATGGCCAAGGAACACTTCCTCCTGGTTATCACCATATGCGACATGGCCGAGCTTGTCGGAAAAGCCCCAGCGCGTGACCATGGCTCGCGCCAGCTTGGTCGCCTGCTCGATGTCGGAGGAGGCGCCCGAGGTGATGTTTTCCTTGCCGAACTTGAACTCCTCGGCGACACGGCCACCCATCATGATGGCAAGGCGCGAGATCATGTATTTGTAGCTCATCGAATAGCGGTCGCCTTCCGGCAACTGCATGACCATGCCAAGCGCGCGGCCGCGCGGGATGATGGTGGCCTTGTGCAGCGGATCGGCCGACGGCACGTTGAGCGCCAGGATGGCGTGGCCGGCCTCGTGATAGGCGGTCAGCTCCTTCTCGGCCTGGGTCATCGCCGACGAGCGGCGCTCGGCGCCCATCATGATCTTGTCCTTGGCGTCCTCGAACTCGGCCATGGTGACAAGGCGCTTGTTGCGCCGCGCCGCCATCAGCGCCGATTCGTTGACGAGGTTCATCAGATCGGCACCGGAGAAGCCCGGCGTGCCGCGAGCGACGACTTTGAGATCGACATTGGGCGCCAGCGGCACGTTGCGCACATGCACCTTCAGGATCTTCTCGCGGCCGACGATATCGGGATTCGGCACCACGACCTGGCGGTCGAAGCGGCCCGGCCTGAGCAGCGCCGGGTCGAGCACGTCGGGCCGGTTGGTGGCGGCGATCAGGATGATGCTTTCGTTGGATTCGAAACCATCCATCTCGACCAGCAGCTGGTTCAGCGTCTGTTCGCGTTCGTCATTGCCGCCACCGAGACCGGCACCGCGATGGCGGCCGACGGCATCGATTTCGTCGATGAAGATGATGCAGGGCGCGTTCTTCTTGGCCTGGTCGAACATGTCGCGCACGCGGCTCGCGCCGACGCCGACGAACATCTCGACGAAGTCCGAACCGGAAATGGTGAAGAATGGCACATTGGCTTCGCCGGCAACCGAACGGGCGAGCAGCGTCTTGCCGGTTCCTGGAGGGCCGACGAGCAGCACGCCGCGCGGGATCTTGCCGCCGAGCCGCTGGAACTTCTGCGGATCGCGCAGGAATTCGACGATCTCTTCCAGATCTTCCTTGGCTTCATCGACGCCGGCGACATCCTGGAAGGTGACCCGGCCATGCGCCTCGGTGAGCAGCTTGGCCTTCGACTTGCCGAAGCCCATGGCGCGCCCGGACCCGGACTGCATCTGGCGCATGAAGAATATCCAGACGCCGAGGATGAGGATCATCGGCAGCCATGAGATCAGGTAGCCGAACAGCGAATTGGAACCGTCACTCTCAGGCCGCGCGTTGATGGTGACGTTCTTGTCCTGCAGTCGCGAGACCAGCGATGGATCGCCGGGCGAATAGGTCTGGAAGCCGCTGGAATTGTCGGTGTAAGTGCCGCTGATACGAGCACCGGCGATGGTCACCGTCTTGACCCGGCCCGACGCGACATCCTGCAGGAACTGCGAATAAGGTACATCGCTGGAAGCCCCTCGCGTCTGCGGCGTCTGGAACAGATTGAACAGCGCTATGAGCAGGACCGCTATGATCGCCCAAAGCGCGAGGTTGCGATAGTTCGGATTCATCAATTGTCCCGTTGGCATCCGCAGGGCGGACACACGTCGTGAGAGGAAACTTGCGCCTAACATAGGGAGAGCGCCTCCCCTTGCCAAGCATAACAGCATGTCTGGGTTAAGCTTTCGCCTTATCATCAACCGGCACTGTGGCCGCTGAAAGGCAGGGCGGGCAGCTTCGGCGCGCCAATCAGCCCGGCAACGGCACGCGCCGGCGCCAGATCGAAGGACGGCAGGAAGCGGGCAAAGGGTGCAACGACCGGCCGCACTTCAACCATCGCGGATACCGTTCTATGTTCAGACAAATCAAGGCATTCACCGGCCTGCCACAACGCCGGCTCGGCGGCGAGCGCGGCGCGCATCAGGCTCGGCGGGGCCTTTCCTTCCCCAATGGCCAGCCGCTTCGCCGCTGCTGCGCCGAACGGGGCAATCAACAATGTGCCGCTGCCGTCGTTTAATGTGATATGCCGCCGGCCATCCCAGAGGGTTTCGTCGCTGGCTGCGGTGGCAGCGGGCAAGCCGCGCGCCTCGCGGCGCAGGAAGATGCCTGCGCGCCGGAAATCGACAACCGTCCGCGACAATGTGGCGCAAAAAAATCCCGCTTTCAGCCGACCCAACAGTCCCTCGCTACGCGTCTGATCCGGCAGGAAGTCCATCCCGCCGATGGTGGCCAAGAGAATGCGGAGCGCATAAACGGCTGCCCGATCGTCGGCTGCGCTCAACAAGTGAGGATCAAGACGGATGAGGCCAGTGACCGGGTGGGTCGCGAAATCGTGGATCAGTTTTGCGGCGGCGAGGCCGAGTTGACTGCGCGCACGGCCCTCATGCGCGGCCAATGCCAGTGCGTCGTCGATGCGCCGCGCGCCGTTGCCGTCGGCAAGGGTTGCACGCATCCGTGGCCGCTCGAAAGCCTTGTCGGCATTGGTCGGGTCGTCGGCCCAGCCGATATTTTGACGCCGCAGGACGTCGCGTAATGCCGCGCGCCGCAACCCGAGGAGCGGCCGCACGATCCAACTGCGCCAGTCATACAAGGTGGCCGGCGCCATGCCGGCAAGCCCGCGGCCCGCGTCCTGGGCCAACCCTTCCTGGCGCGCTTGCCGCATAAGCACCGTCTCTGCCTGGTCGTCGGCGGTATGGCCGGTGAGGATCAGGCCGAGGCCTTCCGCTTGCGCCGCCTCGGCCAGCAGCCGGTAGCGCGCCTCACGCGCCGCCGCGGGCAGACCGGTCGAAGGCTTGGGGCCCGACCAGGTCAGGATGCGGTGTGAAATTCCGTATGTCGCGCAAAGCTTCGCCACCGCTTGCGCTTCCACCGCTGAACCGGCCCGCAAATCGTGGTCGATCGTCACCGCCAGCAGCTTCGTCGCCGGCGCCATGCGGTCGAGATGGTGTTTGAGAAGGATGAGCAGGGCGGTCGAGTCGCTGCCGCCGGACACGGCCGCAACAGCGCCGCTGGTAAAATCGGTATGCGAAAAAATTCTGGTCGAAAGATCAGCCTCGGTGTCGACCATCGATGCATGTCACCTTAGAGATGGGTCCCGGTTCCGGGGCAACGACATGCGTGAAAAGGATCAGCACGCAGCCAGAGCTTTCTCCTGCTTGATGCGTTCTTTGAGCGCACCGGAAACGTCGGGGTAGCGCTTGCCTATTTCGCTGAAGGTGGCACAGGCCACATCATGCTGCTTGAGGCCGACCAGCGACACGCCGAGCTTCAGCAGCATGTCGGGAGCCTTCTTGGCCTTGGGGTAGTCCTTGCTGGCGGCAAGGAAAGTCTCCGCAGCGTCACGGTATTTCTGCTGGCCGAGCAGCGACTCGCCCAGCCAGTAATGCGCATCCGCCGCCTTCGCATCCCTGGGAAAGCGGGCGATGTGGTCGCGAAAACCCTGTTCGGCGGTGCCGTAATCGCCCGAGAGGATGAACTGGTAGGAGTTGCGGTAGAGCTCCTCAGGGTCGTTGGTGGCGGGCAATGCCGCGATTACCGTATCGGATTTGCCGGACTTGGCCGGCGCGCCGGTGGCTGGCGCGGTATCCTGCGCAGGCGTGGTCGACTGAGTGTTGCCGCCGGCATCGACGACATTGCCGTTCTTGTCGACGGTGATGGTTCCGAAGGTCTTTTCAGGCGCTCCCGTACCGGGAATAACCTTGCCGGGGTCGCCATCGGGAGATTCGACGATGACGTCCTCGACCGTCTTGCCGCCTGCTGACTGGTTGTTGCCGGGCGCGGCATCGGCAGGCGGCTGCGTTGCCGGGGCCGCTGCCACGTTGGTGTCGCTGCCGGTGGTGGCATCGGATTTCTTCTGTGCCGGCGGCTGTCCGCCTTGCGTGCCACCGCCTTCAAGCTGCTGGAAGCGGAATTCGTTGTCTTCCTGCTGCTTGCGGATCTGTTCCTGCATTTGCAGGACCTGGAAATTAAGTTCCTCGATCTTGCCGTTCATCTGCCGCAGCTGCTCTTCCACGCTGGTGACGGCGGCAGGATCGGACTGCACCATCTGAAACTGGTCCGGCTTTTTCTTTTGACCGAAAATGCCGGGCAGTTCGATGCTGGGTAGGTGGAAGGAAAAGCCGCTTTCGTTGGATTGCCCTGAGCCGTTCGCCCCGGGGCCGCTAGCCGAGGCGGTGACGCCTGATAGAAGCAGCAGCGCAAGCGTGCCGCTCAAAACCGATCTCAAATGCATGTGCCTCTCGCCGTGATTTCGTTAGCTTGTTCGCGCCTTCCAATCAGAATGGGACCAGCCAAGCGCCTTCGGCTCATAGCAGGAGCCGAGACTTCGGCCAAATTTTGTTTCCGACATCCGGATATGAAAAAGGCGGCCCGGAGGCCGCCTTTCGCATAGGTATGTTGCATTTTTACCGCTGTACGCCGCGCGTTCTTTTGACGCGCGACCGGCTGCACGCCGCCTCAGGAACCGGTGCCGCTGAGCGTGGTGACCGCACGGCGGTTCTGCGACCAGCAGGAGATGTCGTCGCACACCGCGACCGGACGTTCCTTGCCGTAGGAAATGGTCTTCAGACGGCTGGCCGAGACGCCCTTGGCGACGAGGAAGTCGCGGGTGGCGGCAGCGCGGCGGGCGCCGAGCGCCAGATTGTATTCACGCGTGCCGCGTTCGTCGGCATGGCCTTCGATGACGATAGCATACTGCTTGTACTGGTTAAGCCACTGTGCCTGGCGAGCCAGCGTCGTTTGCGCATCGGCACGGATCGAGGTCGAGTCCGTATCGAAGAAGATGCGGTCGCCGATATTGACGGTAAAGTCCTGCGCCGATCCGGGAGTTGCCGCGCCGGCGCCGTTGAGGCCAAGATCAGCCGCGTTGTTCGGCGTCTTCTTCGAGGCGCAACCGGCGATGGCGAGCATCGCCACCAGCGCGATCATGACTGGGTTTCTGGTAAGTGCTGCGATACGGCCCATGCCGCCTCTCCTTCGTATTTCGAGTGATTTCGTTGATCACCCAGTAACCACGTTTGGGTTAACCGGCATTCAAGAAACACGGTTAAAATTTGGTTTAGGCTGCCGTCCACAACCTCTTTGTCGGTGGTCACAGTTGGCGCGGACCCTAGGCGGAAATGCGGCCAAAACGCGACGAGGTGATGGAAAAAAGGGGAATTGAAGAGCTGAGGAATTGATGAAATGTCGAACCCCGACAGGACAATTCACTTCAGCTTTTCTCTCAGATTGATCGGCATGCCGTGGACATGCGCATACGCTTGCAGCCACTCATCGCATTGCGCTCGGCTGATGTATTCCAGATCGAACGCGTAAGATACCCACGTCTCCGCTTCGCTGCACGACCCCATCGCCATCGAAACGAACCGTGCGAATTCCGGTCTGGAGTGTGTCTGCTTGGCAAATCCTTCAGCCAGATTGGCGCAGATTCCCTTGCTGGAACGACGCAACTGATCGGCCAATGCGTATTGCTCAATCTTCGGGAAAGCGAGCGTAGCTTTATGTACGTCAAGAGAAACCGCATAAGCGCGCTTATAAACTTCTAGATCCTTCGCACGCTTAATATAATTCGCCGGTTTCTCCATCTTCAATTCTTCAATTCGTCATTTCTCCAATTCGCCTCTTACTCGAGCAGCGGCGACCAAGCTGGGTCCGAAGCGAAGTTCGTGGTCGGGATCGACTGCTCGTTGCGGCCGGTAAGATCGACCGACACAAGCTTGGGCCCGCCGGCGGAGTCGCGGAAGAACATCAGCACGCGGCCGTTCGGCGCCCAGGTCGGTCCCTCCTGCTGGAAGCCGGAGGACAGGATGCGCTCGCCGGAGCCATCGGTCTTCATGACGCCGATCTGGAATTCGCCACCGGTCTGCTTGGTAAAGGCGATGAGATCGCCGCGCGGCGACCATACAGGCGTCGAATAGACGCCGTCGCCAAACGAGATGCGGTTCTGGCCCGAGCCATCGGCGCCCATCACGTAGATCTGTGCACGGCCGCCGCGATCGGAGGTGAACACCACCTGGCTGCCGTCCGGCGAATAGGAGGGCGAGGTGTCGATGGCGGTCGAATTGGTCAACCGAGTCGTCGAGCGGCTGCGCAGATCCATGGCGAAGATGTTGGAATTGCCGTCGTCGCGCAGCAGGCTCATGATCACCTTCTGGCCGTCGGGCGAAAAGCGCGGCGCAAAAGTCATGCCGGGGAAATTTCCGACCAGTTCGCGCTGGCCGGTCTCGATCTGCAGCAGGTAGACCCGCGGCTGGCCGCTCTCATAGGACATGTAGGTGATTTCCTGCCGGTTCGGCGAGAAACGCGGCGTCAGCACGATCGACTTGCCATCCGAGAGATAGCGGATGTTGGCGCCATCCTGGTCCATGATGGCGAGGCGTTTCTTGCGCGCGTTCTTGGCGCCGGATTCGTCGATGAAGACAACGCGTGTGTCGAAATAACCCTTCTCGCCGGTCAGCCGCTCATAGATGGCGTCGGCGATGATGTGGGCGACACGCCGCTGATTGGCATCATTGGCGAAGAACTGCTCGCCGGACATCTGCTGGCCGGCAAAGGTGTCCCAAAGCCGGTATTGGGCACGGATACGGCCGTCGGCTTCCTTGCTGACGCTGCCGGTGACCAGCGCCTGCGCGTTGATGACCTTCCAGTCATCGAAGCGCGGCGCTGCATCCGGGTTGGTGATCTTCTCGATAAAGGCGCTCTTGTCGATCGGCGCAAACAGCCCCGAGCGCTTCAGGTCGGCGGTGACGATCTGCGAGATCTGCGCGCCAAGCGCATCGCCGCCCTGGAAGTCGGTGATGGCGATCGGCAGCGGCTCGACATTGCCCTTGTTGACGTTGAGCTCGACGAGCGCCAGCGCCGGCAACGTGCCCGCAGCGGTCATGCCCATCGCCATTGCTGCGACCATCAGGAGCGGCTTGAGGATTGATTTCATGTCTTCTCGCTTCTCGTACTGATTTTCGGATACTCGGGCCCTAGAGACCCAGCATCTCCCTAGGATCGAAGGTGACGCGGACGTCGGCCCAGATGTCCTGCTTGCCGGCGGGAACCTGCAGGCCGGTGACATCGCATTTTTGCACCGCGCGAACGGCGCTTTCATCGAACTGACGACTTCCGCTCGACTTTTCGACCGCCGGTCGCCCGTCCAGCTTGCCGGAGGCATCCAGGTTGAACCGCACCACGACGACGAAGTTCTCGGAACCTTCAAGGCCCGCGGGAAGGGTCCAGCAGCCGCCGAGCTGGCTTTCCAGGGCGCCCATTTCCGACCTGGAAAGCTTCTGGCCCTGGTCCTTGTCGCCGCCAAGCGACGCCTGCTGCGTCGAGCGCTTGGCGCCGCCGCCGGATGGCTTCTGCTTGTCGAGGAGAGCGGAAATCTCGTCGGCGTTGAATTGCTTGTCGTCGGACTTCGGCTTCGACGAGGCTTCCTTGACCGGCTTGTCGGCATCCTTGCGGTCCGGCGCCTTGGCGCTTTCGGCCTGTGCCGGTTGCGGCTTCGGCCGGGCCTCCGGCGCGGGCGCCGAGTCGGGCAGTTGCGTCGCTTCGGCGGGCGGCTCCTGCGCTATGGCTTCAGCGACGGCATCCGGCTTGACCTCGGGCGTCGGATCGATGGCCGCGGTCTTGTCCTGCGGCGGCGGGGTCGGCGCCGGCTTGACCGGTGTTGGCTTGGGATCGACTTGCTTGACCGGCTCGGGCTTGACCTCTTCCTTGGGCGTCGGCGCCGGCGCTACTTCCGTTGCCGGCGTAGGCTTGGGCTTCTCCTGCGGCTTCGGCACGTCCTCGGGCTTCGGCTTCTCGATCGGGGTCGGCGCCGGCGGCGGAGCCGAGGTCATGTCGACGGGCTTGGACTTGGCTTCCGGCGTTATCGGCTTGTCTGTATCGACGCTGTTCTCGCCCACCTTCTGCGCATCGGGAACGACGTCCGGGCGCTGGGTCGGCACCGGTGCCGGCTTTTCATGCATCACGGCCTTCTTGTCGCCCTGCAGCGTCTGCGCGATGGCTTCCATCGGCACGATATCGACCGCGACCGACTCGACATCAGAGGACGGGAGCGCGGCCGGCGCCGTCAGTGTGAACAGGCCGAAGGTCAGCGCCGCAGCATGCAAGATCACCGATGTGGTGAGGCCGGTCTTCATCTTCTTGTCTACTGATCCTGTTCCTGCAACGAAACGAGGCCGATATTCTTGTAACCGGCAGCCGAAATGCGGGCCATCACCTTCATCGCCGTGCCGTAGTCGGTGGACTTGTCGCCACGGATGAAGATGCGCTCTTCATAGCCGGTCTTCGAGATCGCCTGCAGCTTGGCCACCAGTTCCTCGATCGGAATTTCGGTTTCCTGGAGGAATATCTCGCCGGCGGCGTTGATCGAGACGGTGATCGGCTGCGTGTCGGCATTCATCGCCTTGGCTTGCGTGTCCGGCAGGTCGATCGGCACGCCGACCGTCAGCATCGGTGCGGCGACCATGAAGATGATCAGCAGCACCAGCATCACGTCGACCATCGGCGTGACGTTGATCTCGGACATCAGTGCATGGTGACGGCCGCGCCGCCTGTGGCCGCGCCCGCCGCGTCCTCCCATGCCCATGGACATACCCATCTGCTACTCCTCAGGCCTTGGGGGCCACTTTTTCATCGATTTGGCGCGAGAGTATGGCGGAGAACTCGTCGGAGAACCCTTCCATGCGCACCGCTATCTTGCTCGCGTCCGACGACAGCTTGTTGTAGGCAATGACGGCGGGGATGGCGGCGAGCAGGCCAATGGCTGTCGCCAGCAGCGCTTCGGCAATACCGGGCGCAACCACCGCGAGACTGGTATTCTTGGAGCCTGCAATCGCCTGGAACGACGTCATGATGCCGATGACGGTGCCGAACAGGCCGATGAAGGGTGCCGCCGAACCGGTGGTGGCGAGGAAGCCGAGGCGACCCTCCAGTTTTTCCATTTCGCGGGTCAGCGCCAGATCCATCGCTTTGTCGATGCGGGTCTGCAGCCCGAGTGGCGTTTTCGCGCCCTTCTCGAAGCTCTTCTTCCACTCGCGCATCGCAGCCACGAAAATGGCACCCATGCCGGTGGTCTTGCGGTCGGCAAGCGTCCGGTAAAGCTCTTCCAGCGATTGCCCCGACCAGAACACCTGCTCGAACCGGTTGAGCGCCAGCCGCATGCGGGCGTAGGAAACCAGCTTGTCGACGATGATCGCCCAGGTCCAGACCGAAGCGCAGAGCAAGCCGATCATGACCAGCTTGACCACCCAGCTGGCCTGGCTGAACAGCGCCCAAATCGACAATTGCGCGCCCGGGTCGGCGAGTGCGATATTTTCCATCGTTACGTCCTTAAGATTTTCCGGGCGAAGCTGGCGGCTGGCCCCTGGCATCCCTTGTGGTCGGTTCGCACGAAGCTACCGGAACAACCCCAATCTGTGCCGTTAGCGGCCTTTTCGGGGCAAATGTTGGTGAAAGGAAGGCGCACGATCAGGCCAATCTTCACCAATCTCTTCATGAACCGTTATGGTTAAGGATGGGTTAGTATATAAGGCGCGGCGCATTGCCACGCCCAGTGGCAATGCGCAAGTCATCCCAATTGATCGGAAAGGGGCTAGTCGGCGGCGGCCTTGGGCATGAACGCCGCCACCCATTCCCTGGGAAAGCGTCTTGGCCGGCCATTCTCGCCAATGATCGCCGCCTCGACCTTGGCCTCCACCAGCACCTCGTCGCCGCGCTTGAGCTGCTGCGCCATGAAGATGCGCGCGCCGGAAATGTCCTCGGTGCTTGTGTCGACCGTCAGGATGTCGTCGATGCGGGCGGGGCCGCGAAAATCGATCTCCATGCGCCGCACCACCCAGACAATTCTTTCGCCATGCTTGCCGTCGGCAAGCTCGGTGTGATGCACGCCGGTGAGTCTCAGATAGTCGGAGCGGCCGCGTTCGAAGAATTCGAGATAGCGCGCATGATAGACGACACCCGAGAAATCGGTGTCGGCATAATAGACCCGCGCCATCAGCCGGTGGCCGAACGTCGTCAGCGCGCCGGAAAGTCCGGCCAGCAGCGTCGCCGAATCACCATGTTCGCCCATTGCGCATCCTTTTTCAGTCCCGACGAGGCACCTATTCCTCGCGGGACATAGCATCGGATGGCACTGTTGACGGCGATGATCAAGACCTTGTCGGCGGCGTTGCTAGTGCTGGTGGCTTCGGCGCCGTCAAGTAAGGCAGCGGCCTTCTCGGAAAACTACTCTTCCTGGAACAGGTTGATCTGCTGCTGCGCCAGGTCCTTCGGCGCATCCAGGCCGAGATGACGCCAGGCATTGGCCGTCAGCATTCGGCCGCGCGGCGTGCGCTGGATGAAACCCTGCTGGATCAGATAGGGCTCGATGATGTCCTCGATGGCGTCGCGCGGCTCGGACAGGCCGGCGGCGATCGTCTCGATGCCGACCGGCCCGCCACCGAAATTGCGGGCGATCATCGACAGATAGCGGCGGTCGAGCGCATCTAGGCCGAGCGCGTCGACTTCCAGCCGGGTCAACGCCTCGTCGGCGATCTGCCGGTTGACATGACCATCGCCGGCGACCGAGGCGAAATCGCGCACGCGGCGCAGCAGCCTCCCGGCGATGCGTGGCGTGCCGCGCGCGCGCCGCGCGATCTCCAGCGCGCCATCGTCGCCGAGCGCCATCTGCAGGATGCGGGCGCCGCGACGCACGATCTGCTCCAGCTCCTCGACGGTGTAGAAATTGAGCCGCACCGGAATGCCGAAACGATCGCGCAGCGGATTGGTGAGCAGGCCGAGCCGCGTGGTGGCGGCGACCAGGGTGAAGCGCGCGAGGTCGATCTTGACCGAGCGCGCCGCCGGTCCTTCGCCGATGATCAGGTCGAGCTGGAAATCCTCCATCGCCGGGTAGAGGATCTCCTCCACCGCCGGGCTCAGGCGATGGATCTCGTCGATGAACAGCACATCGCCTTCTTCGAGATTGGTCAGCAGTGCCGCGAGATCGCCGGCCTTGGCGATGACCGGGCCGGAGGTCGAGCGGAAATTGACGCCGAGTTCGCGTGCCATGATCTGCGCCAGCGTCGTCTTGCCAAGGCCCGGCGGCCCGACGAACAGCACATGGTCGAGCGCTTCGTTGCGGCCCTTGGCGGCCTCGACGAACACCTTCAGATTGGCCCGCACCGCTGCCTGGCCGACGAAATCGTCGAGC
The DNA here is from genome assembly GCF_040323315.1 of Mesorhizobium sp. M0047. Lineage (NCBI taxonomy): Bacteria > Pseudomonadati > Pseudomonadota > Alphaproteobacteria > Hyphomicrobiales > Phyllobacteriaceae > Mesorhizobium > Mesorhizobium sp. M0047. The sequence continues at coordinate 79,390 of NZ_JAMYUW010000024.1, read as the reverse complement.
GTCTGCGGCCGCAAGGTCTGCTCGGCATCCTCGCCGCGTTTTTCGGGGGCAATCAGTCGGGGCGACAGGCTCATGCGAGCAGTTCCATACTGGCAATGGATTTGGCGGCCCGCTGATCGAACGTGACTGTATGCGAGCAACCCAGATTTCGATTGTGCTCGGCGATCAATGCATCGGCAAAGTCCACCTGCGGCGAATTCGATCTTTCGAGCGCAACCACGATGGCATCGAAATCTTCGAACAACAGTGTCTTGATCTTCAACAGTCTCTGGATTGCCGCCTGCATCTGCTCTTTCGGTAGCCTATAGCGCGAAATCAACGACCAGCTGAATTCCACCAGCACGATCAAACTGACGAAGCCGGGAGCATCGGCGCTGAGGCCTTCGCCGAATGCGAGGGCCTTCACCCGCTGCTCTGCATCATCGTTCAGCACCATTCGAAGCAGAACGTTCGTATCAATGCCGATCGACGTCACTCGTCGCCCTCTCGTCCGCCTTGCGACCCGCCGCCCACAACATGCCTGCCAACGGCATCCCGCACCGCGAGGTCGATTTCTTCTAGTGACGCCGGACCGCCGGGCGGATCGCCCAGAAATCCGGCGAGGTCTGCAAAGTCGAGATTGCGCGGCGTTCCAATCAGATAGCCATCCATGACCGTCCAGGCGATCATGTCACCCGTTTTGAGTGACAACGCGTCCCGGACATCTTTTGGAATTGTAAGCTGACCCTTCGAGGTCAGACTGGCGTAAGCGCCCATTTTCTTACTTTCTAAGAAATTTCTTACCAATCATATGATAGCCGGATTTTTCTTTTCCACAACCATGTCACCGCGCCAGTTCCTTCAACCCGAAACGGATCAGCCTCGGCGCATCCGCATGCTCGCCCGCCGTCTTCAGCGCCGCCGCGACCGCGTTGGCCGCGGTGTCGCGCGAATAGCCGAGATTGACCAGTGCCGAGACGGCGTCGGCAATCGGCGCGGATGCCACGCCGTCGCCGAGCTCCTGCTTCAGGCCGATGGTCCCCGAAGCGGACCCGGCATAGGCCGGCGCCTTGTTCTTCAACTCGGTGACGATGCGCTCGGCCACCTTCTTGCCTACGCCCGGCGCGCGAGAAACCATGGCGATGTCGCGCAGCGCAATCGCATTGGCGAGATCCGCCGGCGCCAGCGTTGACAGGATAGCCAGTGCCACCTTGGCGCCGACGCCCGGTACATTGTTCATCAAGAGCCGGAACCATTCCCGCTCCAGCACCGACTGAAAGCCGTAGAGCCGCAGCATGTCCTCGCGCACATAGGTTTCGATGAACAGCACCACAGCTTCGCCGGGCGAAGGCAGCGCGGCCAGCGTGCGCGCCGAGCAATAGGCGACATAGCCGACGCCATGGATGTCGACGAGGCAATGATCCTCATCGATCTCGTCCAGCGTGCCCTTGAGCTTGCCGATCATGCCAGATCTTTCATGGTAGATGGGCCCCTCTTGGGTGCTTTTCCGGAGAGATGATGTCGAGGTCGGGAAAGTAACTGCGATAACGAGCCGCGTCGCGTGTCAAAAGACGGTGTCCGGCAACGGTCGCATGGGCGCCAATGAAGAAATCAGGCGAGGTTCTTTCCCGAACGCCGCCGGCCCGGCGATAGCGGGAATGCGTGACGCCCGCAAGGAAAGCCGCATCCCAAGGCAGGAACTCGCGATCCATCTCGAGCATGTCGACTGCTTTTCGAAGTGCCGTCTCCGTCGCGATCAGCGGCGCGAGCTCGGACCAGACGATCGTGTTGACCACCAAGGCTCCGTCGCGGCGGCAGGAAGCAATCGCCCAGGCCGACCATCTTTTCAGCGGTCCGGCCGGTCCCCAGACGTCGATCAAGACATTGGTGTCAATCAACGTCGAGATCTTCACGCGGCCCCCTTAACAAATCCATGTATTGATCGGTGGTCATGCCTCCCAGGTCCAACGTCCCCTCCATCCGGTCAAGGACATCGCTGAACCTGCGCAATTTCTCCTCTTCGGAGATATTCTCGTTGACGGCAACCAGCCGAACGTCCCCATCGGTGGCCACGAATTCCACCTCGGAGCCCGGGCCGATGCCCAGATAGTCCCTTATCGGCTTGGGGATCGTAACTTGCCCCTTGGTGGTCACACGCATGGTAATACCTCGTGGTATTACTTATCCGCACAGCGTGAACAAGTCAAGAACAAACCTGGCCGGCAAGCGCCATCCGGTACGCGATACTTTGTCGGTGATGCGCATGGCAAATGGCAATGGCCAGCGCATCCGCGGCATGTTCGGTATCGAAGGTGGCTTTCGGCAACAGCACCTTCACCATCATGTGGATCTGCTTCTTGTCGCCATGGCCAACGCCGATCACCGCCTTCTTGACGGCGTTGGGCGCATATTCGGCAACGACGAGTCCCGCACGCGCCGGCACCAGCATGGCGATGCCGCGCGCCTGGCCGAGCTTCAGCGTCGCCACGGCGTCCTTGTTGACGAAGGTCTGTTCGACGGCCGCCTCATGCGGCATCGCGCTGTGCAGGATTTCGGCGAGGCCGTCATGCAATTGGCAGAGCCGCGTCGCCAGAGCCGCCTTGTCGTCGGACTTCACGGTGCCGGAAGCAATGAAGCGCAGCGAATTGCCAAGGCTTTCGACCATGCCCCAGCCGGTGCGCCGAAGCCCCGGATCGATACCGATAATGCGAATCGCTTCCCCCATGCGCCCACTCTATCTCCGATGGACAGCGATGCCAGCGAAATGTGAACAAACCGGAAACAGAGGAGTGCCCGAGGTCTAAAGCGCGTCGCGTTTGAACGGATTCAGGCGACGCGCTTTAGGTTTTTGATGCGATGCATGTCGTTCTCCCAAAACCGGGGCCCACTTTTGGGCGACATGCATTAGCCTCTGGCGAAAGCTGTGTTGAGCAGGCTGATCTGGTCGGAAACCGGATTGGGGCGGCGAGCCGCTGGCTGCATGTCGGCCACTGCGCCGGAGCCATAGATCTCCTCGTCCATGCGACGGACCAGTGCCTGCAGGCGCAGCGAGCGGGTGACGAGGTCGAGGAAATCCTCGGGCAGTTCGGCCCAGCCGGCGGCTTCGTCACGGGCGGAAGCGGTGTCGAGGCGCACCTTGGATTTTTCTGACGCGACCTGGTCGCGGGTCATCTCGCCGGAGTTGGCGGCGCGCTGCAAAAGCAGCCACGACGCAACCTGCATAAGCCTGGTGGTCAGCCGCATCGATTCGGCCGCGTAGAGGGTGGCCGCCAGCCTGGATAGTTTCTTCGCCTCGGCCCGGCCCTTGCCGTCGAGGTATTCGGCGGCCTGTTCGACGAGGCCCATACCTTCCTGGTAAAGCGGCTTGAAGGATTGCGAGAAAACCCGGCGTTCCGCCAGCTTGACGGTTTTCGCACTGCCCTTCGAAAGCTCGTTCATTGATACGCCCCTGCACTTGCAACCGGCTGATTCGGCTCCCTGCCGATACACCCGGAAACCCGTCTGACTGAAGCTTGAAAATGCGCTTCGTCACCGGTGAAGGCAAGCACATGTTTAACAGAAGGTTAACGTCGGTCCACTGGCCCCTGCCCCGAAAATGCGGACAAAAAAAGAGCCGCGGATAAGGCGGCTCTCAGGAGTTTAACAGGGAGGCGTCAAACAAAGTGGCTCCAACCACTCGGTAAGAATCCAGATCACTGGATGCACATAGTAAACGCCTGTAAAGCTTAATGAAGCCTTAACGGCGCGGATGTTTTTTGACCGAACGCCGCAATCCTGTGCCGTAACAGTACAGCCTCACTGCCTCTGGTTCAGCTCAGGCCGTCTTCCAGACCGCCGGCAAAGCGATGAGGGCAAACAGCAATATGCCCGCATAGAACGCGATCGAGGAAATCCCGAGCAGCGGTTCTATCCCCGGATTGCCGGCGAGCAGGATGTAAAGGCCGATCATGAGCCCGATACCGCTGATGGCAGTCAGCCAGAAATGAACCTTGGCCAGGACCTTTTGCCCGACGGCCGGAAACAGATGGTAGAAAAAGGCGAAGACCGACGACATCAGCCATCCGGCGACCATCGTGTGGGCATGGGTTGGCATCTGGCCATGGTCTTCGCTGATCGCCATGTGGATACCGAGCGCCATGCCGCACAACGCATAGATAATGGCCAGCGTGAAGAAATTCCGTGCTACCCCTTGCATAATGTACCCCTCGAAATGTCTTTCCCGTTTGCGGGAGTGGATTGATCGTCAAGCGACTGTTGTCGCCGCGGACTCCCGACGCTAGCGCACTATCAAGCATCGGCAATATTCCGGACGATATCGCGCCGACTCCCTCCCGACAATGCGTATATTAGCAGGAAATCAGATAGCGCGTTCACTATCTCAGCCGCTTCTTCATTGCGCTGAAACGAAGCCGGGCTTTAGGCGACATCGTTCCGAAACAGGCACCGCGCTAAACGCCCGCTCCTCTGACGGCCGGCGCAAATCACGCCGCCGCAAATCCGACCAGAACACTGCAGGAGCACATCATGGACTGGTATTCGATCGTCAAATTCCTTCACGTCATCTCGGCCGTTCTGTGGGTTGGTGGTGGCTTCGTGCTGTTCCTTCTCGGCGTGCTTGCCGAGCGGGCGGGCAACATCGAGGACAAGCTGCAGGCGATGCGCGCCAGCGGCCAACTGGGCGGCAGGTTTTTTGCGCCGATGTCGATGCTGACGCTGGTCTTCGGCCTCATCATGTGCAGCTTCTGGGTCGGCTTCTCCGACCTGTGGATACTGATCGGCCTTGCCGGCTACGCCACGACCTTTTCGATCGGCATGCTCATCTTCAAGCCGACCGGCGAGCGCATCGGCGAGATGATCGCCAAGGAGGGCGTAACATCGGCTGTTCTTGCCATCGGTGACCGCATGATGCGCGCGGCACGCTTCGACTATGCGGTGATGCTGGTGATCATTGCCGACATGGTCCTCAAGCCGACTGCGCGTGACATCGGCGTCCTCGCCGGCATGGTGCTGGTCATCCTGGTTGGCGCGGCACTGGCCTTTGGCGGCAACCGTCGCCTCGTACCGAGCGCCGCCTGATCCCAGATAGAGAAGACGGCAGCCGCCTCACCTATTTTACATCAGGCCAACGATGCCGTCCCACAGCAGCTTCAGCGCCACGACCGCGACGGTTGCATAGGTGAAGGGATAGAAGATTTCCGGGCGCATCCGCCGCACCAGCCACGCCCCGGCTATGGTCGAGAGCGGCGCCAACGGCATCAGCACCGCCGACGCCGTCAAATTGGCGGTGTCGAACTGGCCGAGCGCGAAATAGGGCACCAGCTTCAGCGCATTGGTGGCGGCAAAGAAGATCGCCGCCGTGCCCGACAGGACCTTGGGATCGAGGCGGATCGGCAAGGCATAGACCTGGAAGGGCGGGCCGCCGACATGGGCAACAAAGCTGGTGAAGCCGGCGACCGTACCCCAGACGGCCGCAGCCACGCGGTTGGGGGCGGCCGCGTGACCGGCTCCATGGCGAAACTGCAGATAGAGCCAGCGCAGGACGAAGATGATGGCGACGGCACCGACGATCAGCCGCACTGCCCCTTCGGTGACCAATGCCGCCGTCAGCCAGCCAAGGCCGATGCCGATGACGGCTCCCGGCATCATGTCGACCAGCATCTTCCGGTCAAAGACACCCCACCATGTCCACACCGACACGATGTCCATCAGGCACAGGATCGGCAGCAGGATAGCGGCCGCCTGCACCGGCGGCATGGTCAGCGCCATCAGCGGCACGCCAACGAAACCGACGGCGCCGCCAAACCCGCCCTTGGACAGGCCGACCAGAATGACCGCCGGAATGGCAGCCGCATAGAACCACGGATCGAGAAGCAGGCCTGACATGGGAGGGAACTGGTCTGGAGGGAAAGCGTGTCGGTGATTGAATAACCCAGAATCCCGAGCTGAGCGACAGCAAATATCGGCATGGCTTGTGCACGCTGCCATGGCAGGCGCTGCCTATCGACGAGCCGAAACCAGCAGGAGCATTGGCCGCTTGAAATCCTTCGATTCAGTCCTCTGAAAACCGGCCGCGGCTACTCCGTTCAGGATGCGTGCACGAGCTTTGCCCTGCCACGCGGCGCCGTTGCATCGAGCGGTGGGGGCCGGCGCCGGATCGGCTGCGCCTTGATGATGGCGGTGCTGGTCTCGGCCTTGTCGGCGATGCGGTCGAGAATCCCGTCGAGATCGCCGATCGAGCGCACGAACAGCCGGGCGACGAAACAGTCATCGCCCGTCACCTTGTCGCATTCGCCGAATTCGGGGATTTCCTCGATCAGCTTCTGGACGATGTGCAGCTTGCCCGGCAAGGGCCGGATGCGCACGATCGCCTGCAACGTATAGCCGAGCGCCAGCGGATCGATCTCGACGGTGAACGCGCGGATGACGCCGCGCTCCTCGAGCCGTCGAAGCCGCTCCGAAACGCTTGGCGATGACAGCCCGACCTGAGCGGCGAGATCCTTCAGGGAGGTCCGCGCATCGTTGACCAGGATTTCGAGGAGATTTCGGTCGAGATCATCAAGCATTTTACATTTCCCGCTGATTTGGAACCATGGCCTAATATAGTTAGGTCATTTATCAATATCTCCTTTCCTATCGGATAGAAAGCCGCGTCACCACATGAGATCATAACGGCTCAACTGATACGGAGGTTTGTTGTGAACGATACGGTGCGTGGCACGGTCGAAATGTCCGCCGCAATGGCGATCCTGGGAACGATCGGATGGTTCGTCGTGCTGTCCGGCCAGCCGATCATGGATGTGGTGTTCTGGCGCTGCGCGTTCGGCGCGCTGACGCTGCTCATCATCTGCGCCGGGCTGGGCTTGCTGCGCAACAGGCTGTCATTGCGTATCATCGGCATCGCCGCACTCGGCGGCGTCGCCATCGTCGTCAACTGGCTTTTGCTGTTCAGCGCTTTCTCTCGCGCGTCGATCTCGATCGCCACCGCTGTCTACAACACGCAGCCCTTCATGCTGGTCGGGTTCGGCGCGCTCTTCTTCGCCGAGCGGCTGACGCTGACCAAGTTGACCTGGCTCGCCATCGCCTTCGCCGGCATGGTGTTGATCGTTGAGGCCGCTCCCGATGCTAGCGATGTCGGCACGGACTATTTTACCGGCATCGTCATGGCGTTGGGAGCGGCTTTCTTCTGGGCCGTCGCCGCCATTGTCACCAAGAAGCTCAAGGGCACGCCGCCGCACCTGATCGCACTGATCCAGGTCTGCGTCGGCGTCGTTATGCTGGCTCCGTTCGCCAATTTTTCGCAGCTTCCGGCCGATGCATGGAGCTGGACCATGCTGGCGACGCTCGGCATCGTCCATACCGGCCTGATGTATATATTGATGTACGGCGCCATCCAGAAACTGCCGACGCATCTGCAGGGGTCGCTGTCTTTTATCTACCCCGTCATTGCCATCCTGGTCGATGTCGTCGCCTTCGGCCATCGGCTGCATCTGAGCCAGATCGTCGGCGCCACCACGATTCTGATCACCGCTGCCGGCATGAATCTCGGCTGGAAGCTGTGGAAGGGCCAAACGCCTATCGCAAGTCCACACCCGGTTAAGTGAAGCGGTCCCGCCGGCGTCCGGCGGGCCCACATCGCTATCCCGGCTGCCCGCCTGTTCAAAGCGGGCACTTTGCTCTATGCCGCAATCCAACCATCTTCGCCCGGCATAGGCGAAACGCGGGATCCGAAGAACCATGAATGACGCAACGCCCCCCAACCGCTGTCGCATCGTGCTGATCGCGCCGCCCGGCGTGCCGGCCGCCCGTATCGCCGCGGCATTCGAAGGCGGCGACGTCGCGTCGCTGATCCTGCCCGAGAACGGCATGGACGAGGCTTCCTTCCAGGCTTTCGCCGAACAGGTCGTGCCCGCAGCGCAAGCCGCCGGTGCGGCAGTGATCATTGCCGGCGACACCCGTATAGCCGGCCGCGTCCAGGCCGACGGTATCCATGTCGAGGTCTCCAAGGCCGAACTGGCCGAGACGATCGAGCATTTCCAGGCAAAGATGATGGTCGGCACCGGCGGCGCCAAGACGCGTGACGACGCGCTTGAGCTTGGCGAAACACGGCCCGATTACATCTTCTTCGGCCGCTTCGGTTACGACAACAAGCCAGAACCGCACCCGCGCAACCTGTCGCTCGGCAGATGGTGGGCGGATATGATCCAGATCCCGTGCATCGTCATGGCCGGATCCGACATTGCCTCGGTCGAAGCGGTGGGCGCCACAGGTGCCGAGTTCGTGGCGCTGTCGAGCGCCGTGTTCGCGGACGGCACCGATCCCAAGACAGCGGTCGCCAGTGCCAACGCGCTGCTCGACGAAACTGCGCCGCGCTTCGAGGACTGACGTGCCCTGGGCGAGGCTCCCCCTCCAGGCTCTGCTTGCGGCGCTGATGGTTCAGGCAGCGGCCGCCGAGACCATCCTGCTGCCGCAGCCCAAACCCGATGTCGGCGCACACGCGAACAAGCCGATCGAACAGCCGCTGCCGCAGCCGGCCACCACGGCCGAACCGACGCCTCTGCCCTCCGCCGACACTGTCAACCCCGACCGCTTCGGCGCAAAACCCGCCGATGCGGCCTATGGCGCCTTCCAGCGCGGGCTCTACAAGACGGCCTACAATCTGGCACTGGTCCGCGCGCAAAACGGCGATCCGGCGGCGCAGACCCTGGTCGCCGAGATCCTGTCGCGCGGGCTTGGTGTGCCGCTCAATTCGGCGGAGGCGGCGAAATGGTACGCGTTGGCCGCCGAGCAGGGTGTACCCGAAGCGCAGTTCCAGTACGCCCTGATGCTGCTCGACGGCCGCTACGTCAAGAAGGACGAAAAGGAGGCCTATGCTTTGATGCAGGCCGCCGCGGAAGCCGGCAACCGGCTGGCGCAGTTCAATTTCGCGCAGATGCTGGTCCAGCAGGACCCCGGCGACGCCGGCATGGCGAAGGCGGTCTCCTACTATGAGCGCGCCGCCGCTACAGGCCTTGCCGACGCGCAGTATGCGATGTCGCAGATCTACGCCAATGGCGTCGGCGGCAGGCCGCGTGACGATGTGCAGGCAAGGCGCCTGCTGGCGCAGGCGGCACAACAGAACTACGACACCGCGCAGATCGACCTCGCCGCCTGGATGATCGAAGGCCGCGGCGGTGCGCGCGACCTGAAATCCGCCTTCGGCTGGACGAAGCAGGCAGCGGAAGGCGGCAATGTCGCCGCCCAGAATCGCCTGGCCAAGCTCTATATGCAAGGCATCGGCACCGATCCGGATCTCGTCCTTGCCGGCGCCTGGTACATCGTCGCCCGCCGCGCCGGCCTCATCGATCCGCAGATGGACGATTTCCTGCAGGGGCTGAGCGACGGCGAGACCAAGCAGGCCCTGCAGAAGGCGAACCGCCTGCCGTAGCGGCCTCTCCAACCCGACCCCGACTTGGCGCTCCCTTGCCTCTTCTGGCGTTTTGTGGTCTTGGGAGCCCGAAATCGCTTTCGCAGCGACCATCCCATACCACGGCCTGGCCGTTGGTAGCATCCCGGATCACCTCATCATGGCCAAGATCAATGGCAACGAAATCCGTCCCGGCTATGTCATCGAGCATGATGGCGGCCTTTGGGTGGCGGTCAGGACCAACACGGTCAAGCCCGGCAAGGGCGGCGCCTACAACCAGGTCGAACTGAAGAACCTCATCAACGGCACCAAGCTCAACGAGCGCTTCCGCTCGGCCGAGACGGTCGAGCAGATCCGGCTCGACCTGAAGGACTTTTCCTTCCTCTACGCGCAGGAAGACGCGCTGGTGTTCATGGACACCCAAAGCTACGAGCAGCTCGAACTGAACAAGGACTTCGTCGGCGATCGCGCCGCCTTCCTGCAGGACGGCATGATGGTGACGGTCCAGCTCTACGAAGAGCGGCCGATCGGCATTTCGCTGCCCGACTATGTGACGCTGACCATCACCGAGGCGGACCCGGTGGTGAAGGGTCAGACGGCGGCCTCGTCCTACAAGCCCGCGATCCTGGATAACGGCATCCGCGTGCTGGTGCCGCCATTCATCGGCGCCGGCGAGCGCATCATCGTCGACACCAACGAAATCACTTACGTGCGCCGCGCCGACTGATGCATGTCGCGCAGGTGGCCGCGGTTTTGGGTCACCGACATGCATCAAGACAGTGTCTAAAGCGAAGCACCAGGAAGAACCACTATGGCACGCTCAGCCCTCCTCAACGTCATGGTCCAGGCCGCAATGAAAGCCGGCCGCTCGCTATCGCGCGACTTCGGCGAAGTGCAGAACCTGCAGGTCTCGATGAAAGGCCCCGGCGACTATGTCAGTCAGGCCGACCGCAAGGCCGAGGACATCGTCTTTGCCGAACTGTCCAAGGCAAGGCCGGGCTATGCCTTCCTGATGGAAGAGCGTGGCGCGGTCGAGGGTGACGACGGCCAGCATCGCTGGATCGTCGACCCGCTCGACGGCACCACCAATTTCCTGCACGGCATACCGCTCTTTGCCGTTTCGATCGCGTTGGAACGCCAGGGACAGATCGTTGCCGGCGTCATCTACAATCCGGCGATGGACGAGCTCTACACCTGCGAACGCGGCGGCGGCGCTTTCATGAACGACCGCCGCTTGCGCGTCGCCGGACGCATCAAACTGGTCGACACGGTGATCGGCTGCGGCATGCCGCATCTCGGCCGTGGCCATCACGGCAATTTCCTCGTCGAGCTGCGCAATGTCATGGCCGAAGTCTCCGGCGTCCGCCGCATGGGCTCCGCCTCGCTTGACCTTGCCTATGTCGCCGCCGGCCGCATGGACGGGTTCTGGGAAACGGGCCTGTCCGCCTGGGACATCGCCGCCGGGCTGCTTTTGATCCGCGAGGCGGGCGGCTTCGTCTCCGACATGGATGGCGGCCAGGACATGCTCGACAACGGCTCGGTTGTCGCCGGCAACGAGGTCATCCAGCGAGCCCTGCTGAAGGCCGTGAAGAAGCCGCTCTCTTCTCGTTGACAGGAAAGCCGCGTTGAAGGCATGCCGTGCTGAAGCGCCGCAGTCGTAAAACTGCAAACAAGACTTGAAATACTGCCCTGCGAGCGTCCAAATTGGAGCGCTCGGCGCAGGAAACCCGGCAGTGAACGACATCGATCCCACCCCCGACATCCCATTCGTTGGACGCTGGCACTATTCGCGCGCCGAGATGATCGCTGACGGCATCGTCCACGCGGTCGGCATCGTGCTGGCGATATCGGTCGGTTCGGCATTGCTGGCGCTGTCGGCCTTTCGTGTCGGGCCGGGCGAATACATTGCCGCCGCCTTCTATGTGGTCTCGCTGCTCACCGTGCTGTCGGTGTCGATGACCTACAATCTTTGGCCAGTGTCGTCGCCGGCGAAATGGGTCTTGCGACGTTTCGATCACGCCGCGATCTATCTGCTGATCGCCGCGACCTACACGCCTTTCCTGGCCCAGCTCGAAGGCTCGCCATTGGCGAGCTGGATGATTGTCCTGGTCTGGACCGCAGCGGTGCTGGGCATTGCCATCAAGGTGTTTTTTCCCGGCCGTTTCGACCGGCTGGCCATCGGCTTCTATCTCGCCATCGGCTGGAGCGGCATCATCCTGGTCAAGCCCCTTGTCCAGACGCTGCCGACGATGTCGATCGCCCTCATCGTCGCCGGCGGCATCGTCTACTCTTGCGGCGTCGTCTTCTTTGCCTGGAAGGGGCTGCGCTTCCACAATGCGCTGTGGCACGGTTTCGTCGTCACCGGCGCCGGCCTGCATCTGGCCGCCATGGTCGACTGCCTGGTCATCAATCGGCTCTGACACCGACGTCGACGCGGCAATCTTGCCAAGCGCCATTCAATTTGGTCACAATTCCGTTTAGAGTCGCGGTTCACGTGATCGGCGGCGGCATCGGAAACGGGGCACGGATGGCTTTTCTCAAATCCTTCGGCATGGGCAGACGCTCTGATGTCCTGATCTACGACCCGCACAAACTCTCGAGCCCGCAGGTCTTTTTGCTGACCATGGTGATCTTCCTGGTCATCGTGGCCTTCATCGCCGCCATCCTGACCCGGCAGATCTCGACCGCCTTCAGCAGCAATCCCGGCCTCAACGGGCTGATCGTGGGCGTGCTGGTGGTCGGCATCCTCTTGGCCTTCGCCCAAGTCGGACGGCTGTTTCGCGAAGTTCGTTGGGTCAACTCCTTCCGAGCCGGCTCGGAGACCACCGAACCGGTGCTGCTGGCGCCGATGAAGGCGATGATCGGCCGCTCCTCGGCCACGGCTTTCTCGACCAGCTCGATGCGCACCATGCTCGATTCCATCGCCACGCGCCTCGACGAAAGCCGCGACACCTCGCGCTACCTCGTCGGCCTGCTGGTATTCCTCGGCCTGCTCGGCACCTTCTGGGGCCTGTTGAACACCATCGGCTCGATCCGCGAGACGATTGAATCGCTCGATCCGGGCACCGGTGACGCCGCGGCTGTGCTCGATTCGCTCAAGCAAGGGCTTTCCGCGCCGCTGGCCGGCATGGGCACGGCCTTCTCGTCCTCGCTCTTCGGCCTGTCCGGCTCGCTGGTGCTCGGTTTCCTCGACCTGCAGGCCGGCCGCGCCCAAACGCGCTTCTACACCGAGCTGGAAAACTGGCTGTCCTCGGTTACCGACCTGTCGTCCGACATCGTCGTCTCCGACCCGGCCAAGGCCGAATCCTCGGACGAGATCCGGGTCCTGTCGGAAAGATTGCGCAGCATGCAGGAGAATGGCGGCGGCTCCAATCCACGCGTCGCCACCGCCATGGCCAATCTCGCCGACGGCATTTCCGGCCTGGTCAAGAACATGCGTTCGGAACAGCAGATCATGCGCGACTGGGTCGAGGCCCAGTCCGACGAACAGAAGGCGATGCGCAACACACTGGAAAAGATCGCCGATGCCCTGAAGAAGCCTGGGGTGCATTGACGTGGCACTCGCCAGGGGCCGGCGCACCGATCGCCGCATCGACTATTGGCCGGGCTTCGTCGACGCGCTGTCGACGCTGTTGCTGGCCATCATGTTCCTGCTCACCGTCTTCGTTCTGGCGCAGTTCCTGCTCGGTCGCGAAATTTCCGGCAAGGATACGGCACTCACGCGCCTCAACTCGCAAATCAACGAATTGACCCAGCTTCTGGCGTTGGAGCGCTCATCAACGCAGGACAAGGATGACTCGCTGGCCAATCTGCAGGCATCGCTGTCGGCGGCCGAAGCGGAAAAGAGCCGGCTCGAGCAATTGCTGGCGCAAGGCGCGGGCGCCGGCGACGCCGCCAACCAGCGCGCCGCGGCGCTGGGCGGCGAACTCGACAACCAGCGCCAGATCAGCCAGCAGGCGCTGAGCCAGGTCGAGATCCTCAACCAGCAGATCGCGGCCTTGCGCAAGCAGATCGGCGCGCTCGAGGATGCGCTCAACGTCTCCGAAAATCGCGATCGCGATTCCAACACCAAGATCGCCGATCTCGGCCGCCGCCTGAACGTCGCGCTGGCGCAGCGCGTGCAGGAACTGAACCGCTACCGCTCCGACTTCTTCGGCCGCTTGCGCGAAATCCTCGCCGACCGCGAGAATATCCGCATCGTCGGCGACCGCTTCGTCTTCCAGTCGGAAGTGCTGTTCCCGACCGGCTCCGAGGTGATCAACGATGCCGGCAAGGTCGAGATGAAGAAACTCGCCGACGCCATCATCGAGTTGCAGAAGGAAATCCCGCCCGAAATCAACTGGGTGCTGCGCGTCGACGGCCATACCGATAACAAGCCGCTCTCCGGCACCGGCCGCTATCGCGACAATTGGGAGTTGTCGACGGCGCGTTCGACCTCGGTGGTGAAATTTCTGATCGAGAACGGCGTGCCGGCCAACCGGCTCGTCGCCGCCGGCTTCGGTGAGTTTCAGCCGCTCGATGCCGCCGACACAGAAGAGGCGCGGAACAAGAACCGCCGTATTGAACTGAAGCTCACCGAACGTTGATCTCTCATCACGCGAGCTCACGCGAATTTGTTCGTCGGCTCAACTCTAGGGCGTGGACTGACGCCGGCAAGACCTGAAAAGATTATCTTTTTTTAATTACACATTGTCGCAGGGCGGCCCTAGCTTCCCGCCCGGGCTGAGAACCGCCGGCGATGAGTCTCCCGCATCGCGACACGACGGAACCGGACGGCCCAAAGGCCAGAAGGCAGGCGGAACAACCGCCGCCTTCCTCTACAAGAGGAGACGCGTGATGCGCTCTTTCACTCCCAGGACACCGCTAAGAACTGCAACACTCGCGGCGTTTCTCATCGCCGTTCCGCTTGCCGGCGCCTATGCCGCCGGCCATCACAAGGGTGCTCTCGACGCAACCGACCCGACCGATTTCACGGGGCCCCGGATCGACAGTGTCATCCAACAGGTCCAGGGCGTTCGCCAAGGCATAGTCGACGCCAAGCGGGCCAACAACATCACCCCGGCCGTGGCGCAGCGGCTGGAAATGCGCACCTCGCACATTACCCAGGCAGCTGAGAAAATCGCGGCGTCGGATCATGGCAGGATACCGGCCGCGCAATACCATGACCTGCTACGCCGCCTCGACAATGTCGACCAACGGCTGAGCCTCAATACCGGCAGTGGCTTCCTAATGGGCGACGGCGCGGACGGCGGCAACTACCCGAACGGCTGAAGCCGTAGCCCCTGACGGTCCAAGAGGAAGGGCCGCCCGACGCCTCGGGACTCAATTCCGCGGGCGTCCTTTTACCAGCCCAGCCAGACCGCGATCAGGGAGGCAATCGCCGGCACGGTCTGGATGAACAGGATTTTGCGGCCGACCGTCGCTGCACCCTAGAGGCCAGCAATGGCGACGCACAACAGGAAGAAAACCTTGACCTGGAAACCGGCAGCACCGAGGTAAAGCCCCCAGATGAGGCCGGCGGCGAGGAAACCGTTGTAGAGCCCCTGGTTGGCGGCGAGTACTTTCGAGGCACCGGCGAATTCGGGTGTCAAACCGAAAGCCTGGTGCCCGCGCGGCGTGTCCCAAAGCACCATCTCGAGATAGACGATGTAGGCATGGATCAAGGCCACCAGCCCAACCAGGATGTCGCCGATCATGCTGTTCCCCTCAACTGTGGCTGCAGCATTTCACGCATGACCGCATCAGCGCAAGATGCATCCCCGGCACAGTGCCTGAGGGTTGCCAAGGCTTTTGCGTTGGTGTCTTTTCGCGCCGTCCTCAATCACGGAAGCCGCCATGTCCTTTCAGAAACTCGATGATCTCGGCCATAAGCTCGAAGCGCTCGAGCATGCGCTGGCCATCCTCGGCGCCGACGAAGCCACTCACATGGCCGTCGGCGGCGGCGAGAAGCGTGCCGAGGCGATGTCGGCACTGGCCGGCATGTATCACACCAGGGCAACGGCGCCGGAGATAGCGGACTGGATCGCTGTCGCAGAAGGCGAGGCGCTTGGTGAAGAGCAACGGGCCGCCGTCGCGGAACTGCGGCGGCAGTACACCAACCTGACCTGCCTGCCGGTCGAATTCGTCGAACGCCAGACGACGGCTCGCATGCGCTGTGAGCAGCTGTGGCGCGACCTGCGCGCCAAGAACGACTGGGCGGCCTTCCAGCCGGCGCTGGAGGGCGTGGTGGCGCTGGTGCGCGAGGAGGCGGCGCTGCGTGCCGACGTGCTCGGCCTTGCCCCCTATGACGCGCTGATGGAACAGTACGATCCCGGCAACCGCACCGCCGATATCACACCGGTGTTCGCCGACCTGAAGGCTTTCCTCAAGAGCTTTGTGCCGGAGGCGCTGGCGATCCAGGACGCGCGGCTGCGCAAGCGCCCGTTGAAGCCGCTTTCGGGCACCTATGCGATCGACCGGCAGCGCGAGCTCGGCCTTGCCATGATGGCGGCGGTCGGCTTCGACCTGACACACGGGTCGCTGTCGGTGTCGCACCATCCTTTCTGCGGCGGCGTACCGAGCGATGTCCGCATAACCACCCGCTACAAGACCTCCGATTTCCTGTCGGCGCTGATGGGTGTGCTGCACGAGACCGGCCATGCGCTCTACGAACAGAACCTGCCGAAGGCATGGTCGCACTGGCCGCTCGGCAAGGCGCGCGGCATGGCCGTGCATGAAAGCCAGAGCCTGTTTGTCGAAAAGCAGCTCGGCCGCAACCCGGCCTTCTGGCGCTGGGCGCTGCCGGTGGTCGAAAAGCATCTCGGCGAAGCCTGGTCGCTCGACGATATCCTGCCGCATGTGCATCGCGTCGAGCGCGGCCTGATCCGTGTCGATGCCGACGAGGTGACCTATCCCTTGCATGTCATCCTGCGCTACGAACTGGAACAGGAGCTCGTCTCGGGCCGACTGGAGGTGGCCGACCTGCCCGAAGCCTGGGACGCCAAGATGCGCGACTATCTCGGCCTTTCCACCATTGACAACCCCGCCGACGGGCCGATGCAGGACGTGCATTGGCCGGGTGCGGCCTTCGGCTACTTCCCCTCCTACACGTTGGGCGCGATGATGGCTGCGCAGCAATGGGCGGCGCTGACGCGGGAACATCCTTCAGCCGACGAGGATCTTGCCAAGGGCAATTTCGAGGCGATCAACGACTGGCGCCGCAAAAAAATCTGGTCGCAGGGATCACGCTGGTCGACGCCGGATCTGCTCGAACGCGCCACCGGCGAAAAGCTCAACGCCACCTATTTCGTGAACCATCTGAAGCAGCGCTATGGAACCGCGTAGGGCGGCCCGCACTTCAGGAGTGCAGATAGCTTCAACTACTCCGCAGCACCCTTGAACGCGCTGGCGCCGGTTTCGAATTGCAGCTTGGCCAGCCGCGCATAGATGCCGCCCTTGGCGACCAGGCTCTGATGCGTGCCTTCCTCGACGATCGAGCCGCCATCCAGGACCAGGATCCTGTCGGCCTTCAGCACCGTTGCCAGCCGGTGGGCGATGACGATCGTGGTGCGGCCCTGCATCAGGCGTTCCAGCGCGATCTGCACCAGCGTCTCGCTTTCGGCGTCGAGCGCTGAGGTGGCCTCGTCGAGCAGCAGGATCGGCGCGTCGCGCAGGATGGCACGGGCGATCGCCACCCGCTGGCGCTGGCCGCCGGACAGCGTCACGCCGCGCTCGCCGACCTGGCTGTCATAGCCTTTTTCCAGCCTGAGGATGAATTCGTCGGCCAGCGCATCCTTCGCCGCCATCTCGATCTCGGCCTTGCTGGCGCCCGGCCGGCCGAAGCCGATATTGTCGCGCGCGGTGGCCGCGAAGATGGTGACGTCCTGCGGCACGATGGCTATGCGCTGGCGGACCGAAACCGGATCGGCCTCGCGCACGTCGACGCCATCAATCAGGATCTTGCCTGTTTCGGGATCGTAGAAGCGTAGGATCAGCGAAAACACCGTGCTCTTGCCAGCCCCTGACGGCCCGACAATCGCTACCGTTTCACCGGGCATGACCTGAAAGCTCAAACCGTGCACGGCGGCGCGGTCGGGCCGTGCCGGGTAGGAGAAGGAGACATTGTCGAAGACTATCTCGCCTTTTGCGACCGCAGGCAGTGGCTTCGGATCTGCCGGAGCATGGATCGCCGGTTTCTCGCCCAGGATCTCGGTCAGCCGTTCGGCAGCGCCCGCCGCTTGGGCAAGCTCGCCCCATACCTCCGACAGCGCACCCAGCGCGCCGGCGGCGAACACCGAATAGAGCAGGAACTGGCCGAGCGTGCCCGGCGATATCGAGCCTTCGAGCACGTCGCGCGAGCCGAACCACAGCACCGCCACGACGGACGAGAAGATAGTGAAAATGGCAAAGAAAGTGAGGAAGGAGCGCGCGAAGATCGAGGCGCGCGCCGCCTCGAAAGCGGCTTCCACCGCGGCCGAGAAATGGCCGGTGACCAGCCTCTCGTTGGTGAAGGCCTGCAGCGTGCGCACCGCGCCGATCTGTTCGCTGGCATAGGCTGTCGCATCGGCCAGCGTATCCTGCGCCTGCCGTGACTTGCGCCGCACCGAGCGGCCGAAAGCGACCAGCGGCAGCACGATGACGGGAATAGCGGCAATCACCAGGCCGGACAGTTTCGGGCTGGTGATCACCATCATCCCCACAGCACCGAGCCCAAGGATGACGTTGCGCAGCGCGACCGAGGCCGTCGCACCAACCGCGGATTTGACCTGCGTCGTGTCGGCGGCGAGCCGCGACACGATCTCGCCCGACTGGGCGGTGTCAAAGAAGGAAGGCGACAGCGTCGTCACATGAGCAAAGACATCGCGGCGGATGTCGGCGACGACACGTTCGCCAAGCGTGATGACGAAGTAGTAGCGGCCGGCCGATGCCGCCGCCAGCAGCGCGGCCATCGCCACCAGCGCGGCGAAATATTCGGCGATGAAGATGGTGTTGGCCGACGAGAACCCATGATCGATCATGCGCCGTACCGCCAGCGGCAGCGCCAGTGTCGTCGTCGCGGCGATGACCAGCGAGATGAGGGCGCCGATGACCAGCGTGCGATAGTGCGCGATATACGGAAACAGGCGCCCGAGCGGCTTGAGCGAGCGCCGGCGCTCGTCTGCGCTGCTGATGTGCGCCATCCCAGTGTTTCCTCTAGCCGCCCTTTGAGGCATGCGCTTCAATATGCGCTTGCCGCGGCCTTGTGATTCAATTCCGGCTGATGTATAGGCTCGCCGACCGTTTTAGAAGCCGTGGCTCCTCAATAGCTGCGGCTTCGAGTTTTAAAAAGGGGCGCATCGACGCAGGCTTATGCCCGTCAGCAGCGCCGGCAAGCCAGGAACCGAACCATGAAGACCGACATTCATCCCGATTACCACACCATCAAGGTCGTCATGACCGACGGCACCGAATACATGACCCGTTCGACCTGGGGCAAGGAAGGCGATACGATGAACCTCGATATCGACCCGACCACCCACCCGGCCTGGACCGGCGGCCAGCAGACCCTGCTCGACCGCGGCGGCCGCCTGTCGAAGTTCAAGAAGCGTTTCGAAGGTTTCGGCCTCTAAGGGCGACAATCTTTTCTCGGATCGGAAAACCCGCCCTTGTGGCGGGTTTTTTGTTGACCTCAAATGACCGTAGCGGAACGCAATTGGTGACCGAGGGCAATATGTCTATTCTCGACGATGAACGATGGTCCGGCCTTCGAGGTGGATACAAGGTTATCTACGATGCACGACCGGCCTTGCGAGCTTTGGCCTTTCGCTATGATGACAGGTCGGTTTGGGACGACCTCTGGAATGAATTGCATCATCAGGGAGATGTCGGAGACGCGTCTTACGCGGCGGTCGTTGAAATCGTTCGCATCTCCGAAGGCCACGCTCCGGCTTACTGGGGGGCCTATGGTCTGGCCGCAACCATCGAAGAAGCGCGCCTGCTTGACGACCGGAATCCGCCGGTTCCTCGTTGGATCGAACCGCACTACAAGGCAGCGTGGCGAACACTTGTGCATTTGGCATTGCGGGATCTGGCAACTGCCACCGACGATGAGACGGTGAATTGCGCATTGGCTGTCGTCGCGCTTTATCGGGGCCGGTTCAACCTCGGCCGCATGGCAATGTGCGCAGAGGATGAGCGCGCGGAAATGCTGAGGGACTATTTCGGCCGCTAGCGCGAGGCTCTACTCTGCCAGCAACTCCCTGAGCGCCATGCGCTTGTAGGCGGCAACCAGCCTGTCGCCCTCATCTCGGCCGACCGAGATCGCCAGCCGCATGGCGGCTTCACCCATCTGCCAGACCAGCAACGCCGTCGTTTCCAGCGCCACCGGATCGGCCGCCGGTCGCAGCCGTTTCAGCACCGTGGTCAGAAACTCCGCATTGGCCCGGCTGTCGGCGAGCTCGAGCTGGCGCAGCGCCTTGTCGGCCTGCGTGCCCGACCAGATGTCGCGCATCACCGGCTCCGCCAGGAACAGCCGGTAGTAGATATCGACGAGTTCCGAAAACGCTTGGCTCAGCCCTTTGGCGTCACTGACTCCGGCTAGTGCGGCCGAGATGCAGGCCTGGCTCTCGGCGGTATAGCGCTCGGCCAGTGCCCAGATGATCGCCCGCTTGTCGGGAAAGAACTGGTAGAGCGAGCCGATCGATACCCCTGCCCGCTCCGCCACCTCACCCATGCGCATGGCGTCGCTGCCTTGCTCGGCTATCAGCGCCGAGGCGGCGGCCAGCATCCGCTCGACCCGTTCGCGGCTGCGCTGCTGGCTTGGCGCCCGGCGCGGCGAAGCGATCTGCTCCTGAGGGGAATCCGGCGAGGCCGCATCTTCCATGACTAACTCTCATACCGCCAAAATCGCTTGACTCGTAAAATACGAGGGTTTATCACGTTTTGCAAATGTGAGGAGTACTCATATTTTTAAGCAGAAGAAAACCGCAACCGGCATCTGGAGCAACTGACATGATCGCGAAAGTTCTGCCCATCCTCATCCTTATCGCCGCAATCGGCTCAGGAATCGTCGGCGGCGTCTTCTTCGCCTTTTTCCAGCTTCGTCATGCCGGGCCTCGCCCGCATGCCGGCCGCTGGCGGCATCGCGGCGATGAATTCGATCAATGTGACCGCTGTGACCCCCGCTGTTCATGACCGCCCTGTTCGGCACGGCGCTTTTCTGCGTCCTTGTCGCCATCGGCGCGGTAATGGACTGGAGCCAGTCGGGTTCGCTCTGGCTGATTGCCGGCAGTCTGGTCTATCTCATCGGCACCGTGGTGGTCACGATGGTCTTCAACGTCCCGCTCAACGATGCGCTCGCCACCGTCGATCCGGCAAGCGCCAGCGGCGCAAGTCTGTGGTCGCGCTACCTCAATGAATGGGTGATGTGGAACCATGTCCGCACCGTCAGCGGCATAGCCGCGCTGGCATCCTTCTGGTTCGCCGCGCGTTGACCGCAATGGGCGGAGCCATCGATGGCCGACAGTGAGGCTCCGCGCCTGAAAAGTTCAGCACGTTTTTTGGAGACGGATCTTGAAGGATCAGTACTCAAACATGGCCTTCGGCACGGCCATCGGAGTTGGTGTCGGCTCGGTGATCGGCGCCGCTCTGGATGATCTGCCAATCGGCATCGCTATGGGCATCGCCATAGGCGCGGCTTTCGGAGCGTTGCGACGTAAGTGACGGTACTGCCGGCGCTCTTCAGGCCTTTGTTTTTCGATCCGAATGGCCGAGATCGCGATCCGGATCGATGACGTCGCGCACAAGCTGCTTGAGTTTGGCCGCGTCAGGAAAGCCGCCATCGCGCTTGCGGTCCCAAACCAGAGTGTCGTTGCAGGAAATGGTGAAGATGCCGCCGGTGCCAGGCACCAGCGTCACCTCGCCGAGATCGGTGCCGAAGGTCGACAGTAGCTCCTGCGCCATCCAGCCGGCACGCAGCAGCCATTGGCACTGCGTGCAATAGGTGATGCGGATAGTGGGAGGCGCTTTTTCGCTCATGCCGCGCTGAGCTTGGCCATCGTCTCGTCGTCGACCTCGAAGTTGGCGTAGACGCTTTGCACGTCATCGTCGTCCTCGAGAGTGGCGACCAGCTTCATCAGCGACTGGGCCCGCTCCTCGTCGACCGGAACATTGTTTTGCGGCCGCCAGATCGGCTTCACCGATTCGGCCTCGCCGAGCGCACCTTCCAGAGCCTTCGATACCTCGCCAAGATTTTCGAAGGCGCAGTAGATGGTGTGGCCTTCCTCATCGGACTCGACATCGTCGGCGCCGGCTTCGATCGCCGCATCCATGATCTTGTCGGCGCTGCCGGCCGATGCCGGATAGTAGATCTCGCCGGCGCGGTCCCACATGAACGACACCGAGCCGGTTTCACCCATCGCCCCGCCGGCCTTGGTGAAGGCGGCGCGCACGTTCGAGGCCGAACGGTTGCGGTTGTCGGTCAGGGCCTCGACGATGACGGCGACGCCACCTGGACCATAGCCCTCATAACGCACGGCTTCGTAATTCTCGGCGTCGCCCATCGAGGCCTTGTTGACGGCGCGCTGGATGTTGTCCTTCGGCATCGACACTGCCTTGGCGTTCTGGATCGCCAGGCGCAGGCGCGGGTTCATCGATGGGTCGGGCGTACCGCTCTTGGCGGCGACGGTGATTTCGCGCGCCAGCTTGGAAAACATTTTCGACCGCACCGCATCCTGGCGGCCCTTGCGGTGCATGATGTTCTTGAACTGTGAATGGCCAGCCATGGCACCCCTGTCGTGTTCTCGGCTAGAGCATCCGAAGCAGGTGATCTCACCTCGACTTGCGCAATGCTCGAATTCAAAATTTCAGAGCGTCCCAGGTGCAACTCGTGGAAGCACGGCGTTCTCTGTCGGAATGGCCGGCTTATAGATAAATCGGCTCAATTCGTCCAGCCACACGGCGCATGGGACGCACGACATGGATCGCCGCCACCGCTCACGCCTCCAGATCCGACTTCAGCCGGTCGATGATGCTGAGCGCATGGCCGGCATACTGGCTGATCCAGCGGTCATGGATCTGCTTGATCGGCAGCGCGTTGAGATGGTTCCAGCGCTCGCGTCCGTCGCGCCGCGCGACGATGAGGTCGGCCTCCTCCAGCACCTTGAGGTGTAGCATCACGGTGCAGCGATCGATATCGGGAAACGCATCGCACAGCATGCCGGTGGTCCTTGGCGCATCCTTCAGCTGATCCAGGATTTCGCGCCGGCGCGGATGCGCCAGCGCCTTGAAAACATTGTCGTCTTGCGATCGGCTTGACATGTTATATTTCTATAACATATCCTTCGGCCAATCAAGGGAAGGAGTTGTGGATATGTCACTTGGATTCAGTGTTTCAGGACGCATCGGCAGGCCGGTCGCCGATGTCTTCGACGCGGTCGTCAATCCAACGAAACTCAGCGGCTATTTCACCACGATCGGCGGTGCCAGCGCGCCGCTGGAAGCGGGTGCCAGCGTCGTCTGGTGGGGCAAGGTGCCGGTCGAGGTCGACGAGGTGGTCAAGGACAGCCGCATCGTGCTGCGCTGGGATGCCACCGATCCCGACGGCAAGCCGGCCTACAAGACCCGCGTCGAGATGAATTTCGAGCCGCTCGACGATGGCGGCACCTTCGTCACCATCGCCGAGAGCGGCTGGCGGGAAGGCGCGGTCGGCCTGAAGAAATCCTACCTCAACTGCGAGGGCTGGTCGCAGATGCTGGCCTGCATGAAGGCCTATGTCGAATACGGCATCAATTTGCGCGACGGCTACTACCGCAGCGAGATGAAGGGCGAACCCGCCAACGAGACCAACATTTGAACGTGACGACGGAGCCCGCAATGACCGCGAAGATCACCGGCGGCATCAACATCGCCATGAAGGTGCCGCCGCACCAATATGAGGCGACGGTCGCCTTCTACCGCGACGTCGTCGGCCTGAAGCCGTTCACCGATAAGGCGCCGGCAATCGGCTTCGAGCTCGGTCCCAACCGCTTGTGGATCGATGAAGCGCCGATGTTGAGCCAGGCCGAGGTGTGGCTGGAGCTGTTCACCGATGATTTTCCCGCCGCTGCGGATCATTTCGCCAGGGCCGGAATTGTGCGTTGCGATGCTATCGAGCCTCTGGGCGAGGGCTTCCGCGGCGGCTGGATCAGCAATCCAGCCAGCATCGTTCACATGCTGCGCGAACCAGACGCCTGGTGAGCGCCAAGCCCGGAAAGGACAATCCCATGGAAATCCGCGAGACACCGACCGCCGAAGCCGGCATGCTGATCCGGCGGCCTGTCGCCCACGTGTTCGAGGCCATCGTCGATCCGGCCATCACCACGAAATTCTGGTTCACCCACGGCAGCGGCCGTCTCGACAGCGGAAAGCAGGTTCGTTGGGAGTGGCGCATGTACGGCGTCTCGACGACAGTCGATGTCAGCGAGATCGTCGCGAACGACAAGATCGTCATGCAGTGGAGCGATCCGCCGACCACGGTGGTCTGGACCTTCACCGAAATGCCCGGCGATGCGACCTTTGTGGAGGTTCGCAATTTCGGTTTCGCCGGCAACGGCGACGAGCAGGTGAAGGAGGCCATCGGTTCAACCGGCGGCTTCACCCTCGTGCTGGCCGGCGCCAAGGCGTGGCTGGAGCACGGCCTGACGCTCGGCCTGATCGGCGACCGTCACCCGAAGGGTGTGCCGACGAACTGAACCGGCTCAAGATCGCCGTTTTTCCTGTTCAATCACATAGTGACGGAGCACGCGATTGATCTCGGTTTGGTATCCGCCGCCCATCAGTGCCCACCACCCGCCTTCGCCTTCTTGCGCCGTCGCGCCAACATGTTGAGCCCCTCGACAAGCGCCGAAAAGCCCATCGCCGCGTAAATGTAGCCCTTCGGCACATGATAACCCATGCCGTCGGCGATCAGCGTCATGCCGATCATCAAAAGGAAGCCCAGCGCCAGCATGACGATGCTCGGGTTCCTGGCGATGAAGTCCGCCAGCGGTCCGGCCGCCAGCATCATCACACTGACCGCGACGATCACCGCGATGTACATGATGGCGATCTCGTCGGTCATGCCGACGGCGGTGATGATCGAATCGATGGAGAAGACGAGGTCGAGCAGCAGGATCTGGAAGATCGCACCGGCAAGGCTGATCTGCAGCGTCTCGCCCAGCATCGTGTCCTTGTGGTCGTCGGGATCGACCGTGTGATGGATTTCCTTGGTCGCCTTCCAGACCAGGAACAGGCCACCGGCGATGAGGATCAGGTCGCGCCAGGAAAAGCCGTGGCCGAGGGCCGTGAAGACCGGCGTCGTCAACTGAACGATGATCGAAATGGTGGCCAGCAGCACCAGCCGCATGACCAGCGCCGCCGAGATGCCGAGGCGGCGTGCGCGGGCCCTTTGGGCTACCGGCAACTTGTTGGTCAGGATCGAGATGAAGATCAGATTGTCGATGCCGAGGACGATCTCGAGCACCACCAGCGTCAGCAGCGCGACCCAGGCCGTTGGATCCGATACGAATTGAAAATGCGGCGCCAGGAATTCGATGAGCTGCATGGAGGTCGTCCCCTCTACTAACGATCTAGAGCAGTGTCGCCGGCAGTTAGGTACTATGCGCGGCTATATCAATGTCACGACCAGAAGGATGGCGCGGTTTCCTCCAGCCGCGGGCCGCGGCGAAACGGCGCGATTTTCTCCGTCAGCCCGGTGCGGTCGGAAATGTCGACCCCGACGCCGCACAACGTCGCTGGTCCGGTGGCGGCCTCGAACCGCCCTTTCGGCACTTTCGACAGGAACCGGTTGAGCGGTTCCTCCTTGTCCATGCCGAGCGAGGAATCATAGTCGCCGCACATGCCGGCGTCGGACATGTAGCCGGTGCCGCCATTGAGGATCTGGTGATCGCCGGTCGGCTGATGCGTGTGGGTGCCGATGACGAGGCTGGCGCGGCCATCGACGAAATGCGCGAAACACATCTTTTCCGAGGTCGCCTCGGCGTGGAAGTCGATGACCGCCGCATCCGCCTGCTCGCCGAGCGGACAGGCGGCAAGCTCGCGTTCGCCGGCCTGGAACGGGTCGTCGAGTTCGGGATGCATGAACACCCGGCCCATGATGTTGGCGACCAGCACGCGCGCGCCGCTCCTGGCGATGTAGATGCCGGAGCCGCGTCCGGGCGTGCCCTTGGGAAAGTTGGAGGGGCGCAGGAAGCGCTCTTCGCGCGGCGCGAAGGCCAGCGCGTCACGCTGGTCCCAGACATGGTTGCCCGTGGTGACGACATCGGCGCCGGCTGCGATCGTCTCGCGAAAGATGTCTTCGGTGATGCCGAAGCCGCCGGCGGCATTCTCGCCGTTGACGATTACGAAATCGAGTTTGAAGTCGGAGATCAGCCCGGGCAGTTGTTCCCACACCGCGGTGCGTCCCGTTTTTCCAACCATGTCACCGAGGAAGAGAAGTCTCATATGATCCCGCACCGAAGGTCAGCGAAGCAAAAGCTGCATGACGCCAGTGAAAGATCATGCGTCCATTTATCTACAATTTTGGCACGAAGCGGCGCAACCCGCTCTCGGTGAGTATTTCCGCGATGATGACGTCATGGTCCTCATCCGGCACCTGCGCCACCTCCTGGCAATCGAAGGCGATGCCGATCAGTCGCGGCGGCTGTCCCTTGTCGATCAGCCTGGCGATGGCGCGGTCGTAATAGCCGGCGCCGTAGCCGATGCGATGGCCGCGCGCATCGAAGGCGGCGAGCGGCACCAGCATCACCGAGGGATCGAGCACCTCGGCCTCCTCATGCGGACCGACCGTGCCGAAACCCATCTCGACCATCGGCGCGCCGCGCACCAGCTCGCGAAAGACGATCGTGGTCTTGTCGAGAATGGCCGGCAGACAGAGCCGTGCGCCCTTCTCGCGCAACGCAAACATCAGCGGCCTGACGTCGACCTCCGAGCGCATCGGCCAGAAGCCGGAAACGATCTGGCCCGCTTCGATGTGGAGGTGATCGCGCGCCGTCTCGGCCATTTCCAGCGCGATCTCCACCCGCCAGAATTCATCGAGCGCGTCGCGGCGCCCGAGTGCCTCGCGGCGAAGCTGCTTTTTCAGGTCTCTAGACAATGTCATGCGCCAACGCTGGAGAAGGCCAGATTTGAATGGAGAAGAGCGGCGTTTCCACCGTATCATTCACCGAATGCGTGGAGACGCCTTGGAGAAGCGACGGTCCACACAACCGGTGGAGAGAGCGATCCCGGGAACCTACAAAGTAGGTGGGCGCCGTGTGAGAAAACCCACGGGTCTTCCCAGGGACAGCTCCCTAAGGATCGTTAAGGCCCCGGGGAAAATGTTCTCCTGCCGGGAAGCACAGACCGTCACCCGCAATATAGGCGGCTCATCGGGCAAGCGCCAGAGAGACAGCGTGGCCGGCGACTTTATTCTCTGCAAATCCGTTGCTCCTGTTCAGCTCCATGCCGCCATGCCTTGCACTGGCAAGTCCGTCTCCCTACGGTTGTCGTGGCAACCAAGGAGCTAGAATGCGTTTCGAAGGCACGGCGGCCTATGTCGCCGACAAGGATCTGATGGTGGCCGTCAACGCGGCGATCGCGCTGGAGCGGCCCTTGCTGGTCAAGGGCGAGCCTGGCACCGGCAAGACGGAGTTGGCGCGCCAGGTGGCGGCGGCACTCGGCCTCGACCTGATCGAATGGCACGTCAAGTCGACCACCAGAGCGCAGCAGGGCCTTTACGAGTACGACGCCGTCTCGCGGCTGCGCGATAGCCAGCTCGGCGATATCAGGTTCAACGACATCAAGAATTACATCAAACGCGGCAAACTTTGGGAGGCGTTCGCGGCCGGCAAAAAGGTCGTGCTTTTGATCGACGAGATCGACAAGGCCGACATCGAATTCCCCAACGACCTGCTGCAGGAACTCGATCGGATGGAGTTCTTCGTCTACGAGACCGGCGAAACGATCCGTGCCGCGGTCAGGCCGATCGTCATCATCACCTCCAACAATGAGAAGGAGCTACCGGACGCCTTCCTGCGTCGCTGCTTCTTTCACTATATCCGCTTTCCCGACGTCGACACGCTGCACAGAATTGTCGATGTCCACTATCCCGGCATCAAGCAGAACCTGGTGCGGGCGGCGCTGACCCAGTTCTACGAGATCCGCGAGGTGCCGGGACTGAAGAAGAAGCCGTCGACCTCCGAAGCGCTCGACTGGATAAGGCTGCTGGTCGCCGACGACATTGCGCCGGAAGATTTGCGCGCCGACCCGAAGAATGCCCTGCCCAAACTGCATGGCGCCCTCTTGAAGAACGAGCAGGACGTGCACCTATTCGAGCGGCTGGCCTTCATGGCCAGAAGGCAGCAGTAGCGCTTTCCCTTCTGTGGACCGTTGCTGCCGGCCGAACTGGAAGGCAGTTTCGGCCAGAACCTTCGGAGGAAATGCAATGTCTGAGATCATCGTCCGCCCGCTCGCGCAGTCCGACCACGCCGACTGGCGGCGGCTGTGGACCGACTACCTGACCTTCTACGAGACGAAGCTTCCCGAAGAGGTCTATGCCGTCACTTGGCAACGACTGTTCACGCCGGGTGAGTTCGAACCCAAGGGTTTCATTGCGACCCTCGACAGCAAGGTCGTCGGCCTCACCCACTATCTCTACCATCGCTCCGGCTGGTCGGAAAAAAACAATTGCTATCTGCAGGACCTGTTCGCCGACCCGGATGTGCGCGGCAAGGGCATTGGCGCGGCGCTGATCGAGGCGGTGAAACAGGAAGCTGCGAAAATCGGCGTCAAGAACGTCTACTGGATGACACACGAAACCAACACCACCGCGCGCAAGCTCTACGACCATGTGGCGCGCCGGACCGGCTTTATCGAGTACGATCTATTGTGAAGAAAGTGGGAGCTTGAAATGGCCGCCATTGCGCAATATATTGCGCAATAGGTGTGTAATGCCGTTGATCGAGACCAATACGCGCAAAATTATCATCAGGCTTTTGCGCGATGGCTGGGTAAGTGTCGGCGGCGGCAAGCACGACAATTATGAGCATCCGGAACGGCCAGAGGTGATGATCATCGTGCCTAGGCATCGTGAACAATCTCCTGGTGTCGCCCGGTCGATCGCCCGGCTGGCTGCATGGATTTGAGGACAGACCGCATGACGCATTATGTTGGAATTCTCGATGGGGCAGGGAACATCTGGGGGGTGCGCGTCCCTGATCTTCCCGGCTGCCATGGCGGCGGCGCAAGCCCCGAAGAAGCCATTGCCGATGCGACTTCCGCCGTGCGCGAATGGGTCGAAGCACGTGCGACGAAACATCTGCAGTTACCGGTCTCGCGTACGGTGGCGCAATTGCTCCTGCAAGACGAGCTCGATACTGCCGCCGGCGAATCCGCCGTGATGATCCCGGTGCTGATCGACTCGGGCCGGCCCGTCCGAGCCAATCTGTCGCTCGACGCCGGTCTTCTGGCGGCGATCGACGAAGAAGCAGGCCGGCGTGGCCTGACGCGTTCCGCATTCATTGCAAGCGCCGCACGAGAGAAGATCGAAGGCCACAGATAACCGACCATGTTCATCCCGTTCTTCCTCGAACTGAAGGCAGCCCGCGTTCCCGTTTCGCTGCGGGAATATCTGTCGCTGCTGGAGGGGCTGGAAGCCGGGCTGGTCGACTATGATGTCGAAGGTTTTTATTACCTCGCCCGCACCGCATTGGTGAAGGACGAGCGCCATATCGACCGCTTCGACCAGGTGTTTTCGCATGTCTTCAAGGGGATCGAAGCGCTGGGCGGACCGGATGCGGTCGATGTCGCGAACATTCCCGAGGACTGGTTGCGTCGCCTCGCCGAAAAGCACCTGACCGAGGAAGAGAAAAAGCTGGTCGAGGCACTCGGCGGCTTCGAAAAGCTGATGGAGACCTTGAAGCAGCGGCTGGAGGAGCAGAAAGGCCGCCACCAGGGTGGCTCGAAATGGATCGGCACCGGCGGCACCTCGCCCTTCGGCGCCTATGGCTACAACCCCGAAGGCGTGCGTATCGGTCAGCATGAAAGCCGCAACCGCCGCGCGGTGAAGGTGTGGGACAAGCGCGAGTTCAGGAATTTCGACGATGCCGTCGAGCTCGGCACCCGCAACATCAAGATCGCGCTGAAGCGTCTGCGCCGCTGGGTGCGCGAGGGTGCCGAGGAGGAGTTCGACCTGCCTGGAACAATCCACGCCACCGCCGAGCACGGCTATCTCGACGTGCGGACGCGGCCGGAACGCCGCAACGCCGTGAAGCTCCTGATGTTCTTCGATGTCGGCGGCTCGATGGACGATCACATCAAAAGCGTCGAGGAGCTGTTCTCGGCCGCCCGCGCCGAATTCCGCCAGCTCGAATATTTCTATTTCCACAACTGCCTCTACGAGGGCGTGTGGAGGGACAATCGCCGCAGGCATGCCGAGGTGATTCCGACCTTCGACCTCCTCCACAAATACGGGCCGGACTACAAGGTGATCGTCGTCGGCGACGCTTCGATGAGCCCCTACGAGATCGCGCATCCCGGCGGTTCGGTCGAACACTGGAATCCGGAGGCCGGAGCCGTCTGGCTGAGCCGCTTGCTGCAACAATGGCCGAACGCGGTGTGGCTCAATCCAGAGGCCGAAAAGAACTGGGGTTACACCCATTCGATCGCGATGATCCGCGACATTTTCGGCGGCCGCATGTTTCCGTTGACACTGGCCGGGCTCGAAGGCGCGACGAAGCAGCTTTCAAGAAAGCACTGAACCTTGCGCGCCTTCTCGGAACTGGGCAGACGCGTAACAAATGCCTATCTTGGTGCGAATACGAGGCTGCAACCAATAACGAGCCGGCAAGGCTGAGGAGATCGAATGGACACCCATACCTACCCCGTAACCCGCACCGACGCAGAATGGCGCGCCCGGCTGACGCCGGAGCAATATGCCGTCATGCGCGGCCACGGCACCGAGCGGCCAGGAAGCTGCGCCTTGCTTTACGAGAAGCGCGCCGGCACCTTTTCCTGCGTCGGCTGCGATCAGCCTTTGTTTGAATCCAAACTGAAGTTCGAGAGCGGAACCGGCTGGCCGAGCTTCAACGACCCGGTACCGGGCTCGGTCGAGAACACGGTCGACCGCAGCTACGGCATGGTCCGCACCGAATGCCACTGCGCCCGCTGCGGCAGCCATCTCGGCCATGTCTTCGAGGACGGCCCGCCGCCGACCGGCCTGCGTTATTGTATCAACGGCGTGGCGCTGAAATTCGAGCCGGCGGCTTGAGCCAAACGATCGATCGCAGGATAGATGGGAAGGGCGGCTGCGGCCGCCCTTTTCGTCTGCGATCCGTGAAATTGGCTGGTGCGGTCGATGCTCGCTCAGACCACGACCGTCAGGATCAGCCACAGTGTAGCCCCGAGCGTCATCAACGACACCTTGATGCCACTGGCCCTTTCCGTGGTTCGCCAGACGGCAAAGGTCAGGAAGATATTGTAGGGCACCAGCGCGAAATGCACCGCCAGGACCAGCACAAGCGGCAGCTTCAGAGCAAGCAGGATAATCGCTGCTACTGCGGACGCGACGTTGAGCGCCGTACCGACAAGGGCAAGGTCGCGCCAGAACAGCCGGTCGAGCGGCACCCAGCCTTGCCAGCGTGAGCGGAAGAAGTATCCGACGCCGTCTGGCAACACCTGATGTCTACCCCTGCCCCAGGACTTCTGTGACCGCACGTTCGATACGCGAACATTCGGTCACCAGCCAGTCGGTCATCGCCGGCCAATTGTCCTCGGCATAACAGTTCACCCGCCACATCGAATTGATGCCGAGGCCTTCGCAACTCTGTTCCGGCCTGAGTTTCAGCCTGCCTTCGATCGCCGCCTGGAACGGCTTGAGCCGCGACCAGGCTTGCGTGGCGCCGAACTTCTCGTTGCGGCCGAAGAAGACGCCGACATGGTTCTGTGCCGGCGCGACATACATGGAAAGGACCAATGCGAAGTCGGGCAGCCCGCGCTGCCAGAACCACGGTCCGCGCCTCGCCATCAGGGCTTTTTCTTCCGGGTGCCGTTCGGCAAACAGCGTCCAGAAGCCGCGCTGGCGAAATTCAGAGGCGCGTCGGGCACCGAAGTCGAATTCGCTCATGGCTCAAAACCGTATCTCCGGCGTCGGCGCCGGGGCTGGCTGGCCCTAGACCATTCCCAGTGCGGCCTTGTACAGGTCGAGGATGGTTTCCTCCTCCTGGCGTTCGGCCTGGTCCTTCTTGCGCAGCCGGATGATCGTGCGCATCGCCTTGGTGTCGAACCCGGTGCCCTTGGCCTCGGCAAACACTTCCTTGATGTCGTCGGAAATGGTCTTCTTCTCTTCTTCGAGCCGCTCTATGCGCTCGATGAAGGCACGCAGCTGGCCGGCGGCAACTGTCTGGCTGGTATCGGTGATATCGTCGGCCATTTTTTCTCCACATCGTTTTTCGCGCCGCCACTCGGTGACGACGGCGCCAAATTTGAGCCGGTTCGATGCCCGACCGGCGGCGGCGGGTCAAGCCGTTATCGATGCTGCATGAAAGGCTGCCGCCATGATGCGGACAGCCATCCCCAGGAAGGTAGCATTAGCCGAAGGCGATCAGCAGATCCTTGGCATCGATCTGGTCGCCGGCCTTAACCAGCACCTCGGCGACGGTGCCGTCGCGCTCGGCATGCAGCGCCGTTTCCATCTTCATCGCCTCGATGGAAAGCAGCACATCGCCCGCCTTCACAGCCTGGCCGGCGGCAACCGAAAGTGCGGAGACGACACCCGGCATCGGCGCACCGACATGGGCTTCGTTGCCGGGCTCGGCCTTGCGGCGGGCCTTGGCGGCGGACGCGCCATGCGCCCTGTCGGGCACCTTCACACGACGCGGCTGGCCATTGAGCTCGAAGAACACGGTGACCATGCCCTTTTCGTCGACATCGCCGATGGCAAGGCAGCGCACCACCAGCGTCTTGCCCTTCTCGATATCGACGAAGATCTCGTCTTCGGATTTCATGCCGTAGAAATAGGTCGGCGTCGGCAGCACGCTGACGGGACCGTAGGTCTCCTGCGCGCCGGCGAAATCCGTAAACACCTTCGGGTACATCAGCCACGAGGCGAATTCGAATTCTGAGAGTTTGCGCTCGAGCTTCGCTTCGATCTCCTTGCGGTTGGCCTTGAGGTCCGCCGGCTTGAGCAGCGAGCCGGGCCGCACCTTGATCGGCTTGTCGCCCTTCAGCACCTTCTTCTGCAGCTTCTCAGGCCAGCCGCCGGGCGACTGGCCGAGATCGCCGCGCAGCATCGACACCACGGAGTCCGGGAAGGCGATGTCCCTGCTGGGGTTCTCGACATCGGCGACGGTCAGATCCTGGCTGACCATCATCAGCGCCATGTCGCCGACGACCTTGGACGACGGCGTCACCTTGACGATGTCGCCGAACATCAGATTGACGTCGTGATAGGTCTGCGCCACTTCGTGCCAGCGTGTCTCCAGCCCGAGCGAACGCGCCTGCTCCTTGAGATTGGTGAACTGTCCGCCCGGCATTTCGTGCAGGTAGACTTCCGAGGCCGGCCCCTTGAGGTCGCTTTCGAAGGCCGCATACTGGTTGCGTACCGCTTCCCAGTAGAACGAGATCTTCCTGATCCATTGCGGATCGAGGCCCGGGTCGCGTTCGGTGCCCTTCAGCGCCTCGACGATGGAGCCGAGACATGGCTGCGACGTGTTGCCCGAGAGCGAATCCATCGCCGCGTCGATAGCATCGACGCCGCTGTCGACGGCCGCCAGCACAGTGGCTGCCGATAGGCCTGACGTGTCGTGGGTGTGGAAATGGATCGGCAGGTCGGTCGCTTCGCGCAGCGCCTTGAACAGCACCCGCGCGGCGGATGGCTTCAGCAGTCCGGCCATGTCCTTGACGGCGATGATGTGGGCGCCGGCCGCCTGCAATTCCCCGGTCAGGCCGACATAATATTTGAGGTCGTATTTTGCCCGCGCCGGATCGAGGATGTCGCCGGTATAGCAGATCGCCGCTTCGATCAGCTTGCCCTCTGTGCCGACCGCATCCATGGCGACGCGCATGTTCTCGACCCAGTTCAGGCAGTCGAAGACGCGGAACAGGTCGATGCCGCCGGCGGCCGCCTGTTTGACGAAATGCTGCACGACATTGTCGGGATAGTTGGTGTAGCCGACGCCGTTGGCGCCGCGCAGCAGCATCTGCAGCAACAGATTGGGCGCTGCCTCGCGCACCAGCGTCAGCCGCTCCCACGGATCCTCGGTGAGGAAGCGCATGGCGACGTCGAATGTGGCGCCGCCCCAGCATTCGAGCGACAGAAGCTGCGGCAAGGCACGCGCATAGGTGCCGGCGATGCCGGCGATGTCATGCGTGCGCATGCGCGTCGCGAGCAGCGACTGGTGGCCGTCACGCATCGTCGTGTCGGTGACCAGCACCTCCTTCTGGTTGCGCATCCAGGCAGCGAATTTCTGCGGTCCGAGCACGTCGAGCTTCTGCTTGCTGCCATCAGGCACATTGCCGTTGAGATAGGGCACCAATGGTGCGGCCGCATCGGCCTTCGGCTGCGGCCGGCCGCGTGTCTCGGGGTGACCGTTGACCGAAACGTCGGCAAGATAGTTGAGCAGCTTGGTGGCACGGTCCTGGCGCTTGACCTGCTGGAACAGCTCCGGCGTCGTATCGATGAATTTGGTGGTGTAGGAATTATCGGCGAAGCTCGGGTGGTTGATGATCGCTTCGAGGAAGGTCAAATTGGTGGCAACGCCGCGGATGCGGAACTCGCGCAGCGCCCGGTTCATGCGGGCGATGGTCTCGGCCGGCGTCGGCGCCCACGCCGTCACCTTCTCCAGCAGCGGATCATAGAAGCGGGTGATGACCGCGCCGGAATAGGCAGTGCCGCCATCGAGGCGGATGCCGAAACCTGTCGCGCCGCGATAGGCGGTGATGCGGCCGTAGTCCGGGATGAAATTCTGCTCGGGATCTTCGGTGGTGATGCGGCACTGCAAGGCATGGCCGTTTAGCCTTATGTCCTTCTGCACCGGCACGCCCGATTCCGGCGTGCCGATGGCAAACCCGTCGAGGATATGGATCTGCGCCTTGACGATGTCGATGCCGGTCACTTGTTCGGTGACGGTGTGCTCGACTTGGATGCGCGGGTTGACCTCGATGAAGTAGAACTTGCCGGTGTCGGCGTCCTGCAGGAACTCGACCGTGCCGGCGCCGATATAGCTGGTCTCGCGGGCGATCTTCAGCGCATGGCCGCAAAGCGCCTCGCGCTGCGACATTTCGAGATAGGGCGCCGGCGCCCGCTCCACGACCTTCTGGTTGCGGCGCTGGATCGAGCAGTCGCGCTCGAACAGATGCACGGCGTTGCCATGCGTGTCGCCCAGAACCTGCACCTCGACATGGCGGGCACGCTCGATCAGCTTTTCGAGATAGACCTCATCCTTGCCGAAGGCGGCTTTCGCCTCGCGCTTGCCTTCCGTGACTTCGCGGGCAAGGTCGGCTTCGGCGCGGATGGCACGCATGCCGCGGCCGCCGCCGCCCCATGATGCCTTCAGCATCACCGGATAGCCGATTTCCTTGGCCAGTTTCTTGACCGCATCCATGTCGTCCGGCAACGGATCGGTGGCGGGGATCACCGGCACGCCGACCTCGATGGCGAGATTGCGCGCCGCGACCTTGTTGCCGAGCCGGCGCATCGTGTCCGGCTTCGGCCCGATGAAAATGATTCCGGCCTGGGCACAGGCATCGGCAAATTCGGGGCTTTCCGACAACAGGCCGTAGCCGGGATGAATGGCATCGGCGCCCGAAAGCCTGGCGACGCGGATCACCTCCTCGATCGACAGATAGCTTTCGATCGGTCCCATGTCCCTGGCCAGATGCGGCCCGCGTCCGACCTGGTAGCTCTCGTCGGCCTTGAAGCGATGCAGGGAGTATTTGTCCTCCTCGGCCCAGATCGCCACGGTTTTGAGACCGAGTTCGTTGGCCGCGCGAAAGACGCGAATGGCGATTTCGGACCGGTTGGCGACGAGAATCTTCGTGATGGCCAAGGACTGAGGCTCCAGCAACGGAAGGGAACAGAAATCGGCGCAATGATTAGCGTGAAAATGCTGCAGTGCAAACGAAATTGACGAGCACTTAAACCGATTGAAATGGAATCTTTGCGCCGAACGCTGTCGCATTCATTCGAACATGCAGCGAAGCGCTGGGCATCGCCGGTCAACGCGCGATCGTTTCCGGGCTAAAGGCCCGGGCTGCCTTGGTCTGCCGGCCTCGATGGAGAGGCAACGGGCTCAAAAGAAAGATGCCCGGCGCGAAGCGCCGGGCATCTGTAAAGCTTGGAGACTGACGAGCTTACATCTTCTGGATGTAGGTGTACTTGCCGTCGTCGCCCTTCTTCCATTCGTACATGACGTAGCCGGGCAGCGTCGGGTCGCCCTTGGCGTCATAGGACAGGTCGCCGAGCACGGTCTTGAACGGGCCGTTTTCATGCATCGCCTTGGCAACTGCCTGCGGGTCGTTCGACTTGGCAGCGGTCGCTGCTTCGGCGAGCGCCTGTACGGCGGCGTAGGAGTAGAGCGTGTAGGCTTCCGGCTCGAAGCCCTGCGCGCGGAACTTCTCGACGAGTTCCTTGTTGGCGGGGATCAGGCGCGGATCCGGGCCGAACGTGTTGAGCGTACCCGCAACCGCGTCACCCGCGATCGAAGCCAGCTCGTTCGACACGATGCCGTCGCCGGAAACCAACGTCGCCTTGAGACCCTGATCGGCCGCCTGGCGGATGATCAGGCCGGCTTCGGTGTGGAGGCCACCCCAGTAGATGATGGTTACGCCGGCTTCCTTCATCTTGGCGATCAGTGCCGAGAAGTCCTTGTCGCCGACGTTGATGCCTTCATACATGACTTCCGTCAGGCCCTTGGCATTCATCGCCTTCTTGGTTTCGTCGGCAAGGCCCTGACCGTAGGTGGTCTTGTCGTGCACGACGGCGATCTTGGCGTCCTTGAAGTTCGCGGCGAGATAAGCGCCGGCGATGCTACCCTGCTGGTCGTCGCGTCCGCAGGTGCGGAACACGTTCCACAAGCCGCGCTCGGTGAACTTCGGGTTGGTGGCAGCCGGGGTAATCTCGACGATGCCGTTTTCCGCATAGACTTCCGATGCCGGGATCGAGACGCCCGAGTTGAAGTGCCCGACCACGAACTTGACGCCGTCGCCGACGAACTTGTTGGCAACCGAGATGCCCTGCTTCGGATCGGAGACGTCGTCGCCGACTTCGAGCTTGATCTGCTCGCCATTGATGCCGCCCTTGGCATTGATGTCGGCGACAGCGGCTTCCGCACCCTTCTGAAGCTGCGCGCCGAAGGCGGCATTCGGACCGGTGATCGGACCGGCTACGCCGATCAAGACGTCAGCCCACGCGCTGCCGCCGAACGCGACCAGCGCGGTCAGGGCGACGGCGGACAAAAGTGACTTTTTCATTTAAACGCTCCCATTTACGGAGTGGGCGTGGATGAAGCTTTCATGCGATGCCCACCCTTATCGCAGAAAGCATAGTTTGCCGATTTTCAGGCACTTGTCACGCCGATTCAATTTCGATGCGGCGCTAATGATGAACGTCAACCTTTTGGTTTCCAGCTCAAGATTGAAGCTCTCTCGTAGAGCCAATTATATTGCGTCACCATCTGGTTGGTGCGCGTGTATTGAAAGCCGACAAAACCGAGTATCATCAGCACGATTGTATCGACGACATAGTATTGAAGCGAGAACATTGTGCCGCCGAACAGCGCGTGATGGATGAAGCGGATGCCGATGCCGAGGCCCAGCATATAGGCGAACAACTGGACGAAGCTGCGCCATGTCTGGGCACTGGCCTTGCCCGTCATCCACGCCGCCCAGCCGCCGAGCAGACAGGTGACGAAGAAGAACTGCCAGATCGAGGGTTCCTCATAGAGAATGCCCTGCATGATGAAGTCTCCTTAGCATGATCCCGAAAGGTTGCAGACTTTTCGGACAAGGATCATGCGACAAACAAACAATTTGGAGCGGAACACCGAACGCACCGCTTCAAATTCAGTGATGTCCGCCTTCGAGATAGGCGGCGCGCACTTCCGGATTGGCGAGCAGTTCCTTGCCGGTGCCGCTCATCGTCACGTTCCCGTTGACCATGACATAGCCCCGCGTGGCGAGTTTCAGCGCGCCGAAGGCATTCTGCTCGACCAGGAACACGGTAAGCCCCTGGGTGCGGTTCAGTTCGCGGATCGCGTCGAAGATCTGCTTGACGATCAGTGGCGCCAGACCCAGCGATGGTTCGTCGAGCAAAAGTAGCTTCGGCCGTGCCATCAGCGCGCGTCCGATCGACAGCATCTGCTGCTCGCCGCCCGACAGCGTGCCGCCGCGCTGGGCTATGCGCTCCTTCAGCCGCGGGAACAGCTTGAACACCTTTTCGACGTCCTCGTCATAGTGTTTGAGGTTGTCGAGGCTGGCGCCCATCTGCAGGTTTTCCATCACCGTCATGCGCGGAAAGATGCGCCGGCCTTCGGGCGACTGCGCAATGCGCATGCGCGCGATCTCATGCGTCGGCATCTGGGTGATGTCGGTGCCGGCAAAGGTGATGGTGCCGCCGCGAGCCCGCGGGGCGCCGAAAATGGTCATCATCAGCGTCGACTTGCCGGCGCCGTTGGCACCGATCAGCGCAACGATCTCACCTTCCTTCACGGTGACATCGACGCCGTTAAGCGCCCGGATATTGCCATAGTAGGTCTGCACGCCCTTGATATCGAGCAGCGTTGTCCCGGCCATCACTTGCTCCCCCCGCGCTTGCCCGCCACAGGCTTGGCAGCAGTTTTTCCGGAAGCATGGCTGGTCGCCACCTTGCCCGCATCGACGCGGCGCGAGAATTCCGTGTCTTTGCCCTGGCTGAGCAGCCTGGCCTGCTTGACCCATTCCTCACGTGCAATGCGTCCGTCAAAGGCGAGATAGGCTTCAGCAGCCTCGACGTCGGCCTTTTTCCAGGCGCCGATCTGGTCGAAGTGGAAGATACCGTGATCGTTGAGCTTCTTCTCGTTGACCGAACCGATGCCCTTGATACGGGTCAAATTGTCGGCCTTGCCACCGCGAGGCGCTGGCAGCCGGTTGGAGATTCCTCCTGCCGCCGCCGCAGGCGCCTTCGCGGAAGGGACCTTGGCTGCCCGCTTGGTCGGCGCAGTCGACTTCACCGCCGTTCCGGCTGCCGCCTTTGGTGCAGCTTTCGGAGCAGGCTTTGCCTTCGCCGCCGGAGCGCGAGGCGCGGCCGGCACCGCCGCCAGCGAGGCCGCCTTGTCTGCCGCGGCGAGCGATTTTGCGTCGACCTGACCGGCCTTTGACGCGCCTTTCGCCACCGTGACCCGCTCGCCTGAACTGTGGCCGACCGTGTCGGTCACCGGCCCGGCGAGATACGATGATGATGTTCCCGGGC
The DNA here is from genome assembly GCF_040323315.1 of Mesorhizobium sp. M0047. Classification (NCBI taxonomy): domain Bacteria; kingdom Pseudomonadati; phylum Pseudomonadota; class Alphaproteobacteria; order Hyphomicrobiales; family Phyllobacteriaceae; genus Mesorhizobium; species Mesorhizobium sp. M0047. The sequence goes on along the minus strand of NZ_JAMYUW010000024.1, from coordinate 40,592 downwards.
CGTGTGCGGCATCCGGTCCGGTATCGAGCTGTTCGATGACGTCTTCGTCGCCGACTTCAGTCAGCACCGACTCGACGTCCTCGTCGTCGACGCCGAGATAGGCTGCGATGACGCGCGGGTCGGTACGCACCGACTGCGGACTGCCGTCGGAGATCTTGCGGCCATATTCCAGAACAACGACATGGTCCGAGATCTGCATGACCACCGACATGTCGTGCTCGATCAACAGGATCGAGGCGCCTGATGTGTCCTTGATGTCGATCAACAGCTCGTTGAGCGCCGCCGATTCCTTCGGATTGAGTCCGGCCGCCGGCTCGTCGAGGCACAGAAGCTCCGGCCCCGTGCACATGGCGCGGGCGATCTCGAGGCGGCGCTGCGCACCGTAGGGCAGATCGCCGGCCGGATCGTCGGCGCGGTCGACAAGATCGGCCTTCTCCAGCCAATGCTTGGCCAGATCCACCGATTCGGCCGAGGCCCTGCGGTAGCCGCTGAAGCCGAACAGGCCCAGGATCGTATAACCCGAGGCCTTCATCAGCTTGTTGTGCTGCGCGACCAGCAGGTTCTCCAGCAGCGTCATGCCCGAGAACAAGCGGATGTTCTGGAAGGTGCGCGCCACCTTGGCGCGTGCCGGGATCTCATGGTTGGGCAGGCGTTCGAGCAAATAGCTCGAGCCGTCGTTCCGGTTGAGCGTGATCATGCCTTCGGACGGCTTGTAGAAGCCGGTGATGCAGTTGAACACGGTGGTCTTGCCGGCGCCGTTGGGTCCGATCAGCGCGGTGATTTCACCGCGCTTGGCGACGAAGGACAAGTCGCCGATGGCGACCAGGCCGCCGAACTTCATCGACAGATGCTCGACCTGCAGGATGGCCTCGTTCATGGACGGATTCGCGTTCATCAGCCGTGGCCCTCCTTGGTGAAGGAACCTGAAACCGACCTTCGCTCCTTGAGAAAGGCGGTCGGCTCTCGACTGCCGACGAAGCCGCGCGGCTTCCACAGCATGACGATGACCATGGCCATGCCGAACAGAAGCATGCGGTAGAGTTCGGGTGTGAAGTCCGGCCCGAATATCTGCTTGAGGAAGTCGAGTTCGCGCAGCGCCTCGGTCCCGCCGATCATCACCATCGCGGCAACCGCAATTCCGACCAGCGAGCCCATGCCGCCGAGAACGACGATCGCCAGGATGATGGCCGATTCCAGGAAGACGAAGGATTCCGGGCTGACGAAACCTTGCCGCGCGGCGAAGAAAGAGCCGGCGAAGCCGCCGAACATGGCGCCGGTGGCAAAAGCGGTCAGCTTGGTGGTGGTGGTGTTGATGCCCAGAGACCGGCAGGCGATCTCATCCTCACGCAGCGCTTCCCATGCGCGGCCGACCGGCAGACGGCGCAGCCTGATGGTGACGAAGGCGGTGAGCAGGCACAGGCCCAGGATCAGATAATAGAGGAAGATCTTGTAGTACGCACCCGACTGGGTGATGCTCAACACTTTGGCGATGTAGTTCGAGTCCGACACGTTGAACGACATCAGTCCGAAGAAGCTGACCTTGGGAATGCCGGAAATGCCGGCCGAACCGTTGGTCACTTCGCGCCAGTTGATCAGCACCAGGCGGATGATCTCGCCGAAAGCCAGCGTCACGATAGCCAGATAGTCGCCTCGCAGGCGCAGCACCGGGAAGCCGAGCAGGACGCCCCAGAGGGCGGCCATGGCGCCGGCGGCCGGCAACAGGATCCAGAATGACAGGCCGAAATGCGTGGCGAGAAGCGCATAGGAATAGGCGCCAAGTGCATAAAAGGCGACGTAGCCGAGGTCGAGCAGGCCGGCGAGGCCGACAACGATGTTCAGGCCCCAGGCCAGCATCACATAGATCAGGATCTGGATGCCGAAATTATCGACCCATTTCAGCGAACCCTGCAGGCCTCCGGCAATCGACCAGGCGTTCAGCGACAGCACCGCCACCACGAGGATCGGATAGAGCACCAGCGCCGTGACGCCCAATTTGGTGAAATTGGCATGAATGAAGGCGCGGAAGTAATAGATCACGCAAGCCAGCAGATAGATGACCGCGAGCGCGCGCAGGAATTGCAGATAGCCGGCCGGTTCTGCTCCGACCCATCCAGCGAGAGAATTGTTGAAAACGAACAGCAGCACCGCGGCGATGACGGCCGCGATGAAGGCCGGCAACTGGAAGAAGCGTGATGCGACGCTGCTCGGCAACAGGCCGGTGGCAACATCGGCGATCTTCTGGTTGGCCAGGAAGGGCTGGCCATAGGCGACATAAAGAAACCGCCCGACAGCCGTGGCGATGACCACTGCCGCAAGCAGGCCCCAGCGCGCGGTCAGGACCAGTTCATTGGAAATGTTCTGACCGGTCTTCAGCCCGATGAACAGCACGAACAGGCCAAGCGCAATGGCGCCGGCATAGAAGGCTTCCTTGAGGGCGCGTTGGACAGGGGTGGCGACGACGTCGCGCTCCGGAGATACGGTGACGGCCATGGTCTCAGACCTTTTCGACTTCTGGCCGGCCCAGTATGCCGGAAGGCAGGAAGATCAGCACGATCGCCAGGATCGAGAACGCCGCGACGTCCTTGTAGTCGATCGAGAAATAGGCCGACCACATGCTCTCGATGAAGCCGATCATCAGCCCGCCGAGCACCGCGCCCGGCAGCGAACCGATGCCGCCCAGCACCGCTGCGGTAAAGGCTTTCACGCCGGGCGTGAAGCCGTCCGAGAAGGCGATGACACCGTAATACATCAGGAACAAGGTCCCGGCGACGGCGGCAAGCGCCGCACCCATGATGAAGGTGATCGAGATAGTGCGGTCGACATCGATGCCGAGCAGCGCCGCCATCTTGCGGTCCTGCTCGCAGGCGCGTTGCGCTCGGCCAAGCGAAGTCCTGTTGACCAGGTACCAGAACAGCACCAGCAGCAGCGCCGTGACGATGACGATGATGATCTGCTTCAGCGACACGCTGATGCCGCCGATGTTGTAGACTTGACTGACCATCGGCGGGATCGGCTTGTTGCGCGGCCCCTGTGTCACTTGGACGAAGTTCGACAGCGCGATCGACATGCCGATCGCGGTGATCAGCGGCGCCAGCCGGAACGAGCCGCGCAATGGCCGGTAGGCAACCTTCTCGATCGTCCAATTGTAAAGGCTGGTGAGCAGCATCGCCACGATCATCATGAGCAGCAGCGCCAGCACCACGGGCACCGAATAGAACAGCGCGCCTAGAGCGAGGAAGACGATCAGGGCCGTGAAGGCACCCACCATGAAAATGTCGCCATGAGCGAAGTTGATCATGCCGATGATGCCGTAGACCATCGTGTAGCCGATCGCGATCAGCCCATAGATCGATCCCAGCGTCAGCCCGTTGATAAGCTGCTGGACAAAGTACTGCATGTGTACGTGGCTCCCCTGGAATGTCGCCCATGCAGACGCATTCCTTTTCGTATTTCCCCTAGTCGTAAAGTTTCGAGCCCGGATTGCAACGTCATTTTTCAATCGTCGTGCGTGTTTTGCCGACACGCCGTCTGATTGCCCGTTTTTCCGTATCCGACCCCTGGACTATCGCGGACCCTACCATTGGCATAACGCAATGTCTTTGACGATTCGACCGCATCATGCGCCTCGTTTCGAAGAAATCGCCGTCAAAATTAGGTGATGAGAAGAATCGTTGCGTTACTGACATAGTCCGTTTTTCGTTCCGCTCCTTTCCGTTGGGTCACGTTCCCCTTCACTTGACCACAAAACCATGCGCGAACGGATCGCGATCGTCGATGAAAATGGTGTTCAATCCGGTCATTCGCGCCCAGCCACCGATCGAGGGAACAATGGCCGGTTTGCCCGCGACGGTGACGTCCTTTTCGACCTTGCCCTTGAACAGCGAACCGATGATCGATTCATGAACGAAGCTGTCGCCGGCCTTGAGTTTGCCCTTTGCATGAAGCTGCGCCATGCGCGCCGAGGTGCCGGTGCCGCAGGGTGAGCGGTCGATCGCCTTGTCGCCGTAGAACACGGCGTTGCGGGCGTCGGCCTCGGGGTTGGTCGGCGCGCCGGTCCACAGCATATGCGACAGCCGGTTGATGCCAGGGTTCTCGGGATGCACGAAGGAATATTTCTCATTGAGCCGCTGCCGCACCACCGGGCTCCAGGCGATGAAGTCGCCGGCCGAATGGTCGGCCATGTCGCGATAGTTCTTCTGCGGCTCGACGATGGCGTAGAAGTTGCCGCCATAGGCGACATCGACGGTGATTTCGCCGAGCTGCGGGCATTCGACCGTCAGCCCTTCCGCATAGAGGAAAGACGGCACATTGGTGATGCGCACCTCCTCGACATAGTCGCCGACCTGTTTGTATTCGGCGATGACCAGGCCGGCCGGCGTGTCGAGTCGAAGCACCCCCGGCGTCTTCGGCTTGATCAGCCCGTGCTCGATCGCCATCGTCACCGTGCCGATGGTGCCGTGGCCGCACATCGGCAGGCAGCCGGAGGTCTCGATGAACAGGATTGCGATGTCGCAATCCTCGCGCGTCGGCGGATAGAGGATCGAGCCGGACATCACGTCATGGCCACGCGGCTCGAACATCAGCCCGGTGCGGATCCAGTCATACTCGGCCAGAAAATGCGCTCGCCGTTCCATCATCGTCGAGCCCTGCAGCAGCGGGCCGCCACCGGCGACCAGCCTCACCGGATTGCCGCAGGTGTGGCCGTCTATGCAGAAGAAGGATTTCTTGGCCATCACGCTCCTCGAAAAATCAAAACCCACGAAAATCAAAACCGATGTGGACTGAAGGGGGCCAGATCGATCGGCGGAGTCTGCCCCAGGACGAGTTCCCGGATCAACCGTCCGGTGGCTGCTGCCTGGGTCAAGCCGAGATGGCCGTGGCCGAAAGCATAAACCACCGACCGGTTTCCCGATGCATGACCGATGACGGGCACTGAATCCGGCAGCGAGGGGCGGAATCCCATCCATTCGCACCCGCCTGAGGGATCGAGCCCCGGCAGGAATTTCTGCGCCTTCTGCAGCAACGCCTTCGACCTGTTGTAATTGGGCGGTCGCTCGATGCCGCCGAGTTCGACGGCGCCGCCGACGCGCAGCCCCGTTTCGAGCGGCGTGATGACGAAGCCATGTCCGGAGAAGATCAGCATCCGCTTCACGTCGAAGGCGCTCGTCGGCAGCGTCGTGTTGTAGCCGCGCTCGGTTTCAAGCGGAATGCGATCGCCGAGTTGCCTCGCCAGCAGATGCGACCAGGCGCCGGCGGCGATGACAAGATGCCTGGCTTGCCTGGTCGTGCCGTCGGCCAATGTCAGCGCGGCACCTTCCGGATTGGTCGCAACGCGCTCGATCCGAGCGATCTCAAAGCGAGCGCCCTCGGTTTGTGCATGGGCCCACACCGCTTTTCCGAGCAGTTTCGGGTCGGCGACCGTCTTCCATCCCGGCACGAAAGTGCCCTTGACGAAGCGCGGTGAAAGCCCCGGTTGCAAGGCGGCGAGTTCCTCCCGCCCGACATGGCTAAAGCCGATGCCGAAGCGCTCGCGCGTCGCCCAGCCGGGCAACCCTGCCTGAAACTCGGCCTCGCTTTCGTAGAGTTCGAGCGAACCATCCTCGCGCAGCATCCCTCGCGTGCCGGAGCGATCGAGCAGGCCCATCCATTCCGCTTCGGCGAGCTTCATCATGCCTGCCTGAGCGGCAAGGCTCGCCTCGTATTTCCCCGGCGCACCGGCACGCCAGAAGCGGATCAGCCAAGGCAGAAGTTTCGGCAGATAGGCGGGCGGAATGCTGAGCGGGCCGAGCGGATCGGCCAGCCATTTCGGCAGCTGCCGCATCATGCCCTTATGCGCCAGCGGCAGTACGTCGGAGAAGGCGAAGGCAGCGGCGTTGCCGGAGCTCGTCTCCTCGCAAATGCCGGTCCGATCGAAGATCGTGACCTTGCGTCCCGCCTCGGCCAGAGCCGCGGCGGCGCAGACACCGATGATGCCGCCACCGACGATGGCGACGTCTTCCGCTTCTCCCTGTTCAAAGGGCGAAGGTGCCCGAAGGGCGGATGAGGGTAGGCGCCCCGTTTCCGGCGACTTGGAATTTCCTTGCACGTAGGTGCTGCCCTTCATCTGGCTGCCGCCATCTTTGCCCCGTGGACGGCAGGGCTGTTCGGGAGAAGAAAGCCTCAGAACTGCGGCAGTGTCGGCCGAACCGCCAGTGCGTCCTTGACGATCTTCTCGACTGCCTTGCGGCGCTCGCCCGACAGCGGCTGTCGCGGCATGCGCACGCGATCATTGCTGTTGATCGCGAACACTTCGGCAAGCTTGATGTTCTGCACCAGATAGGTCGATACGTCGAGATCGAGCAGCGGCCGGAACCAGCGGTAGATGGCGAGTGCCTCTTCGCGGCGGCCCTGCTTCATCAATTGGTAGATGGCGACTGTCTCGCGGGGGAACGCGGTGACCAGTCCGGCCACCCAGCCGATGGCGCCGACCGACAACGCCTCGAAGGCCAGATTGTCGACCCCGGTAAACAGGTCGTAGCGAGTGCCCAGGCGATTGATGATCTCGGTAGAGCGGCGGATATCGTCGGAGGACTCCTTGATGGCGACGAAGCGCTTGTCCGACGCCAGCTCCTCCATTTGGTCGACAGTGACATCGACCCGATAGGCAAGCCGGTTGGAGTAGATCATGACCGGCAGGTCGCCGGCCTCGGCTACGGCACGAAGTGCGGCGACGGTCTCTTCTGCATTCGTGTGGTAGATCGGGCTCGGCACCACCATAAGCCCGTTGGCGCCTTCTTTCGCGGCACGCCTGGCGATGCTGGCGGCCTCGCGGGTTCCGGCCTCGTTGACGGTCAGCAACACCGGCTTCTTGCCCGCAACTTTCTGGGCGGTCTTCAGCACCTCGATCTTCTCGTCAGGTGACAGCATCGGCCCCTCGCCGAGCGATCCGCAGACGATGATGCCGTCGCAGCCGGCCTCCATCTGCAGGTTGAAGCAGCGCTCCATCTCGGCATGATCGAGACGATCATCCGTGGTGAATTTGGTCGTGACGGCGGGGAAAACTCCGGTCCACATGATTATGCCTCCATTTGATATATCAGCCATATATCTGTCAGGAAACCGCCTGTCAATACGGATTTCGCTATGATATATTCTAGATATATCAGGAGGCGGCCTATCCATGGAAGCGAGCACCACAACCGAGCCGGCGGCTGCCAAGGCCTATCATACACTCGAGCATATGATCGTCACGCTCGAGTTGGCCCCTGCAAGCTTCGTCACCGAGGGCACCCTGATCGAAAGACTCGGGCTCGGCCGCACGCCGGTACGTGAGGCGATCCAGCGGCTGGCCTGGGAAGGGTTGCTCGACGTGCGCCCGCGCGCCGGCATCGCGATCGCTCCGCTACATCCCGGCGACTGGCTGCGCGTGCTCGATGCGCGCCGCGGCGTCGAGGTGGTCTTGGCCCGCTCGGCCGCCCGTTTTGTCCGTCGCGAAGCCGCCGATCTGTTTCACGAAGCAGCCCTTGCCATGCAAAAGGCAGTGATCGCGGGCAACGTGCTTGCCTTCATCCAGGCCGACAAGGCGCTCGACGAAGCGCTGGCGCTGGCCGCCGACAACCCGTTCGCTGCCCGCCTGGCCGCACCCTTGCAGACCCACAGCCGCCGTTTCTGGTTCCGCTACAAGGCCGACACCGGTCTTGCTGAATCCGCTGAACATCATGTCGCATTGATCCGCTCGATCCTCGACGGTGACGAAGAGGCCGCGGCCAAGGATGCCAAACGGCTGATGGCGCTGCTGCGCGGTCATGCCGAGGCCGCGGCGACACGGTAAAACAATCGAACCGCCCGGTTGGCTTAGGTGCCCGGCAAATTGGCGGTGATCGTTGGGCTGTCCCAGCCTTCGCCTATGGACAGGATGCAGCTCTGGCCCTTTGTATCGGACGCCAGAACTGTCCAGCTGCCTTGCTCGGAAACAAAAATCTCGAGAACCACACTAGGATTGATGAGGCCGCGTCCTGCTTCGACTTCGTGGAACTTCTCGCCGAGCGCCTTGATCAGATCAACTCGCGATGCGCATTGTCCAGCAGCACTAGCGTGCGGGGCAACGGCTGGTATCGCAAGCGACGCCAAGATCATCGTCGCCACAAGACTTCGTGTCATCTGACACCTCCTCGCGCCAGACGGGGACCCCGGCTGCCACCGGCGCTGTTGATTGGCCTGCAACCTACGCAGGAATATAAGCTAAGGCGGATGGCGCCCGCTTGGTTCCATCACATTAGCGATTTTGCGGACAAGGCCGCGGCCAGAATGCAGAAAGACCCGGCCGCCTCGGCCGGGCCTTCGATGCCGGCTATGCCGCGCCCCGGCGGCTTAGGCGAGGGCGCACAAGCGGAAGATCGTCCGGCTAGTTCATGGTCGGGATGACGAATTCGGCACCATCCTTGATGCCTGACGGCCAGCGCGAGGTCACTGTCTTGGTCTTGGTGTAGAAGCGGAACGCGTCCGGCCCGTGCTGGTTGAGGTCGCCGAAGGAAGATGCCTTCCAGCCGCCGAACGTGTAGTAGGCGATCGGCACCGGGATCGGCACGTTAATGCCGACCATGCCGACCTGGACCCGCGAGGCAAAATCGCGCGCCGCGTCACCGTCGCGGGTGAAGATGGCGACGCCATTGCCCATCTCGTGGTCATTGGCGAGCTTGATAGCGCTCTCATAGGTCGGCGCGCGCACCACCGACAGCACCGGCCCAAAGATCTCTTCCTTGTAGATGCGCATGTCCGATGTGACGTTGTCGAAAAGGCAGCCGCCCATATAGTAGCCGTCTTCATAGCCCTGCATGGAGAAGCCGCGGCCGTCGACGACCAGCTTGGCGCCTTCCTTGACGCCGGTGTCGACATAGCCCTTGACGCGTTCCAGTGCCTGCGCCGTTACCAGCGGGCCGAAATCTGCGGAAGAGTCGGTCGAAGGACCGACTTTCAGGCTCTCTACGCGCGGAATGAGCCTTTCCATCAGCCGGTTGGCGGTGTCGTTGCCGACCGGTACGGCCACCGATATCGCCATGCAGCGTTCGCCGGCCGAGCCATAGCCGGCGCCGATCAGCGCATCCACGGTCTGGTCCATGTCGGCATCGGGCATGATGATCATGTGGTTCTTGGCGCCGCCGAAGCACTGCACGCGCTTGCCGGCGGCGGTGCCGCGCGAATAGATGTAATGAGCGATCGGCGTCGAGCCGACAAAGCCGATGGCCTTGATATCGGGATCGTCGAGGATGGCGTCGACGACATCCTTGTCGCCATTGACGACGTTGAGAATGCCCGCCGGCAGGCCGGCTTCGAGGAACAGCTCGGCAATACGCATCGGCACGCCCGGGTCCCGCTCCGACGGCTTCAGGATGAAAGCGTTGCCGCAGGCGATGGCCGGCGCGATCTTCCACAACGGGATCATTGCCGGGAAGTTGAACGGCGTGATGCCGGCGACGACGCCGAGCGGCTGGCGCATCGAATAGACGTCGATGCCGGGACCGGCACCGTCAGTGAATTCGCCCTTCATCATGTGCGGCGCGCCGATGCAGACCTCGACCACTTCGAGGCCGCGTTGGATGTCGCCCTTGGCGTCGGCGATCGTCTTGCCGTGCTCGCGCGCCAGGATGTCGGCCAGTTCGTCATAGTCGCGGGCAACGAGTTCGAGGAACTTCATCAGCACGCGCACGCGGCGCTGCGGGTTGGTCGCTGCCCATTTCGGCTGTGCAGCCTTGGCATTCTCGACAGCCGCGCGCAATTCCGCCTGCGAAGCCAATGCCACTGTGCCGCGCACGGAGCCGTCCATCGGCTGCATCACATCCTGCTTGCGGCCGCTGGTCCCGGCGACATGCTTGCCGCCGATGAAATGACCGTAGTCGATCATGATCTCTCTCCCTTTGTTTGTGATGGCCCATTGTCCGCCTTTGCGGCGGCGATGGCAACGCGAGGGAGTACGCAACCGTTGTGCGGGAAATAGATAGCGATTGACGGGCGAGCATCAATTCCCGCAAATGGCGGGATGCAATTGCTGCTGTACGGATTAAGAGATTGAGTTCTTTCGCCACAGAGCGCAGCGTCGGCAACTGTCATCTGGACCATCGCCATGAACTGGGATGACGTCCGCATCTTCCTGGCCGTGGCGCGCGCCGGCCAGATCCTTGGCGCGGCCAAACGGCTGGAGCTCAATCACGCCACAGTCTCGCGCCGCATCGCCGCGCTCGAGGATGCATTGCGGACAAAGCTATTTCGCCGCTTGACCACCGGCAGCGAGTTGACGCCGGCCGGCGAGCGCTTTCTCGACATTGCCGAGCGTATGGAAGGCGACATGATCGCCGCGCGCTCAACGGTTGCCGGCGAAGGCGATGACGTTTCCGGTACGGTGCGCATCGGCGCGCCGGACGGGTTTGGCGTTGCCTTCCTGGCCAAGCGCCTCGGCGCGCTGACCGCCCTGCACCGCGAACTGACGATCCAGCTTGTGCCGGTGCCGCGTTCCTTCTCGCTGTCGCGCCGCGAAGCCGACATCGCGATCACCGTCGAGCGGCCGACCGAAGGAAGGCTGGTGGCGGGGAAGCTGGTCGACTATTCGCTCGGGCTGTTTACCTCGCGTGACTATGTGCAAGTGCATGGTTTGCCCAAAACCGCCGCCGAACTCGGCCAACACACCCTCATCGGCTATGTGCCGGACCTCATCGTCAGCCCCTCGCTCGACTACGCGGCCGAGTTCAGCGCCGACTGGCGCACCAGCTTCGCCATCTCCTCCGCACTTGGCCAGGCCGAGGCGGTGCGGTCGGGCGCCGGCATCGGCATCCTGCACACCTTCGTCGCCCGCTCGATGCCGGAATTGGTGCCGGTCGATGCGGTCGCACCCATCCGTCGCGCCTACTGGCTGGTCTATCACGAATCGGTCAGGCCGCTGCGCCGCGTCCAGATCGTTGCCAGCTTCATCACCAAGGCAGTGGAGCGGGAGAGAAGCCTGTTCACCTGATTTCGCAAAACCGACAAAGCAAATCCGCCATCTAGGGCGGGTCGAGCATGAACGAATTCACCACACGCCCAACCTTGTCTGCGAATTGCGTCCATTTGGCGAAGACTGGGTCCGGAGTCGTTGATCTTCTATCGCAGATAACGCTCCTGCGCGAGGTCGCGGACATCGATGTCCGGCACCCGACTCGAGATGATGTCGGCCAGCACCTTGCCCGAGCCGCAGGCCATGGTCCAGCCGAGCGTGCCGTGGCCGGTGTTGAGATAGAGATTGGACAACTCGGTGCGGCCGATCAACGGCGGACCGTCCGGCGTCATCGGCCGCAGCCCGCACCAGAAGGTCGCGTCCCGCATCGCGCCGGCGCCCGGAAAGAGATCGCCGACCGAGTGCTCCAGAGTGCGGCGCCGCGATTCATGTAGCCTGAGGTCGAAGCCGGAGATCTCCGCCGTACCGCCAACCCTAATGCGGTTCCCGAGGCGGGTGATCGCCACCTTGTAGGTCTCGTCCATCACCGTCGACACCGGTGCCGCGGCGGCATCCTTGATCGGCACGGTGATGGAATAGCCCTTGACGGGATAGACCGGGATCGGCCGTTTCACCCGGCGCATGAACCCTGCCGAATAACTGCCCAGCGCCATCACATAGGCGTCGGCGGATTTCCAGCCCTTGCTGGTGCTGAGATTGGCGATGCGATTTCGGCTGCGGATGACACGCCAGATCGTCACGTCGTATTCGAACTTGACGCCGCGCGCCACGCAAAGCTCGGCCAGCCTGTCGGTGAACATCTTGCAGTCGCCGGTCTCGTCATGCGGTAGCCTGAGACCGCCGACGAACTTTTCGCGCACCCCGACCAAGCTAGGCTCGGCGGCGATGCAGCCGTCCTGGTCGAGGATCTCGTAAGGCACGCCATACTTCTTCAGCACCTCGACATCGCCGCCGGTGCCGTCGAGCTGTTTTTGCGTGCGAAACAGCTGCAGCGTGCCCTGGGTCCGCTCGTCATAGGCGATGCCGGTCGCTTCGCGCAGCGCCTTCAGCGTGTCGCGGCTGTATTCGGCCAGCGGCACCATGCGCGCCTTGTTGATCGCGTATCGCTCGGCGGTGCAGTTGCGCAGCATCTTGATCAGCCAGGTCCACATATGCGGATCGAAGGCCGGCCGCACCACCAGCGGGCCATGCTTCATCAGCAGCCATTTGATCGCTTTCAGCGGAACGCCGGGTCCGGCCCAAGGCGAGGCGTAGCCGGGCGATATCTCACCGGCATTTGCAAAGCTGGTTTCCAGCGCCGGGCCTTTCTGGCGGTCGAGCACCGTCACCTCGTGGCCGGCTTCGGCGAGAAAATACGCCGTGGTCACCCCGATGACGCCACCGCCCAGCACCATGATCTTCATCGTACAACACTCCACGGCGACGCCCAAACCGGTGCCATCTTCTGTCTGCCGGATTCTGTGGCGCCCGCCAAGAGGCTACACGCCAAGCGTTAGCTATTGAGATATCGCCGATGAAAGCGCGGGCCGAGGCTGGTCAATATCTCGTAGCCGATGGTGCCGGCATGGCCGGCAGCGTCGTCGACGCTTTGCGAGGGACCGAGCAGTTCGACGAGATCACCCTCGCGTAGCTTGCCGGACGGCAGAGCGGAGATGTCGAGAACGATCGAATCCATCGATACCCGCCCGAGGAAGGGCAGGCGCGCGCCATCGAACCAGGCCGCGGAGGCCGCGCGCCGGTGCCAGCCATCGGCATAGCCCAGCGAGATCGTCGCGGCAGCAAGCGGAGCCGTCGTTTGGAACATGTGGCCGTAGCCGATACCGACGCCGGCCTCCAGCATGCGTGTCTGGACGACCTTGGCCTCCAGCCGCACCACAGGCAGCATCGGGTTCGGCCTGGCCGGTGTCGGATTGATGCCGTAGAGCGCGGCACCAGGGCGTGCGAGATCGTAGTGGAAGCGTTGTCCCAGGAAGATGCCGGACGAATTGGCGAGCGAGGCCGGCGCCTTCGGCAACAGTGCGCGCAGCCGCTCGAATGCCAGCCGCTGTCGCTCATTGGCCGGCTGATCCGGCTCGTCGGCGCAGGCCAGATGGCTCATCACGAAACGGATGTCTATGCCGTCGAAGGCATGCGGATCGGCGGCAACGTGCTCCACATCCCCGGGCGCCATGCCTAGCCGCGACATGCCGCTGTCAACCTGGATCGCGGCCGGGAGTTTTCGGCCGGCGCGGCGAGCCGCCGCACGCAAGGCCGCCAATTGCCCCACGCTGTTGACGACGGCGCTAAGCTCTGCCGCCACTGCATCGGCCTCGGCTCCGGGCGGAATGCCGTTCAGCACGAAAATGGCAGGGCCCGGCCCAATTGAGCGGCGCAAGGCGACGCCTTCCCCCAGAAGCGCGACGAAGAAGGTGTCGCAGCCTTCGCGCAGCAGCGCCGCCGCGACCTGGCTCGCGCCTACGCCGTAGCCGTCAGCCTTGAGCACACCGGCACAGCCAACATCGCCCAAACGCGCTTTCAGCCGCCGGTAGTTTTCACGGATTGCGACGAGATCGATGGTGAGGACAGCCCCGGCCGCCGCTTCACTTATGGCGGTGACATCTTCGGGCAGCGACCTTTGGGGGGCGTCGTTCATGGCATTCAACCCAGCTCCCTACTCCCTACTCTGCACCAGATGCCGGAACGCCGCCACCACGTCCTCATAGACATGGCGCTTGAACGGCACGATCAGGTCGGGCAGGTCCCGCATCGGCCGCCATGCCCATTTGTCGAATTCGGCGGTATGGCCACCCGGTGGTGGGTTTATCTGGATCTCGCTGATATCGCCGTGGAAGCGGAAGGCGAACCATTTCTGCGTCTGCCCGCGATATCGGCCCTTGAAGGCGATGCCGACGAGATGGGTCGGCAAATCATAGTTGATCCAGTCCGGCGCCTCGGCCAGCAGCGAAACGCTGCGCATGCCGGTCTCTTCATAGAGCTCGCGCTCGGCCGCCTGCAACGGCTCCTCGCCCTTGTCGATGCCGCCTTGCGGCATCTGCCAAAGCTGCGTCGTGCCGGCAAATTCGCTATCCGGTTCCGCAATGCGGTGCCCGACCCAGACCAGGCCTTCGGCATTGAGGATCATCAGCCCGACGCAGGGACGATACGGCAGCGTTTCGCGGTCGATTCTTTCTGTCTTTGCCATCAATCAGTCTTTCGGTCGTCGTCCACGCAGGACGTCGCTAGCCTTTTTGCGGGTCAATCGCCACCGCTGAAATCGGCACGATCTCGATGCCGCGCTTCTTGGCCTCGATGACCCAGGACGACACCGTGTCGACCGTCATGTCGAAGGCCGAACCGATGCCGACGGCAGTGCCTTTGGCCCGCGCGGTCGCTTCGAGACTGTCCAGTTTCTTCAGGATTTCGCCGCGATCCTGCACCGCATCGATCGCCATGTCGCCGGAGACGAAGGGTACGCCGTCCTTCAACGCCAGGTCGGGTGCCAGGCTGCGCACCGACGAACCGTCATCGATATAGGCGAGGCCGCGTTTGCCGAGCTCGGCCATGAACGGCTCCATCGCCGCCGCATCGGCGGAGAAGCGCGCGCCCATGTAGTTCATGACGCCGGTGTAGTTGGTCGTCCGCGACAGCGCCCAGTGCAGGTTCTTCAAATTCTCGTCCGCGCTTGCCGCCACCGTCAGCGTGTCGCGGCCGGGATTGATGTTGGGATAGTCGAACGGTTCGAGCGGCACCTGCATGACGATCTCGTGGCCGCTTTGCCGGGCCGCCTGCATCCAGCGGCCGATGCTGTTGCCTTGCGGCGCGAAGGCCAGCGTGACTTCCGCCGGGAGCTTGGCGATGGCCGCCTGGGTGCCTGTCTGCGACACCGCGAGCCCGCCGATGACGATCGCCACCCGCGCGCCGCGTCCGCCCGACCAGGGCCGCGCATAGACGTCGAACGGGCGTCGGCCATCGGTGGCGCGCATAGGCAAAGGCCCGGTTTCGCTGGCTTCGATCAGCGCCTTGTCGGGAATATGTGCGATCTTCAGGTTCTGGCCGATGGTCGACGGGTCGTGAATGACGATCGCCGCCTTGGGCGGGCCATCACCCTCTTCCGTCTGCACATGGATGATCTGCGGCCCGCCTGTCTTTGCCGGCGTGTCCGGCTTTGGCGTCGCCACCGGGGCCAGTGCGGCCGGCACGGCAGCGGGCTCGGCCGCCGCTGCTACTTTCGGCGTCGAAACGGCAACCTCTTGCGGCCTTCGAAACGGCTTTTCCCTGAGCGCGATCGCGCCGGAGAGGCCGACCACAGCCAGCGCGGCCAAGGCCGCCAAGATCGTGCCGCCGCTGACCTTGCCGGCGGCGCGCGGCGACCGGGCAGCCTGTCCAAGCGGGCGTTCGATGTCCTTGCCTATGTCAGCCAAGCCTAATCCCCGGGCGCATGGCTTCGAAGACGAAACCGTTTTGAAAAGACATGCGCGAATTCATATCCTGGCGCACCCCTGTCGCCGTGTTGGGGCTTTGCCTTGCCCCCGAATCAAACTGCCGGAACCTTTCGGTCCCGGCAGCATCGCATTGCTTCCATCGGGCAGCCAGACCTGTTGTCGGCAGCACCGCTTACTGGTTGAGAACGGCCTTCTGCGGATTGGGCGGGAAGGACGGATCGGTCTTCTGGCCGCGCAGCAGCTGCTCGGCATAGATGAGCTGCAGATCGTCCTTCGGATCCGGCGGCACATAGGCCGCCGAGCCCGAACCGGTCTTGCTCTCGTCGGCGCCCTTAATATGGCCCTTGAGATCGGATTCGCCGCGCGTCAGGTCCCTGCCCTGCAGTTCCGGCGGCAACGGCTGATCGACCTTGATGTCGGGCGTAATGCCCTTGCCTTGGATCGATTTGCCGGACGGCGTGTAATAGAGCGCCGTCGTCAGCCTGAGTGCGCCATTCTCGCCGAGCGGAATGATCGTCTGCACCGAACCCTTGCCGAAGGACTGCGTGCCGACCACCGTGACACGGCGCAGGTCCTGCAACGCACCAGCGACGATTTCCGACGCGCTTGCCGAACCGCCATTGACCAGGACGATCATCGGCTTGCCGTTGATGTCGTCGACCTGCTTGGGCTTGGCGTCGAAGCGAGTGACGTCCTTGGGATCACGACCGCGCGTCGAGACGATCTCGCCACGGTTGAGGAAAGCATCGGACACGCTCACCGCCTGGTCGAGCAGACCACCCGGATTGAGGCGGAGATCGAGAACGTAACCCTTGAGCTTGTTGTCCGGCACCTGCTTCTTGATCGTGTCGATGGCGTTCTCGAGGTCGTCATACGTCTTTTCGGTGAAGGAGGTGATCTTCATGTAGCCGATGTCGTTTTCGACCCGGAACTTGACCGCCTTGACCTTGATGATGTCGCGCACGACCGTCAGTTCGATCGGCTTGTCGGCGCCCTGGCGCAGGATGGTGAGCTTGATCGGCGTGTTGACCAGGCCGCGCATCTTGTCGACTGCGTCGTTGAGGGTCAGACCGCGAACCTCTTCGCCGTCGATCTTGGCAATGTAGTCGCCGGCCAGCACGCCTGCCTTGGCGGCCGGTGTGTCGTCGATCGGCGTGATCACCTTGACCAGATCGTTCTCCATGGTGACCTCGATGCCGAGGCCGCCGAACTCGCCCTTGGTCTGGACGCGCATATCCTGCGCCTGCTCGGCGTTCATGTAGGAGGAGTGCGGGTCAAGCGAGGCGAGCATGCCGTTGATGGCGTTCTCGACCAGCGACTTATCGTCGGGCGGCGTCACATACTGTGCCCGCACCCGCTCGAAGATGTCGCCGAAGATCGCCAATTGCTTGTAGGTCTCCGACCCTGCAGCGTTCGCCGCCGAGCCGGGCGTACCATAAACAAGGCTCATCGCGGACGCGCCCATCAGCGCACCGGCAAACAGAAGCGACAGTTTCCGCATTATTCACGTCCTTCCAGATAAACGGTCCGCCCACCATGGGGCCGGATCGACGGGTTTTCCATCCTTGCGAAACTCAACATAGAGCTCCGGCGTGGCATTTCCATTCTTCGAAACCGAGGTGCTCGCCACCCTGGCTTCTCCCATCGCGCCGATCGGCTCTCCTGCGAGCACTGATTGACCGGTCGCGACGCTGATTCTGCTCATCCCCGCCAAAACGACATGATAGCCGTCGCCTGCGTTAAGGATCAAGAGTTGACCATAAGAGCGAAACGGCCCCGCATAAAGCACATTTCCATCCGCCGGCGCGGTAACGATGGCTCCCGATTGTGTCGCAACCATGTCGCCAAGCATCATCGCGCCGTTACCGTCATCGGTGCCGAATCGCCTTTGGATACGGCCGGTCACCGGCAGCGCGATCTGTCCCTGCAACGCTGAAAAAGGCGCCGCGGCGGCAAGCCGGTTGCCTTCCGGGACCGGCAGCGACGCCGGTTCCGCCGGCGTTGACGTCTTGTCGGCGTCCGCCGTCTTCTGCTCGGCGGCCTTTGCCGCATCGGCAGCCTTGCGGGTCTTGTCGGCCTGCGCTTCGAGCGACGCGATCAATTCCTTCAAGCTGCCGGCCTTGGCCGCCAGCGCCTCGGATCGCTGCTTTTCAGCCGCCATTTGCGTTTGCGTGTCGGCTTCGAGCTTCTGCTTGGCTTCCAGCAGCATGCCAAGTCGCTTCTTTTCCGCCACCTGGTCGCCGACAGCCGCCGTCAGCCGCGCTCGCTCCGCCTCGATCGACGCCGTGACCTTGGTCTGCTCCTTGAGATCGGCCAACAGGCCATCGGTCTGCTGACGCAGTTCCGGCACCACGGCGCCAAGCAGGATGGCGCTTCGCACCGACGACAGCGCGTCCTCCGGCTTGACCAGGATCGCCGGCGGTGGGTTCAACCCCATGCGCTGCAGCGCGCCCAGCACTTCGGCCAGCACGTCACGCCGAGACGCAAGCGAGACGCGGATCTTCTGCTCCTGACCCTTCAGCCCTTCCAGCCTTGCGCCTATGTCCTCTATGTCCTGGCCAAGCTTCTGCTCGGTCATCGCCGACTGGATCAGGGCTGCAGTAATCGAAGCGTGATCCTTCTTGATGGTCGCGATGTTGGCGGAGAGCTTGGCCAATCGTTCCGACGACAGCGTGATCTCCTTCGATACCCGTTCGTATTCGGCGCGGCTCTGGTCCGGATCGGGAGCCATGTTGAGCGTGTTCTCGGCCCGTCCCGCATGCAGCGACAGGACAAGCGCCGCCGCCGCGATGCCGCAACGCGCGCGCCATGAGCCCGTTCTCGATTTCCAGCCTTCAGACATTCGGTGTCGACTCTATCTGCGGCTTCGTTAACGAACCATCAACCATGTTTGAAAGGGTCCGTTTCCGAATGCACGCCGCCCAAAGTGGTCAGATCTCGGAATGCGAAATGCATAATACCAAAAGCCAGTCTTGCACGGCATTGGGGCGGAAATCCGGGTGAGTCGCGCCAATTCACCGGTTTACGAGCGATGATACGGATGTCCCGAAAGGATGGTCGCCACCCGATATAGCTGCTCTCCCAGCATCACCCGCACCAATTGATGCGGCCAGGTCAGCAATCCGAACGACATCACCAATTCGGCCTGATCGCGCAGCGACTGGTCGTGGCCGTCGGCGCCGCCGATGGCGATGATCAGCGCCTTGCGGCCACCATCACGCAGCAGGCCGATACGGCCGGCGAAATCTTCCGAGGAAAAGCTCTTGCCGCGTTCGTCGAGCAGGATCAGTGCGGTGCCGGGCTGCAACTGCGTCTGCAGCTTCTGGCCTTCCTCGCGCCGCCGCTCGTTGGCGGTCTGACCGCGACCTTCGGCGATCTCGACAATGCCGGCGAATTCAAGTCCCACCGCCGGGCCGCTCTTGGCGAAGCGCTCGAAATAGCGGTCGGCGAGCAGCTTCTCGGGGCCGGCTTTCATCCGGCCCACGGCATGAACTGATATCTTCATCCTTGCCCCTATAAGCCGCTGATGCATGCGATGACATGCATCAAAACAAAGACGGCTTAGTGGAGGGTCTCTTCCTCGAGATCCGGCGCCTGCCACATCTTTTCAAGATTGTAGAATTCGCGGACCTCGGGGCGGAAGACATGAACGATGATGTCGCCCGAATCGATCAGGACCCAGTCGGCACCTGCCAAACCCTCGACGCGCGCCATGCCGAGCCCGGCATCCTTGAGCGCTTTGAGAAGATGATCGGCGACAGCCGAGACATGACGGTGCGATCGGCCCGAAGCGACGACCATGTAGTCGCCCAGACTCGATTTTCCCTGGATGTCGATGGAGACAATGTTTTCGGCCTTGGAGTCTTCCAGACTGGCAAGGACTGTCTTGATGGCACGGGACACGGCGTCGTCTACGCTGATCCTGGCCGGCGAAGGCATGATATCGGCCTTCTTCCGCAGTGCTGTTCTCAGTGTATTTCCTTTCGCAGCAAGAACAACCAAATCACCCTTAAAAGCAGGTGACGCCACTTAGATAGGCAGAGTTCCCTTACAGTTTCAAGACGCGACCTGCCTGGCACGAACGTATTCTCGGTCCTGTGGTTCCGCCGCACGCCGGAAAAGATCGGAACCCTCGCTTCCCGCACGGGTTATCGGCTGACCGACCAACCGGATTCTCAACATGCCGATCGACCCGCAAAACACACTTGCCGCCGTCCAGACCGGCCTCGCGCAACTGAGCACGCTGATCGTTTCATACTCATTCTCGGCCATCGGCGCCGTCATCCTTTTGGTTGTCGGCTACATCATCGCTGGGCTTGCCGAACGTTCGATCTTCGCCGGCCTCGGCCATATCCATGGATTCGACCAAACGCTGCGGCATTTCTTCTCCAAGATCGTCCGCTATGCCATCCTGATCCTCGTCACCATCATGGTGCTTGGCCAATTCGGCGTGCAGACGGCGTCGATCATCGCCGCCATCGGCGCCATCGGCCTGGCCATCGGCCTGGCGTTGCAAGGCACGCTGCAGAACATCGCCGCCGGCATCATGCTTCTGGCGCTGCGGCCGTTCCGCATCGGCGAATCCGTCGAGGTCGGTTCGATTGCCGGCACGATCGAGGAGATCGGCCTGTTCGCGACCAAGCTCAGGACCGCCGAAGGCGTCTATATCCTGGCGCCCAATTCGACGCTGTGGAACCAGCCAGTGCGCAACTTCACCCGCAATGGTGTGCGTCGCAGCGACATCACACTCTCCATCGGCTCCTGGAACGACATCGACCGCGCCCAGAAGACCTTGCTCGCCATTGCCGGCTCCGACCGGCGGGTGAAGCGTGACCCGGCGCCGATCGCTTTCGTCGCGACATTGGGCGACAGCACCGTGTCGATTGCCTTGCGCTACTGGACATCTTCGGCGGACTTCTTCGCCACCCAAACCGACCTCACCAAGCGTGCCAAGCAGCAATTCGATTCGGAAGGCATATCGATTCCGCGGCCGCCACCGGAAGCGCCGGCGCCGGAGGCCCGCCGGCAATGATCGGCTGCCTGCTCAGGATTGCCCATGAAACGGGCAAAGGGAGCGATAAGAGCGACATGACAGGGTGTGCGACTCATCCCTTCGCCAGCTTGCGGATCGCGCTCGACGATAGCGACGAACGCGGGCCGTGAATGAAGGTCCAGGCCGGCGCCTTCATGCGGGCAAGCCTCGGCGCATCCCCTTCGTCGACGCGGGCGTAGTCGAAGGTCTTGGCGACGACAGACGACAGGAATGACAGCGTCGCGCCCGGGCGGTCGATGACGGCGATCGGGAAGGTCATGACGATCTCGCGCCAGCGCTGCCAGCGATGGAAATCGCGCAAACTGTCCGCACCCATGATCCAGACGAAGTCGACGCCGGGATTGCGCGCCTTGACCAGCGCCAGCGCGTCGGCGGTGTAGCGCACATGATGCGCCGCCTCGAAAGCGGTGACCTTGATCTTGGGGTTCTTGGCGATCTGCTCCGACAGTTGCAGCCGTTCGCTGAGCGGCGCCAGCTCGCCCATGCTCTTCAGTGGGTTGCCGGGCGTCACCATCCACCAGAGTTGGTCGAGCGCCAGGCGCCGGAGCGCAATCTCGGCAACCAGCGCATGGCCTGCATGCGGCGGATTGAACGAGCCGCCGAACAGGCCGACGGCCAGCCCTTTCTCGGCATGAGGCATTTTGAGATAGTGGGAGGGGATTGCGGGTGGGGAAGGAGATAGCATTGCGCTAGGCGCCCCCCTCTGTCCTGCCGGACATCTCCCCCTCAAGGGGGGAGATTGGTAGCTTCATTGGCAGTGCGAATTCTGCATCGATAGTGATTGGCGAAACCGGAAAGGGCAGTCGATCTCCCCCCTTGCGGGGGAGATGTCCGGCAGGACAGAGGGGGGTGGCTGGGCGCAAGCTTCAGGCCCTTCGGGCGAAAGACGTCACGGCCTCACCTGTCCGGATCCGCGCACGCGGTATTTGAACGAGGTCAGCTGCTCGACGCCGACCGGTCCGCGCGCGTGCATCTTGCCGGTGGCGATACCGATCTCGGCGCCCATGCCGAACTCGCCGCCGTCGGCGAACTGCGTCGAGGCGTTGTGCAGCAGGATCGCCGAATCGATCTCGTTGAAGAACCGCTCGACCGCTTGCGCATCCTCGGCGACGATCGCCTCGGTATGATGTGAGGAGAACGTCTCGATGTGTTCGACCGCACCACCGACACCATCGACCAGCTTCACCGCGATGATGGCGTCGAGATATTCGGTCACCCAGTCGAGGTCAGTGGCAGGCTTGGCATCGGAGAATATCTTCAGCACTTCGGCATCGGCATGGATTTCGCAGCCGGCGGCGCGAAGTGCGTCGAGGACCGGTACCAGATGCGTGGAGGCAACCGCGCGGTCGATCAGCAGCGTTTCGGCGGCGCCGCAAACGCCGGTGCGCCGCATCTTCGCGTTGACGGCGATCCGCACCGCCATATCGAGCTTGGCCGAGCGGTCGATGTAGAGATGGCAGATGCCTTCGAGATGGGCAAAGACCGGCACCCGGGCCTCGCTCTGCACCCGCCCTACAAGGCTTTTGCCGCCGCGCGGAATGATGACGTCGAGCGTACCGTCCAGCCCCTTCAGCATCTCGCCGACAGCAGCGCGGTCAGTGGTCGGCACCAGTTGGATGGCGTCTTCCGGCAAGCCGGCTTTCCTCAGCCCTTCGACCAGGCAGGCATGGATGGCGGCCGAAGAATTGAGCGAATCCGAGCCGCCGCGCAGAATCACCGGATTGCCGGCCTTGAGACACAGCGCACCGGCATCCGCCGTGACGTTCGGCCGGCTCTCATAGATGACGCCGATGACGCCGAGCGGCGTGCGCACGCGCTCGATATGCAGGCCGTTCGGCCGGTCCCATTGCGCGACCACGTCGCCGACCGGATCGCGCAGAGCAGCGATCTCCCTCATGCCTTCTGCCATGGCTAGAATGCGCGCCGGATCGAGCTTCAAGCGGTCCATGAAGGATCCGGAAAGCCCGGATTCCCGACCATTCGAGACGTCGATGGCGTTGGCGTCGAGGATGTCCTGCTGACGCGCGACGATCGCCTCGACCATGGCGAGGAGTGCGGCGTTCTTGGCGGCGGTCGTGGCAATGGCCAGCGGTCGGGCGGCAGCGCGGGCGCGGCGGCCGATATTGGCCATCAGCGCGACTGTGTCATCCCCGGATTTTTCATGCAGCTTCAGCATGCTCATCCTCCGCTTACATCGCCACCGGCCAGCACTTGGTTACTGGCTCCTACTTGGTCGCTTGAATGGCTCACCACAAGGTCGTCTCGATGGATCATCGCGGACCGCGCTTCGTAGCCGAGCACGGTCTCGATCTCGGCCGTCTTCAGGCCTGCGATCCTTACGGCATCGGCGGCATCATAGGCAACCAGCCCGCGCGCGATCTCGCGGCCTTCGGGCGAAAGGATCGCCACCGTGTCGCCGCGCGAGAAATTGCCGCTGACCAGCTTGACGCCGGCCGGCAGCAGCGACTTGCCCGACAGAAGCGCGCCAATGGCGCCGGCATCGACCGTCAGCCGGCCGGCCGGTTCGAGCTGGCCGGCGATCCAGGTCTTGTAGCCCTTGACCGGGTTGCTGCTCGGCCGGAAGAAGGTGGCGCGCTCGCCCCGCTCGATCGCCATCAGCGGCGACAGCCGCGTGCCAGACGTGATGATCATCGCCGTGCCGGCGGCGGTGGCGATCTTGCCGGCATCGAGCTTCGTCCGCATGCCGCCGCGCGACAGCTCTGAAGCAGCAGCCCCCGCCATCGCTTCGATGTCCGATGTGATCCGATCGACCACCGGAATGAACTTTGCGTGGGGATCGCGCGCCGGAGGCGCCGTATAGAGCCCGTCAATGTCGGAAAGCAGCACCAAAAGATCGGCGCCCATCATGGTGGCGACGCGAGCCGCCAGCCGGTCATTGTCGCCATAGCGGATTTCGGAGGTGGCCACCGTGTCGTTCTCGTTGATGACCGGCACCGCCTTCATCTTGAGCAGCGTCGAGATCGTCGCCCGCGCGTTGAGATAGCGGCGGCGTTCCTCGGTGTCGCCGAGCGTCAGCAGGATCTGGCCCGATTTCAGATTGCCCTTGCCAAGCGCATCCGACCAGGCGCCGGCCAGAGCGATCTGCCCCACCGCTGCCGCGGCCTGGCTTTCCTCGAGCTTCAGGGCACGTTTGCCGAGGCCAAGGATGGTGCGGCCAAGTGCGATGGCGCCGGAGGAAACGACGAGGATTTCTGCGCCGCCTTGGGCCAGCAAGGCAATATCGTCGGCGAGCGAGGCCAGCCAGTCGCGCTTCAGGCCCATCGTACGGTCGACGAGCAGCGCCGAGCCGATCTTGACGGTGATGCGCCGATATTTTTTCAGCGACTGCATGACCTATTTTTCCCAGCGCGTCTCGATTGGCGCGGCGATCCGCTCACGCGCCTCGGCCACCACCGACATCAGCGCCCGCAGCACCGCCTCGACCCCTTCGCCGGTAACCGCCGACAACAGGATCGGCGCGCGGCCGGCGGCGCGCTTCAGCGAGGCCAGCTTCTTCTTGCGTGCCTCGGCGTCGAGCGTGTCGACCTGGGAAAGCGCGACGATCTCAATCTTGTCTGCCAGGCCATGGCCATAGGCCTCGAGTTCGGCGCGCACGGTCTTGTAGGCCTTGCCGGGATCTTCCTCCTGGGCCGAGACCAGATGCAGCAGCACGCGCGTGCGCTCGACATGGCCGAGGAAGCGGTCGCCGATGCCGACGCCCTCATGCGCCCCTTCGATGAGGCCTGGAATGTCGGCGATGACGAACTCGCGCGCATCGATGCGGGCAACGCCAAGACCGGGATGCAGCGTCGTGAACGGATAGTCGGCGATCTTCGGCTTGGCCGCGGTGACGGCGGCGAGGAATGTCGACTTGCCGGCATTCGGCAGCCCTACCAGCCCGGCATCGGCGATCAGCTTCAGCCGCAGCCAGATGTTGAGCTCTTCGCCCGGCAGGCCGGGATTGGCGCGGCGCGGTGCCTGGTTGGTCGAGGTCTTGAAATGCTGGTTGCCGAAACCGCCATTGCCGCCCTTGGCAAGCAGAAAGCGCTGGCCGACCACGGTCAGGTCGCAGATCAGCGTCTCGTTATCTTCCTCGAACACCTGCGTTCCGGCCGGCACTTTCAGCGTGACGTCGGCACCCTTGGCGCCGGTCATGTTGCGGCCCATGCCATGGACGCCGGTCTTGGCCTTGAAATGCTGCTGGTAGCGATAGTCGATCAGCGTGTTCAGCCCGTCGACCGCCTCCACCCAGACATCGCCGCCACGGCCGCCGTCGCCGCCGTCCGGCCCGCCGAACTCGATGAATTTTTCGCGCCGGAACGACACCGAACCGGCGCCGCCGTCACCGGAGCGTATGTAGACTTTGGCTTGATCGAGAAATTTCATGGGATTTCGCAGTTTCTAATAGTGGCTTTGCGGCATTGCTCTAAACCTTGGGCCTTGCTCTAAACGAAGGCGGGGCGAAGGGCGAGGCCGTTTTATATGACAATGGCCGGCGGCCGGAGAGATGTTGGAATGAAGCTTGTAACGTACAACATCCAGTACGGCATCGGTCTCGACGGGCAGTACGAACTCGGCCGCATCGCTGACGCCGTGCGCGGCGCCGATGTGATCGCGCTGCAGGAGGTGACCCGCAACAACCCCAGGAACGGCGGCCGCGACATGGTCGTCGAGATCGGCGAGGCGCTGCCCGATTACTTCGCCGTCTATGGCAGCAATTTCGAGGCCAATATCGGGTCGCGCGTCGAGAACGGCCGCGCCATCACCAAGACCTTCCAGCTCGGCAATATGATGCTGTCGAAGACGCCAATTCATCTGTCGCGCAACCTGCTTTTGCCGCGCAGCCGCAGCTTCGAGATGATGAACTTCCAGCGTGGGGCGCTGGAAGCGCTGATCGAGACACCACTGGGTTTCATCCGCTTCTATTCCATCCATCTCGATCACCGCAGCCCGATCGAACGCGCCAGGCAGATCCAGTTCCTGCGCCGTCGCCTGCTGAACTATGCACTCGAAGGCGGCGCGCTGTCCGGCGTCGCCGAGATCGGCCTGCCGGAATTGCCGCATCCCGAAGCCTTTGTCGGCATGGGCGATTTCAACATGCTGGCCGGCTCGGCCGAATATGTCGAACTCGCCGGCCGGCCGGACCACGAATTCGGCATGCCGCTGACCGCCGACTTCGCCGTCGATGCCGCCTTGCGCCTGAACGCCGCCGCCGACGATCTCGTCAGCTGGGTCGACCCCAAACAACCCACTGACCCCAACCGCCACAAGCGCATCGACTACATCTTCACCAGCGCTTCGCTTGCCAAATCCCTGCGGCGCCTGTGGGTCGACCGAAAGGCCGTCGGTTCGGACCACCTGCCGGTGTGGGTCGAACTGGGCTGACGGCCATTCAGCCAGCGGCGTTTTCGCGTTCGACGATCGCCATCATGATCGTATCGCGGTATTCCCCCTCGATATAGACTGCGTCGCGCTGCACGCCCTCCCTGGCAAACCCGACCTTGTCGTAAAGGGAGATGGCGCGCGCATTGTCGGAATGCACGGAAAGCTCGACACGGACAAAGCCGGCTTTGCGCGCCTGCGCCAAGGTCGCATTGATCAGCCGCAGTCCGAGGCCACGCCCCCGATAGGAAGAAATGATCCCCATTCCGAGGGTGCCGCGATGGGCATGTATAAGCCGGTCATGGCGTGAGATGTCACACCAGCCGACGACCTCGCCCCGGACAACAGCAACGAAACCGGGATCGCCTCTGACGATACGGTCCATCGCGAAGCTTCGCGTTTGATCCAGCGATGGCGCCTCGAGGAAGGACAGGTACTTTCGCTCACGCGCAACGACATCCAGCGCCCGGTGAAAGCTTTCAACGTCCCCGGACGTCATCGGCGCGATCGCGACCGCTTCAATATCGCTGCTGTCGACATTGGCTTGACCGGTGTCATCCATCAGAAATGCACCCAGTTTCTCAGGCTGGTCCAGGTCTTCCTGTCGAGCCGGTAGCGCTCGACCGGCACCTGGCCGGCGACAATCGAGTTCAGCATGCCCTGGCCGGCATACTGGAACCCGCACTTGTGGATGACGCGGCGCGATGCCGGATTGATCACCCGCGTCGAGGCATGCAGCACCTGGACCGACGTCCTCTGGAAGGCGAGGTCGACAAGCGCATGCGCTGCTTCGGTCGCATAGCCCTTCTTCCAGTAGGGCTCGCCGATCCAGTAGCCGAGTTCCAGTCCGCGATCGGTGGTGTTGAGACCCGCGCAACCGACGAACGTGTCGGTGCCGGCCAGCGTCAACGCATAGGCGATGCCGGCCCGGCGCGACTTGGTCATGGCGAGGAAGGCGCGCGCCTCGGCCTCGCCATAGGGGTGCGGCATGCGGGCCAGCATTTCGGCGACATGACGGTTGTCGGCAAGCTCGACCAACTGCGCGATGTCGCCTTCGTGCGGCGCCCGCATCACCAGTCGCTCGGTGACCAGCACCGGGCAGTCTATCGCGTAACTTTCGTCTTCTGAGTCTTCCGCTTCGGCAACCATTTGAAAGTCCTCCAGGCACAAGAAAAAAGGGAGATGGAAACCCATCTCCCCTGATCCTTTTCCTGGCTTTGCCAGACACCGGTCCCGAGATGGGCGCCGGTGTTCTAGTGCGGAACCGGCTACTCCGCGGCTTTGGTAATCGGGTTGACCGATACGTAGGTTCGGCCGTTGGCTTTTTTGTTGAACGTCACGGCGCCGGTCTCGAGCGCGAAAAGCGTGTGGTCCGTACCCATGCCGACATTGACGCCGGGATGCCACGTGGTGCCGCGTTGACGAATGATGATGTTGCCCGGGATGACGGCTTCGCCGCCGAACTTCTTCACGCCCAGACGCTTGGAATGCGAGTCGCGACCGTTGCGCGACGAGCCGCCAGCTTTCTTGTGTGCCATCTAACTAACTCCGTTGCGCCGCAAGGCGCCTAAAAGGCGTTATGAACGCGTTCGCGTTCCGTTTCAAGTCCGATCCGGCGACCTGATCGCCAGAAAATTACTTCGCCGCCAATTCCTTGGCCTGCTCGCGCCAGTCCTTGATCTGGTCGGCGCTGAAGGGCATGTGCTCGTCGATCTTGGCGACATCCTTGTCGGTCAGCTTGGCGAGCTGGGCGAAGGTGATGATGCCCTGCTCGGCGAGATCCTTGGCTGCGACCGGGCCGATGCCCTTGATCACGGTCAGATCGTCCGGCTCGCCCTTCGGCGCCTTGAACAGCGGTGCCGCCGCGGTCTCGTTTGTCTCGGCTGCCTTGGCCTTGGGCTCCTTCTTCGACGCGGCTTCCGCCTTCGCTTCCGTGGCTGCCTCTGCCTTGGCTTCCTTCTTCGGCGCCTTGACCGCTGCCGTCTTGGTCGGCTTGGCGCCACCCAGCAGGATCTCGGAGATCCGCACGGTGGTCAGAAGCTGACGATGGCCGATCTTGCGGCGCGAATTCTGCCGGCGGCGCTTCTTGAAGGCGATGACGGTACGGTTCTTGCCCTGCTCGACGACTTCGGCGGTGACCACCGCGCCATCGACGAACGGCGCGCCGAACGTGACATTTTCGCCCTCGCCATGCGCGAGAACATGGCCGATCTCGACCATATCGCCGACAGCGGCTTCGACTTTTTCGATCTTCAGGAGATCGTTGGCGGCAACGCGATACTGCTTGCCACCCGTTTTAATGACTGCGAACATTTTTTGCCTTTCGCTGTTCGGTCGGCCTTGATGAACCGCCTCTGGCGATTCAGCCGTCTTTTTGTCAGTCTGCGGGTTCAAAAAACAAGCGGCGCGGAAGAACCCTCCACGCCGATTGCGCGCTGTCCCTAACCGAAGGTTGAGTGCGAGTCAAGGCAGACGTCGCCTCGTTTGCCGAGACTGTCATTGGCGGGCACGGACCGGCCGTGCCCGAAGGACCGCGCACGTTACCATCGCCTGCAGGCGAGGATGCCGGGAACCCGTGCGCTCGCCCACCAACGCCGGTGTTAATCCGCCGCTTGTCCGGCAAGCCAAATAACTCACGGATTTGGCCTTGTAACCTGCCCGTTCAGCCGTTATCTAGTGCGCCGCGCCGGCAACGGCCGACCATGACCGCGGAGAGGTGGCAGAGTGGTCGAATGCACCGCACTCGAAATGCGGCATGGGTGCAAGCCCATCGGGGGTTCGAATCCCTCCCTCTCCGCCAGGGTCACAGACTCGAACAGTCCTATGTCCATCTCCTGACGCATTGGCCGGCCAAACAGAAGGACAGGCCGAAGAACAACACGGCGCGCGAGATCGATCCTGGCCGCCAATGCCGATCTTACGGCCGAACCCCTGAAACGATCGGCGTTGGAGGATGGCTTTGTCACCATCGTCAAGACGATCATCCGGCGCGCCTGTTCTCCCGGAGCGGGAGGAACCCGATTGCCGACGTCCCGCGAGGTTGTGCATATGAGAGAAGGATAACTCATGCGATGCTAAGGTAGAGCGGCATGTTGAAGCCGGTTCTGCCACCTGTCACGCCTTGAAACGGAGTGCCTCGACAAGTAGAGCGAAGGCCGCCGTGTGCTGGCGTCGGCTGGGGTAATAGAGGTGATAGCCTGAGAAGGGTTGGCACCAGTCTTCCAGTACCCGGATAAGGCGTCCGTCTGCGATGAACGGGGCAACCTGGCTTTCAAACGTGTATGCTAAACCGAGCCCGTCAAGAGCCGCATCCTCGAGCATTTCACCGTCGTTGATGACGAGTGGGCCATTCATCCTGACTTCAAGTTCCTCACCGCCTTTTTCGAACTCCCAGGCAAAGAGCCCGCCGCCGGTCTTCTGACGGTAGCTGATGCCTCTGTGTTCCCCAAGTTCGCGCGGTGTCTTTGGAACGGTTCGGTTTGCAAAATACGACGGTGATCCGACCACCGCCATGCGCAGGTCCGGGCCGATCCTTATTGCCACCATATCCTTCTGGACCTGCTCGCCGATCCGGATACCGGCGTCGAATTTGTTTGCAACGATGTCGACCAGCCCCTCGTCCAGGCTCAATTCCACTTCGATATCCGGATACTCCAGGAGGAGTTTGGCGAGGACGGGCCACAGTACCGATTTGGCAGCATACCGGAATGTCGTCAGGCGAATTAGGCCAGCGGGCTTGTCGCGCAGGGCGCTGACGGCGGCGATCTCGCTTTCGATGTGATCGAAGGCCGGTCGCAGGCTTCGCAGCAAGCGCTCTCCAGCTACGGTCACGGACAGGCTGCGTGTGGTGCGTGAGATCAGCCGGACTCCCAGGCGCTGTTCCAGCGTCCTGACAGCGTAACTGAGCGCCGACTGCGATAGGCCGAGCTTTGCTGCGGCGCGTGTGAAGCTGCCTGCCTCCGCTACGGCTATGAAGACGGCCAGCTCGCTGAAATCTCCGCGCCTCATTTATCAATCCCATTTCTAACTTCATGCAGATTATAGCGGCTAATCGTATCGAGTCCTATTCGCTATTTCACCCCGGAGACAACGCGAGTCGAAAGGAAACGCTGTGGACACCTCACAACAGATCTTCCAGCCCTTCCAATTTCCGAACGGGTTAAACCTCGACAACCGGATTGTCATGGCGCCGATGACCACGTGGTCGGCCAACGACGACGGAACGGTCTCTGATGCGGAGATCACCTACTACCGGCGTCGGGCGACTGGCGTCGGACTTGTGCTCACCGGCTGCACCCACGTGTTGCCCGACGGCATCGGCTTTGCGGGCGAATTCGCCTCCTACGACGACCGTTTCACCCCAAGCCTCTCCAGCCTGGCGTCAGCGGCCAAAAGCGGCGGGGCCCTGGCCGTCCTGCAAATCTTCCACGCCGGGAATAAGGCCGTGCCGGCACTTATACCCGGCGGCGAGGTCGTCAGCGCCAGTGCGCTTGAAGTCCCGCCCGGTCCCTTCAATCCGGGCGGTGTGAAGACACGTGCACTGACGAATGACGAAATCCTCGCGATCATTACCGCCTTTGGCGAGGCGACACGACGGGCCATCAAGGCAGGCTTCGATGGCATCGAACTGCATGGTGCTCACGGATTTCTCATCCAGAACTTCTTCTCGCCTCTCTACAATCAGCGTGGCGATGAATGGGGCGGCACGCTCGAAAATCGAATGCGTTTCCCAATCGCCGTGGTGCGTGAAGCAAAGCGAGTGGTCGCCGCACACGCGAACCGCCCCTTCCTCGTGGGCTACCGGGTGTCACCCGAGGAACCCGAGGCAGGTGGCTTGCGTATTGCCGACACGTACGAGCTGATTGAACGTCTTATCGATGAAGGTGTTGACTACCTCCATGCATCTCTGACGAGCGTTCTCGAGGCAAAGCCTATAGAGGCGCCCGAGGGCGACACCATCGCTGGCCTGATCACTCACCGAGCCAGCGGTCGGGTCCCGGTCGTTGCCGCGGGCCAGGTCAGGACGCCTGTTCAGGCCGAACTCGCCCTGGCGAGAGGCCTCGCGCTCGTCGCGGTTGGGCAAGGACTGGTGATGAACCCGGAGTGGGTCCAGCTGGCAAAGAGCGGTCGCGAGGATCTGATCGAGACCGAAATCCGGCCGTCGAGCGTTCTGGGCATCGATATTCCAGCGAAACTATGGGGTGTGATTCAGTCCGCCACCGGGTGGTTCAACATCACCGCTGAGACGGACGTGCCAAAAGCCAACGCTGCATAAACTGAAAAGATACTGGCCAGGAAGGATACGGCTGTGAATAGAGTATGGATGATTACCGGCGCTGGACGAGGCATGGGCCTCGACTTTGCCAAGGCGGTGTTAGCCATCGGCGATAAGGTCGTTGCGACCGGTCGTAACCCCGATCGGGTCGCCAAGGCGATCGGCCAGTCGGACAATCTTTTGGTCGCGACGTTGGACGTGACCAAGCCGGCCGACGCCGACGCTGCGGTGAAGGCAACCCTCGACCGCTTTGGTCGGCTCGACGTGCTCGTCAACAATGCCGCGGGCTTCTATGCGGGCTATTTCGAGGACCTGACTCCGGCCCATATCGAACTTCAGCTCGCGTCCACCCTGACCGGCGCGATGAATGTCACCCGTGCAGTCCTGCCGGTGATGCGCGCGCAGGGTTCTGGCAAGGTCATTGCAATCTCATCGACGGCAGGCCTGGTCGGCTTCGAGTTCTGTTCTGCATACGCTGCGGCGAAATTCGGCGTGGACGGCTGGATCGAGTCACTGCAAGCCGAGGTAGCGCCGTTCGGCATTGAAACGATGATCGTGAACCCCGGGTTTTTCCGCACGGAGCTGCTGACGGACGAATCCACTCAATATGCTCCGTCATCCGTTAGCGACTACAGCGAACGCCGCGCCCAGCAGATAACGGGCTGGAAAGCCGCGAACGGCCAGCAAGTCGGCGACCCGGCAAAACTCGCGCAGGCGCTGATAACTCTGGTCGACAAGCCGGAGCTGCCCCGTCGGTTTATCGCCGGCGCCGATGCTCTTGGCATGGTCAGGCAGAAACTCGCTCTGCTGCAGCAACAGGTCGACGCCCATGAGGAGCTATCCAGCTCACTGGCCTTCGACAGCTGACCGTCGCGTCCAGCACTGCCATTGTCGCAGATCTATTTATGAGCGCAATCGATCGCCTCCTGCCATTTACCAATGTCAGCTTCATGATCCACAGGCACAGTCTTTGGGGTCAGATGCGATGGCGGAGCGCCTCAACGATCACCGACATCGCAGGCGAGAGTTGTCGCCTGCTCGGGTAGTAAAGGTGATAGCCCGCAAATGGCGGACACCAGTCGTCAAGCACGAGCCTAAGGCATCCCTTGGCGATGTGGTGGCTGACGAGGTTTTCCGGGACATAGGCGATCCCGAAACCGCTTATCGCAGCCTCGATCATGGGAAGGGACGAATTGAAGGTGAGTTGGCCTTCCACCCGTACACGAAGGTCGCGGCCATCCCTGGCGAATTCC
Organism: Mesorhizobium sp. M0047; assembly: GCF_040323315.1. NCBI lineage: Bacteria > Pseudomonadati > Pseudomonadota > Alphaproteobacteria > Hyphomicrobiales > Phyllobacteriaceae > Mesorhizobium > Mesorhizobium sp. M0047. Next base: position 8,245 of record NZ_JAMYUW010000024.1, on the reverse strand, counting down.
CAGGCATATAATCCGCCGAACGTCGCCTGCCGCATATTGATGCAGTCATGATCGACCAGATCCTGGGGTGCGGTCGGAACCGGATGGCGGGAAAAGTACTCCGGCGAAGCCACGGCCACGAGCCGCCAATCCGGCCCGATCCGCACTGCGATCATATCCCTGTCGATGCTCTCACCAAGCCGTACGCCTGCGTCGAAGCGCTCCTCCACAATGTTCTTCATGCCGTTGTCGCTGTAGAGTTCGACGCGCACGTCAGGATAGTCGCCGAGCAAGGGCTGCAGCTTCGGCCAGACGGTCGTCTGGAGCGCATGGTCGGACAGCGTGATACGGACCATTCCGGAGGGCTTGTCGCGAAAGGCCACCAGGCTTGCAAGGTCGGCTTCGATTTCCTCGAAGCGGGGAACAAGCGATTGGAAAAGTCGCTCGCCGGCCTCGGTCGGAGCGACGCTCCGCGTCGTACGCGTCAGCAGGCGGACGCCGAGACGAGCTTCAAGCTCCTTGATTGTCGAACTCAGGGTCGACTGCGAGGTTCCGAGCTTGGCCGCCGCCTTGGTGAAGCTGCGCTCCCGCGCGACCGCCACGAACCAGAGCAGATCCTTCATGCCATCGCGCTGCATAGGGCACCTCCCGACTGACATTTATATCACAAGCAGATAAGTCCATGCGAATTACTCAGTCTAATAGAATGGGTCCCTCTGCAATATCTTCCGGCATGGCGATGGGGATGGGCGGCTGATCCGCCCCAGTCGCCTTGCGAGGATGCCAATTATGGAAACGACCTACGATACAAGGCTTGTCGAAGACCGCGTCGCATGGGGCGCCGTGTTGTCGATGGCGCTGTGTGTTTTCGTGCTCATCGCGTCGGAATTCATGCCGGTCAGCCTGCTGTCGCCGCTCGCGGCCGATCTCGGCATAACCGAGGGCCGCACGGGACAGGCGATCTCGATTTCGGGCGCTTTCGCCGTCGTGACCAGCCTGTTGGTCGCCGGCCTCACGCGCCGGATCGACCGCCGGCTGGTCGTGACCGGCTTCACCCTTCTCCTCATCGTGTCCGGGTTGGCTGTCACCTTCGCGCCGAACTACGCGTTTCTCATGGTCGGCCGGGCGCTGCTCGGCATCGCGATCGGCGGGTTCTGGTCGATGTCGACCGCGATCGTCATGGGCCTCGTGCCGCAAGACATGGTTCCGAAGGGTCTCGCCATGCTAAACGCCGGCAATGCCATTGCGGCCACCATCGCCGCGCCGCTGGGCAGTTTTCTTGGCGCCTATGTCGGCTGGCGCGGCGCTTTTTTCCTCGTCGTGCCATTTGGGCTCCTGGCGTTGGCCTGGCAGTGGACAAGCCTGCCGGCGCTGCCCCCGCGCCAGAGGCAGCGTCCAGGCAATCCGCTGGCGCTACTCGGCCGTCTTCCTATCGCCATCGGCATGGCGTCAATCATGATGCTGTTCATGGGCCAGTTCGCGCTCTTTACCTATCTGCGGCCCTTCCTCGAGAGCGTCACCCGGCTCGACATCGCCGCGCTTTCGGCGATCCTGCTGGCGATGGGGCTGGCCGGGGTGCTCGGCACATGGTGCGTCGGCCGGCTTTTGCGCACGCGCCTGTTCAGCGTCCTCATCGTCATCCCGCTGGTCATGGCCGCGCTGGCCGCTGCGCTCATCGCCCTCGGTGCCTTCCCGGTTCCCACGGCGCTGCTGCTCGTTGCCTGGGGTTTCTTCGGCACGGCCGCGCCCGTTGGCTGGGGCACGTGGCTCAGCCGCACGTTGCCGGACGACGCGGAGGCCGGCGGCGGGCTGCAGGTGGCAGTCATCCAGCTCGCCATTACAGGCGGCGCCGCCATCGGCGGCACGCTCTTCGATACGGTCGGCTGGTGGGGTGCATTCACTTTCGCCGCGGTGCTGCTCTGTGGATCGGCGCTCGCCGCCCTTGCCGCATCGCATATGGCCCGGAGGTCTTTGCCATGACCATCGAGCGTGCGCCGCTCAGCCGCAGGACATTGCTCGGCGCCGCGCTCGCGGTGGCGGCCCTGCCTCGCGCAGCCGCCAGCCAAGAAGGCGAAGCCCCAGTCAGCCAGGAGCCAACTGACATGAAGATCAGGATGATTTTCAACGGCCGTACCATGACCGCCACGCTCTACGACAATCTGTCGGCGCGGGATTTCTTTTCCATGCTGCCGCTCGATCTCAAGATCGAGGACTACGCGCATAACGAGAAGATCGCCTATCTGCCGCGCAAGCTGACGGAGAAGGGAAGTGGTCCGTTCGCCAACGAGCAGCCCTACGACCTCTGCTATTTCATGCCGTGGGGCAACCTGGCCATGTTCTACGCCGACTATCGCCATCCCGGGCTGATCAGGCTCGGCCGCTTCGATGAGGGCGAGCAGGCCCTGCACATTCGCGGCGAGTTCCCGCTTCGCATCGAACGCATTTGAGGACACAAGGACATCACCATGGACATTCTTCGCGCAGGCACAAGGCCTTCCGGCAAGGGGCCGACCGGCTGGTTCACTGGCACGGTGCGGATCGATCCGCTCTTCAATCCCTTCGATGCCGGGCGGGTCCAAGGCGCGCAGGTGACCTTCGAGCCCGGCGCCCGCACCGCCTGGCACACCCATCCGCTCGGCCAGACGCTGATCGTCGTCTCCGGCCCTGGCCGCGTGCAACGCGAGGGTGGCCCGGTCGAGGAAATCCGTCCAGGCGACGTCGTCTGGTTCGCGCCCGCCGAAAAGCACTGGCACGGCGCGTCGCCTCAGACCGCCATGAGCCACATTGCCGTCCAGGAGGTCAAGGACGGCAAGGTCGTGGATTGGCTGGAACACGTCAGCGACGCCGACTACGGCGCCTGACCTTCTCCACTCGAAAGGAAACAAAATGCTCGCAACCATTCTTCACAAACCGGGCGACATCCGCTGCGAGGAAATCGCCGATCCCAAAATCATGCGGCCGACGGACGCAATCATCAAGCTGTCGGCAAGCTGCATCTGCGGCTCGGACCTGTGGCCCTATCGCGGGCTGCAGCCGGTCGACGGCCCAATGCATATGGGCCACGAATATTGTGGCATCGTCGTCGAGGTCGGCGCAGAGGTGCGCACGGTCCGTCCCGGCCAGTTCGTCGTCGGCTCGTTCTGCCTCTCCGACAATACTTGCCCGCATTGCCGCTTCGGCTTCCAGTCGTCCTGTGTGCAGCGCGAGTTCATGTCGGGCGCGCAGGCGCCTTACGCCCGCGTGCCCTTGGCAGATGGCACACTGGTCGCCACCGCCGAGGTGCCGCCGGCCGAACTCATTCCTGACCTGCTGGCTGTGTCCGATGTGCTCGGCACCGGCTGGTATGCAGCCGATGCAGCCGAGGTCCAAGAAGGATCGACGGTGGTGGTGGTCGGCGACGGTGCGGTCGGCCTGATGGGCGTGCTTGCGGCCAAGGAGATGGGCGCCGAGCGCATCATCGCCATGAGCCGGCACGCCAGCCGTCAAAAGCTCGCCCGCGAATTCGGCGCCACTGATATCGTGGCCGAGCGTGGCGAGGAAGGCGTCGCCCGCATAAAGGAACTCACCAAGGGCGTTGGCGCGGACTCGGTGCTGGAATGCGTCGGCACGGCGGAATCCTTCGACCAGGCGCTGGCCTGCTCTCGCCCCGGCGGCACTATCGGCTATGTCGGCGTGCCGCACGGCGTGAATTTCGACGGCCAAAAATTATTCTTCGGCCAGAAGCGTATGTTGGGCGGCCCGGCGCCGGTGCGCCGCTTCCTGCCCGACCTTATGGACCGTGTGCTCAAGGGCGTGATCAAGCCCGGCAAGGTCTTCGACCTCAAGCTGCCGTTGGCCGAGGTCGCTGAAGGCTACCGCGCCATGGACGAGCGGCGCGCCATCAAGGTCATGCTTTCCGTGTGAGCGAAGATTGGGCGGACGGCCTGTTCGCGCCCACAAATCAGAAAAGGAACAACGCATATGACGATGAGATTGAAGATAGCCGCCCTGGCGCTTGCGCTTTCGGTCGCCACGCCGGCTTTCTCCCAAGAGTCCCCGATCATCGGCGCATGGCGCATGAGGTCGCTCGAGGCCGGCGCCGATGGAAACCTCAAGCCCGTGCCATATTCCGGCCAGGTCATCTTCACCGAGTCCGGCACCCTCTCGGTGCAGGCCCAGAATCCCGACGCCGAGGCGCCGGACACGCCTTACACGGCGAATGGCTACGAAGCCTATTACGGGCCGGTCGCCATCAACGACCAGGACAAGACCTTCGTCATCACGATCGAGTCCTCCCTGGTCCGCAACCTTGACGGGAAGAGCATGAAACGCAAATTCGAAGTCTCGGACAACAAACTGGTCCTCACGCCGGACAATCCGGCCGAGGGCTGGCGCGTGACCTACGAACGTTACTGATCGGAACAGCCGGCTGTCAAAGTGTTATCGGTGGTCACAAATGGCGCCGACTTCAGATCGAAATGGCGCGATAGCGGAATGCCAATCATGGCGGCTGTTTTCGCCGGCTTCCTCCTGATCGGCTTGGCGCTACCCGTCCTGCCGCTGCATCTTCACCAGCAACTCGGCTTCGGCCCCTTCGCAGTCGGGCTGGTGACGGGCAGCCAGTTCGTCGCCTCGATGCTGTCGCGCATCGGAGCCGGAAATTATGCCGATGGGCGCGGCGGCAAGCGGGCCGTCATCGTCGGCCTCATTGCCGCTGCCCTGGCGGGGTTCATTTATCTCGGCTCGCTGGCATTGCTCGACCGACCGGTAGCGTCCGCATCGGCGCTCTTCGCCGGCCGGGCGGTACTAGGCGCGTCTGAGAGCTTCATCATCACCGGCGGTGTCGCCTGGGCCTTTCCCTTGCGGGCGGACAGAACTCCGGAAAGATCATAGCCAGGGTGGGCATGGCGATGTTCGCGGCGCTCGCGCTAGGCGCGCCGATCGGATCTGCGCTTTACGCGGCGAGCGGCTTCGCCGCGATCGCACTCGCGACGGTCGGCCTGCCGCTTGCGACGCTGCTTGCCATCCTGCCTATGCGTGGCACCAGTCTCGCAGCGAGCGCCGCGCAACAGTCATGGGCGAGCGTGGCGCAAGCGGTCTGGCTTCCCGGCGTCGGAGCTGCTTTCAGCAGCCTTGGCTATGGCGCGATCCTTTCCTTTGGCGCGCTGCTCTTTGCCGAACGCGGCTGGCAGCCGGTCTGGCTTCCCTTCACCGCTTATGCCGCGTCGCTGATCGCGGCAAGGCTTTGCTTCGGCCACCTGCCTGACAGGTTGGGGGGCGCGCGCGTCGCCGTGATCTTCGTGGCGGTCGAAGCGGCTGGGCTGATGCTGATCTGGCTTGCGCCCGGGCCTTTTCTTGCCGCCATCGGAGCGGGCCTGACTGGCCTTGGCTACTCGCTGGTCTATCCCGGTTTCGGTGGCGAGGCCGTAAGCCGTCTTCCGCAACGCAGCCGCGGCCTGGCCATGGGACTCTACACCGTCTTCCTCGACGTGGCGCTCGGCTTCGGCAGTCCGGCGCTCGGCTTGGTCGCCGCGTCGGCCGGGCTGCAATTCGTCTTCTTCGCCGTCGCGGCGGCGACGCTTCCGGCGTTGGGCATCGCTCTGCTGCTGGGTCGCCGTAGCGCTCCACTATAGCTAGTCTGTGCTCGAGATGTCGCGCAACCACGATCGCTCCCGCTTCGGGCGACGTCTGCTTCCGAGCAATGGCAAGACCGAAGTCTACGTAAGCCGACCGATGTGACGGGCCAGCGCCTCAAATTCCGGCCGGACTTGATCGATTTCCAATTTGGCGTCCGAAGGCGCGTGCAACGTCACGCTGGGAAATTCCGCAATCAGGGCAGGTCCAGTGCGGGCTCGGAGGGTCTCGGCTGCCTGTTTGAAAGTGGTGGCGTTATAGGCCAACTTGCCGTCGAACATCACGGTGATCGTCTTTGCCGCCGCAGCCATCTCTTTCATCGAGGCCTGGCGAGCCTCGATGAACACATCACGGCGGGTAGCGGCGACTACCGCAGAGGCGCAGGCAAGCGACAGGATTCCCTATGATGGCTGCTCGTTTCATTGTTGGCACATGGGTAGTGCGTCCCGATGTAGATTCTCGACCAGCAGACCAGGAATGCCATGATGAAGAGAGCGATCGTCCGGCGCGGGGGGGCCTTGCATCGCAAAGACCGCAACGATCGCTCCGGTGGCTGTTGCGTCAGCCGGCCTCTGTTGCTTTGCTTTCGAGGAATCGCTTGCGTCTCATTTCGACGAGATTTGCCAAACCGCCACGCCTGCAAGAATAAGACCAGCGACGCCTTCGATGGCCCGCGAAATGGCATCGAACAGGCGTGGCCGCCTATCGAAAAAATGCACCAGGCGCTCGCGAAACAGGATCGACAGCACCGCAACGCAAGACAACGTCAGCGCCACGCCGGCCATCATGGTGATTGCGAAAAGAATGCCGGCGACCGGAACGCCTCTGGATATCGCAAAGGTCATCGCGAAAAGCGTCAGCGGGCATGGGATCAAGCCGGCCATGACGCCGACGGCCTCGCCCTCATGCTTGTGGTGTTGGCCGTGGCTCCACGCGCGCCAGAGCATCCAAACGCCGATCAGGCCAAGCAGGCCCCGACTGACGTCTTCCAGTAGCGGGGCACGGCCAACACTGCCCAGGGCAATCGATACCAAAGGCAACGAGATCGCAGCGATCAGAACCGCGATCGTCACATGCGTGAAGGAAAGTGTCAGCGATACCAGAAGCCCACGCCGGACACTGGCATCCGATCCGGCGAGATACGTGGCCAGGACCGCCTTGCTGTGGCCAGGCGTCAGCGCATGTGCCGCGCCGAACAGAACGCCCATCGGCAGAAAGGCCGTGAAGGCCAGCCAACCGCCGCCGACCGAAAGCAGTTTGATCTGCTCGGCCAGTGCCAGGTAGATCGTGCGTTGGAACTCGACAAGGGTTTGGAACATCAGGCTGGAACCGGCCTCATTCTCAGGTCAATTCATGGCGCATGGCGAAGATTCACTTTCGGGTTCTTGTTCCAGCTGGCATTGCAAGCAGGCCGAATTGGGACATGCCCCCTGCCTATACGTGGCTCTTTCTTCAGAACAGGTCGCCATTCAGCCAGCCTTGGCATGATCACGGCGCGGCCGGCGACGCCAAGCCTGATTGGTCCTTGTTCGTCGTCGCGCGAATGTAATTCAGGTTCTTGGTTCCGACGGCGCCGATATCGCCGACCTGGAATCCGCTCTCGGTCAACAGCGAGGCGACCGAATGCATGTCCACATGACCATGCTTGTGGAGCCTGGGCAATCCAGACTTGCGCACCGGCCTGCCGAAATCGATGAGCAACAGCCGGCCTGCTGGCTTCAGGACGCGTGCCGCCTCGCGGATGAAGGCCGATCGAACGGGCTTCGACAGGTGATGCAGCATCAGCGTGCCGACGACGATGTCGAATTGCGCGTCCTTGAAGGGAAGCTCCTGCGCCGTCCCGTTGACGAAAGTCAGATCGAGACCTGACCGCTCGGCCTTGGCGCGCGCCCTATCGATCATTTCGGCCGATGCGTCGACGCCGGTGACGCTTCCGCCCGAACCGACCAGCCGCTTCGCGGCAATGGCAAGGGTTCCCGTGCCGCAGGCGACATCGAGCACCGCTTCGCCGGGCTGGAGTTTTGCCGGGCGAAGCATGAGCTCGCGAAACCGGCCCTCGCGGCCAAAGGTCAGAACGCGCGCAAGCAAGTCATAGGCCGCCGCCCGGTGCAGGACGATGCCGATGCCCCTGTCGCTCGCGCCGTGCGCACCCTTGCCGACCAGCCCCCCGTGTCGCAGGCTGCCCCACAGCGCCAATCCCGCGATCACGGCGAGGACGAGGCCGTGGAATGCCGCCGTCCAGGCACCGGCCTGAATATAGCCCATGCCCAATTTGGCGAGGACGAGGAAGCCGGCGACCAGCGACAGCTTGGCAAGCAGGGCCAACGCAATCACCCTCTTGCGCGAATGCGATCCGTTACCGGCGTGATGATCAGATGAGTGCATGTCTGGCGACCTTCTGCTTCATTGCGGCATGCCCAAATCCGATTTGAGCTCCTGGACTTGGCGTATCATAATGGACACAATGTCTGGAAATGCTGTTGTCGGACACCGGACCGCCGAATGTCCGAAACCGGCCACTGCAGAGGGCCATGACCATGAAAATCGAACGTGCGGGCGAGCGGAACACGATCGATCGACGCGTTGCGCGGACGCGCGGCCTGCTGCAGGACGCGCTCATCGCCCTGATCCCGGAGCAGGGATATGCCGCCAT
>NZ_JAMYUW010000023.1:0-91657 GCF_040323315.1 Mesorhizobium sp. M0047 | reverse complement strand
ACCACCACCCCACACCCATAATAAACCCTCTGTCCGCGGGCGGGCTTCGATCTTGTTTTATTCTACCCGGGTTGGGGGTTTTTTTGGGGGGGCGGCGGGGGGGCGTCGGCGGGCGGGCCAGGCGCGCGGTCTGACTAGATCAGCCCGGGTCATGGACCTACGGTCCAGCCCGGGGAGGATCAGTTCGTTCCTTTGCCGCCGCACTTTCCGGTGGCAACATTGAAGTTGCCGCAGGACAGAGGCGCGCGCCAATCGGAGATCAGGTCCTTGGAGTCAGGCAAATAGTCGGACCATTCGTCGCCCATTACCAGGCCCGGCGTGCGGGAGACGGTTTCGAACTGGCCGTCGGCCTGGATTTCACCGATCAGCACCGGCTTGGTGATGTGGTGGTTCGGCATCATCGTCGAATAGCCGCCGGTCAGGTTCGGCACCGAAACGCCAACCATAGCGTCGATGACCTTGTCCGGATCGGTGGTGCCGGCCTTCTCGACCGCCTTCACCCACATGTTGAAGCCGATGTAATGGGCCTCCATCGGGTCGTTGGTGGTGCGCTTGTCGTTCTTGATGAACTTGTGCCAGTCGGCGATGAACTTCTTGTTCTCAGGTGTGTCAATGCTTTCAAAGTAGTTCCAGGCGGCGAGATGGCCGACCAGCGGCGCGGTGTCGAGACCGGCAAGCTCTTCCTCGCCGACCGAGAAGGCCATGACCGGGATGTCCTCGGCCTTGACGCCCTGGTTGCCGAGTTCCTTGTAGAACGGCACGTTGGCATCGCCGTTGACGGTCGAGACGACGGCGGTCTTCTTGCCGGCCGATCCGAACTTCTTGATCGCCGAAACCTCGGTCTGCCAGTCGGAGAAGCCGAATGGCGTGTAGTTGACCATGATGTCTTCCGCTGCGACGCCCCTGGCCTTCAGATAGGCTTCGAGGATCTTGTTGGTGGTGCGCGGATAGACGTAGTCGGTGCCTTCGAGCACCCAGCGCTTCACCGAACCGCCGTCTTCGCTCATCAGATAGTCGACCGCCGGAATGGCCTGCTGGTTCGGCGCCGCACCCGTGTAGAACACGTTGCGCTCGCTTTCCTCGCCCTCATACTGGACGGGGTAGAACAGGATGTTGTCGAGTTCGGAGAACACCGGCAGCACCGATTTGCGCGACACCGAGGTCCAGCAACCGAACACCGCCGCGACCTTGTCCTTCGAAATCAGCTCGCGTGCCTTTTCGGCGAATAGCGGCCAGTTGGAAGCAGGATCGACGACGACCGCCTCCAGCTTCTTGCCGAGCAGGCCACCCTTGGCGTTCTGCTCGTCGATGAGCATCAGCATGGCGTCCTTCAGCGTCGTTTCCGAAATCGCCATGGTCCCCGACAGCGAATGGAGAATACCGACCTTGATGGTGTCGTCAGCCGCCTTGGCAGGCGCGGAGATCAACAGGCCGGCGGCAACCACGCTCGCCGAAAACATTTTTGTTATTGTCGAGAAATTACCCCTCATATTACAGACTCCCAAGCTGGTTGATTGCACCGCAACACTACAATGCAACCCCCATGCCAATCGCTGTGGCGGCGCCGATGGGGACGAAAAATCGAGCATTGCCAGCGCGTTGGGATTTTAGGCTTACAAAGAAAAAGAGAGCCGCTCAAAATTGATTGAGAGAAATTTGCGCAGACCCGCGACTATCTGCCCAATTTTCGCTCAATGTTCCCAATTGCCTAGATTTTGATCTTCATAGACGTATCGCAAACGACCGATGTTGCGGCGCCGTGCAAAAATAGGGCAAGCTCGCTCCGCAAACGAGCGACGTCATGGTTTCAGGCATTTCACGCATTTTTATCAGCATATTGATTCTGGCGGCAGCAGGCGGAGCCGCGCGAGCCGACTTCAGCGACGGCAAGCTTCCGGACGGCACCTATCGCTGCGAAGTGTACCTGCTTGGCATGTTCCTCAACCTCGGCGACATCACCATCAAGGGGACTGTCTACAGTGGTCCGTTCTACACCGGCCTCGGTACCCTCGCGACCGCGCAGCAGGGTTACAACTATCAAATGGACGCAAACGGGGTGATCTCCTGGCTCGGGCCGTTGGGTGGCTATACCGCCGGCGGAAACTCGCTGTCGCTGACCCAGGCAACGCTGGACGGCCAGGGCACACCCTCCTTTGACATCATCATGAAGCAGCCCGACGGCGCCTTCACCGCCTCGACCTGTACGAAGAACTGAGATGCCAAAAAGCGCGGAACCCTGTTGGTTCCGCGCAGAGAGCCGTGTTGCGCACAGGCAAGAACATAGGGAAGTTCTAAGACTCCAGCATGTCCTTGACGATCGTCGCCAATTGCTTGAGCGAAAACGGCTTTGGCAGGAAGCCGAAATGCGCGTCGGCCGGCAGGTTTCTGGCGAATGCGTCCTCAGCATAACCAGACACGAAGACAAACTTGATGTCTGGCTGGCGCTTGCGCAGTTCGCCAAGCAGCGTCGGTCCATCCATTTCCGGCATCACCACGTCGGAAACGACGATGTCGACCTTGCCGCCCAGCGCCTCGAATACTTCCAGCGCCTCGACCCCCGAAGACGCCTCATGCACGGTGTAGCCGCGCGAGGTCAGCGCCCGCATGCCGCCCATTCGCACGGCATCCTCGTCTTCGACGAGCAGCACAGTGGCCGAGCCCGATAGATCCTTGGCCGCATCGGCGATCTTCGCCGGTGCTGCCGGTACATCGTCGGGGTCGCCCGCCTTTTTCAGTTCCGCAACATGACGCGGTAGGAAAATGCGGAAAGTCGACCCTTTGCCGACCTCGGAATCGCAGTAGATGAAGCCGCCGGTCTGCTTAATGATGCCATAGACCATTGACAGGCCAAGGCCGGTGCCTTTGCCGACTTCCTTGGTGGTGAAGAAGGGCTCGAAGATCTTCTTCAGCACGTCGGGCGCGATGCCGCTGCCGGTGTCCTCGACTTCGACCACGACATAGTCTGCCGGGGTGAGTTCGCGGTAGGAAAAGGTCTTGCACTCCTCAGCAGTCACATTGCGGGTGCGCACGGTGAGATCACCACCCGCCGGCATGGCGTCGCGTGCGTTGACAGCAAGGTTGACCACCACCTGCTCGAACTGCCCGATATCGACCTTGACCGGCCACAGGTCGCGGCCATGGTCGACCTTCAGCTTGATGTCGTTGCCGACCAGGCGGGCCAGCAGCATCCTGAGATCGGCGAGCACGTCGGTCAGGTTGAGCACTTCCGGCCGCAATGTCTGCTTGCGCGAGAAGGCCAGCAACTGCCGCACCAGCGAGGCCGCCCGGTTGGCATTCTGCTTGATGTTCATGATGTCGGGGAAGGACGGGTCCGACGGACGGTGGTTGGTCAACAAAAGATCGGATGCCATGATGATGGCGGTCAGCACATTGTTGAAATCATGAGCGATGCCGCCGGCAAGCTGGCCCACCGCCTGCATCTTCTGGCTTTGCGCCATCTGCCCTTCGAGGGCTTTCTGCTCCGTCGTCTCGACGGCATAGACGATGGCCGACTCCTCGGCGCCCTCGCCGCCGGTCCCGTCGGCGACAGCGTTGACGTAGAAACGAATGTGCCGCTCGTCATTGCCGGGCAGAAGCGTGTCGATCGGCTCGATATCCGCCTGCCGCTGCTGCGCCTTTTCGAAAGCAGCCGCGAAGGCCGGCCGGTCGCGTTCATGGATCACCGTGTCGAGCCGCACACGGCGATCGACGGCGTCGCGATCGACGACGGTCGAGAACAGCGACAGGAACGGCGCATTGGTGCGCAGGATGCGCCCGTTGTGATCGACGCCGGCTATCGCCATCGGTGTCGAGTTGAAGAAGCGGGTGAAGCGCACTTCCGAGGCCCGCAAATCGGCAGACGAGTCCTCGCCTTGCGTACGGTTGAGCACGATCGTGCGTGTCGGCCCGTTGAGGCCTTCGCGGCTGGCCGAAACGCGATGCATGAAGCGCACCGGAAGCGCCTCGCCCGTCATCGTCGTCAAGTCGAGATCGATGACCGCGTTGCGCGTTGTGCCGGGATCGGCCTTGACCGAACGGACCAGCGCCATGCCGTCGCCGGCCACGATCTCGGCCAAGGAGACCGCACCGGGCGTGAAGCTGGTGAGGTCGATGCCCAGCCATTCGGCCAGCGTGGCGTTGATGTAGGTGACGCGACCCTCCTGGTCGGCAGAAAAGAAACCGGCCGGCGCGTGGTCGAGATGATCGATGGCCTGCTGCAAATCGAGAAAGAACCGCTCCTGCTCGGCCCGTTCCTGGGAGATGTCGGCAAGCTGCCAGGCCAGCATCGGCAGCCGCTGGCCTGGAACACTGAAGGTGCGGGCGCGCGCCCGGTACCAGCGGGCGCCCGGATCGGCTCCGGGCCGAATGGATTGCGCGAGCCGAAACTCGCCGTCGCCCGGCTGGCCGTCGCGCAGGCCGGACGCCAGGCGATAAATCGTCACCGAAGCTTCGGGGACATCCGAGAGCAACCCCTCGACTGTCTTCAGGTCGGCCGCCGACGACGCTCCGGTCATGTCGGCATAGGCGCGATTGGCATAGACGACACGGCCCTTGGTGTCGGTGACGAGAAGGCCCTGCGACATCGAATCGACGAAGGATTTCGACAGTTCATCGCCTGTCGAGCGCGGCGTCACCTGCACGAAGCCGATCGCCGTGGCAAACAGGAAGCCGACGCCGATCATCGCCAGCACGCCAAGCATACCGAGCAGGAAAGGATCGCCGAGGCGCTCGCGGAAAAGGCCGAAGACGATTGCCGCGCCCGTCAGAACGACGATGAAAATGATGAGCCGGGTGACCGCGCCTGGTCGCGTATTCTGGTCGACGATCGGTACCGGATAGAAATCGCCGCGCGCTTCCTTGGCCATGTGCCCCCTGCTCGTGAATTCCGGTGTTCCGACCACCCGCCCCTAGCGGGTTGAATCACATTCTCCTAGTCCCGAAAAGGCCTGGGCGGCAAATGTCCGATAAAAATGATGTCTTCCGGCCCTTGGAGTTTTCAAGCTGTTCACCAGCGTGAAACGTAACTTGCGGTGGCCCGCCGCAACGGTCTAGTGTCAGGTCTCTTCCAAGGGCAATCAGGGGAAACCGATGCAATGGCTGGATAGCGTGGCGGGCCCCGGTTATGCCGCAGCATTGTTGTGGACGTTTGCAGCACTTGTCCTGCTGGTCATCGTTCTCGTCATCGTCAAGCTGGTGCGTAATCTGACGTTCGGGACCTTCGTTGCCGGCGGCCGGAACCGCAAGACACGGCTGGCCGTCATGGACGCCACTGCCGTTGACAGCCATCGTCGGCTGGTGCTGGTGCGCCGCGATGACATCGAGCATCTGCTTTTGATCGGCGGCCCGACTGACCTCGTCGTCGAGCGCGATATCCGTCTTTCGGCGCCGCGCCGTCCGGCCTTGACCGGAGACAGCGGCTTGCAGCCGGTCCCGGCCGCCGCGGCCCCGGCGGCAAGGCCGCGTCCGCCGCAACCCGCACCACCGCCGGCGAGACAGGCACCGGCTCCGCAGCCGGTGAATGCGGTGCCACCGGCCCGCCCACGCCAAACAGCACCGGCACCGGCATCTGCGCCGAGGCCGGCAACGCAAAGCTATCAGCCGACCAATATCACGCCGCTGCCCGCCTATGGATCCGCGCCTGCCAATGTCGTCCGGCATGCACCACCGCCGCCACCTGCGCAGGACAGCATCGACGACACGCTGATGAGGGAACTCGAAGTGTCGCTCGATCAGCCCCGTTCGGCCGGCCCGGCCGGCAAACCGGCGGCGAAGGAACCGCAGTCGCTCGATGATGAAATGACCAAGCTTCTCGGCGAACTCTCCAGCCAGAAGCGATGAGCGGCCGCTGAGTAGCCATCCCACGCGAAAATCGTAGCCGGTTCGACTGCCGGACCCCTTTTCGGGGGCTTAAGAATTAGGGCCTGCGCTTCGACGGTTGTAGATTTCGTCCGCCTTGAACGTGCCAACAAAAATGGCCGGAAAACCGGCCATTTCAAAATCAACGTCAATCATGGCGGCTCGTCGTGCGCCGCCGGCCTTGACCCTCAGTCGTCGCGGTAGACTTTTTCGCGGCGCTCGTGCCGCTCCTGCGCTTCGATCGACAACGTCGCGATCGGACGCGCATCGAGCCGCTTCAGCGCGATCGGCTCGCCGGTCTCTTCGCAATAGCCATAAGTGCCTTCGTCGATGCGCTGCAAGGCCGAATCGATCTTTGCGATAAGCTTGCGCTGACGATCGCGGGCCCTGAGTTCGATGGCGCGGTCTGTTTCCGAAGAGGCGCGATCGGCTAGATCGGGGTGGTTGGCGTTTTCTTGTTGCAGGATTTCCAGTGTTTCGCGCGCTTCGCGCAATATGTCGTTTTTCCAGGTGACGAGCTTTGAGCGGAAGTAGGATTTCTGCCGCTCGTTCATGAACGGCTCGTCTTCGGAGGGTATGTAATCGGCGGTAACGATGTCGTTCATTCGACTCACCCAAACTGCCCCAAATTTGGCGCCTATATATTCGCCGTCCGACGCCTGCACAAGCGCAATCGGCCGCTGTCTCACGCAATTGTTAATGCGCGCCGGCGCGCGCCTTTGCGGGGGCGTACGCTCGTTTTGACACCAAACTTCGCTGTGACACTTTGGATCCGGTAAAACGTGCTGTCGCAATATCGCCTGCGCCTTTCGGCCCAGGCCAGCCACCTTTTGCTGCGCCGCAGCATGGTGATTCGCTGTAGTCGAGAAACACGGGCCATTGTGCGCAATGCCGTTCTCGTGGCTAATCCTGGAAGGCTTCGGCATTCGGAGGTTGGGTGAGCAGGCTGTATCTGTTGCGACATGCGAAGGCTGGCTGGGCACTGCCCGGCATGCGCGATTTCGATCGCCCGCTCGATGCATCGGGCCGCAGCGACGCCGAAACGATGGGCGCCGCCATGCGCTCCCGCTCCTATGTTCCGGACCTGACGCTGTGCTCCAATGCCAAACGCGCCAAGGAGACGCTGGAAGGCCTGGCCGGCCAGACCGACACCGGCCGGGTCCTATTCTTCGACACGCTCTATAGCGCGGACGCCACCGGTTACCTCCATCTCATCCGCGACAATGGCGGGTCGGGTTCATTGCTGGTCATCGGCCACAATCCGATGACAGAGGATCTCGCCATGGCGGTTTCGGGCGACGGCGACGAGACGGCACGGGCAACGCTCAACCATGGGTTCCCGACCTCGGGCCTGGCGGTCGTCCGCTTTGACGGCGATCTTGCCAAGGCCGCCCAGGGCACCGGCTATCTCGAAGCGTTCCTGACTCCGGCCGATCTCTGAGCCATTTCAAAGCCTGTTTGCAGAGCCTATATCGGACATAGGCAAGCCCGAGAGATCACATTTTGGCATCATCGCTGACTACCTTCACCGACGAGGCGAGGATTGCCCTCGACACGCTGTCGGGACGCGCCACCGGGCTTTTTTCTCCATCGCTGCGCCTCGGCGTGACCGGATTATCCCGCGCGGGCAAGACCGTGTTCATATCGGCCCTTGTCCACAATTTGATCCATGGCGGGCGCCTGCCGCTGTTTGCCGCGCAAAAATCAGGACGTATCGCTCGCGCCTTCCTCGAGCAGCAGCCGGACGACGCGGTGCCGCGCTTCCAGTACGAGGATCACATTGCCGCCCTGGTCAACGACCGCGCCTGGCCCGATTCCACGCGCGCCATTTCGGAACTGCGGCTGACCATCGAATATGAATCGGCCTCCGGCTGGAGCCGTTTGTTCTCCTCCGGCAGACTGTCGATCGACATCGTCGACTATCCCGGCGAATGGTTGCTCGATCTGCCGCTGCTGGGCAAATCCTTCGCCGATTTTTCGCACGAAGCCTTCGAAATGGCCGTCCTGCCTGTGCGCGAGGACCTGTCGCGGGCCTGGCGGGCGCTGTCGGCGGAGATCGATCCGAATGCCGATGCCGACGAGATGGCGGCGCGCCGCCTGGCTGAGAGCTTCGCCGCTTATCTGAAAGCGTGCAAGCTCGACGAACGGGCGCTTTCGACCTTGCCGCCCGGCCGTTTCCTGATGCCCGGCGATCTCGAAGGCTCGCCGGCACTAACCTTCGCGCCCCTGGCAGGGATTGGCGACAAGCGTCCGCGACCCGGGTCGCTGCACGCCATGATGGACAGGCGTTACGAGGCCTACAAGACGCATGTCGTCAAACCGTTCTTCCGCGAACACATCACCCGACTCGATCGCCAGATCGTGCTGATCGACGCCTTGCAGGCGCTGAACGCCGGTCCCGGCGCCATGGCCGACCTGGAGCGCGCGGTGACCGAGATTCTCAGCTGTTTCCGTCCCGGCCGGGGCAGCTTCCTCACCGACCTGTTCTCGCGGCGCATCGACCGCATATTGGTTGCCGCGACGAAGGCCGATCACCTGCACCACGAAAGCCATGACCGCCTGCAGGCGATCGTGCGGCGGCTTGCCGACCGCGCCGTGGCGCGCGCGAATTTCACCGGCGCCGATGTCGATGTCGTCGCCATGGCCGCGATGCGCGCGACACGCGAAGGCACGGTCAAGCAAGGCCGAGAGACGTTGCCGGTCATCATCGGCACGCCGATCGCCGACGAGAGGATCAATGGCGAAACCTTTGATGGAAAGACGGAAACAGCCATATTTCCTGGTGATTTACCGGAGAAAATTGATGCGGTGTTCGATGTTTTGGGCCCCGATCACAAGCAGGACTCCTCGGACCCGGCAATCCGCTTCGTCCGTTTCCGTCCACCAAAGCTCGAACGCACAGCCGAAGGTGTCACGCTGTCGCTGCCGCATATCAGGCTCGACCGTGCCTTGCAGTTCCTGATCGGAGATCATCTGGCATGACCGCGCCCCGCAAGCCGGCAGCATTCCGCATCGAGCCGGAAGCCACATCGAGACAAGCGGCGCCAGAGGCGCGCAACGCCCAAGCCGAAACTCGTGCCCAGACCGACACCCAGCGCAAACCCCGCGCGATGAAAACCGATGTCGCGATGATCATACCGGCGGAAGTCGATGTCTTCGACGAGCCCGACATCATTGCCGCAGAGCCGCCGCCGGCCATCGCCCCCAGAAAACGCTCACTGCTCGGCAGCATCTTCTTCGGCGCTTTTGGCGTCCTGGTCTCGCTGGCTGTCGGCCTGTGGACCGACCGGCTCATACGCGACCTCTTCGCGCGCGCCGAATGGCTGGGTTGGCTGGCCGCCGGCATGGCCGCCATCGCCGTACTGGCGCTCGTTGTGATCCTGATTCGCGAGTTCCTGGCGATCGCCCGCCTCGCCGAGGTCGAAAAACTGCAGAAGCGGGCGCTCGACGCGATCGCGCGTGACGATCCCAAGGCAGCACGATCGGTCGTCGACGAATTGTCGGCCTTTGTCGCGGCCAAACCCGAGACTGCGGCCGGCCGGCGCGCGCTGGCCGAACTGCGCGGTGAAATCATCGACGGCGGCAATCTGGTGCGGCTGGCCGAAGCCGAAATTCTCGGCCCCCTCGATGCCAGGGCGAAGGTGATGATTCTCGAGGCAGCCAAACGCGTCTCGCTGGTGACGGCGGTCAGCCCGCGCGCACTCGTCGACGTCGCCTATGTCGTGTTCGAGGCCGGGCGGCTCATCCGCCGCCTGTCGGAACTCTATGGCGGAC
Source organism: Mesorhizobium sp. M0047 (assembly GCF_040323315.1). NCBI lineage: Bacteria > Pseudomonadati > Pseudomonadota > Alphaproteobacteria > Hyphomicrobiales > Phyllobacteriaceae > Mesorhizobium > Mesorhizobium sp. M0047. The sequence goes on along the minus strand of NZ_JAMYUW010000023.1, from coordinate 82,027 downwards.
GGCCGGGAACGCTGGGTTTCTTCCGCCTGGCGCGCAGCGTGCTGGCGCATCTGGCGGTTACTGGCTCGATCGCGGTCGGCGACAGTTTCGTCCAGCAGATCGTCGGCCACGGCCTGGCGGCGCGCCTTTCGGCCAAGCTCGGCGAGGGCGTTGTCAACGGCATGATGACGGCGCGCATCGGCATCGCGGCGATGGAAACGGCGCGCCCCCTACCCTTCAGCGCGGCGAAGCGTCCCGGACTGGGCGATTTCCTCTCCGCGCTGACATCGTTTGCCACCAGGAAAGACGGTGAAACAGCCCCGCCCGGCAAGTGAGCCGGGCCGGAGCGTTTGGACCTTCGGAATTGTTACCGGACTGCTTTGTGGCGGCACCGTAGTGACGAAGCATTAACCAATCTTGTTCATGGTCAGACGGGTTCCAAACAGCCTCTTTGTTGCCGGGTGTCGTCGATGAAAAGTGTAATTCTGTCCAGCCTCCTGCCCCTGGCAACCGTGATCACTACAGTCGTCGGCATTGCCGGAGCGGCCGCCTCGGCGGAGCCGGACAAGCAATTCTTCCAGTCGGCCGAAGGCAAATGGATCGGCCCCGGCGAAATCGTCGCCGGCAAGTACAAGGGCACCAAGTTCAACTGCAGCTTCACTGGCTCCACGCCGGACGGCAAGGTCGGCATGTCGCTCGACGGCGGCTGCCGGGTCGGCATGTTCACCCAGCAGATGTCGGCCAAGATCGAGCGCAAGGGCCGCGAGGGCTACAAGGGCAGCTTCATGGGCGGCGCGAGCGGCTCCGGGCTCGACATAATCGGCGGCAATGTGGTCGATCCCCGCAAGGTGGTCTTCACAATCAATCGCAATCAGTTGCGCGGCGTCATGCAGGCCCGCATCCCCGACGACAATTCGATGACGGTGACCATTGCGGTGCGCGTCGACGACCAACTGGTGCCGGTGATCGGCATGAGCCTGAAGCGCGTCGACGCCGTCGAAGTCGGCTCCATCGCCCCGAACTGAACAATCATCGATCGCTGAAAGCAAAAAAGGCGGCGATCCCATGGTCACCGCCTCATTTTAACAGCTAGTTTCTCATGTTCCCTGTCAAGGCTGAAGGCGAGAGGGAACAACTGCTTGGCGCGAGTGTGCAAAGCAGTCGGATTGGCTGGAACTGCACAGGGTCGGGGGTGGAGCTCAGAGACGACGGTTGATCAGACTCTCATCCGCGGGTTGGATACCGCCTTCCGTGTCTTCGTCTCGGGGCTGTCCTCGGTCTAGAGGGCGGGCGTCGGGCGGATTGGCTCGGCCACATAACTAGCGACGGGAGTTCCCCACCGTGGCCCCACCCCCGGCCCTGTGCAGCGGGCTGGGTCGAGACTCGTCTATGACGGTTCGACCTCCTGCCCAATGGCCCACAGGAAGGCGGCCATCTCGCGCGCGATCGCGGCCACGACCACCGGTGGCTTCTTGCCGGCGGCGTTGAGGCGACGATAGCGAGCGCAGAGCCGGACCTGCGCCTTCCAGGCGATGTCGCGGACAGCTTTGGGTAACCCCTCGAGCCGGAGCCTCAGGGCCTCGCTGACCCTGGCGGGATAGCGGTAAGTCCAGGCCGCTTCGACCAAGGCGCGGCGGGCGCGTCGATTGCCGGCGAGTGTAAGGCTCGACCTGCGGACCGTGTCGCCGGTCGAACGCTCCCCCGGAACCAGGCCGAGGAAGGCCATCAACTGCGGCGGTGTATCGAAGCGGCGCACATCCCCGATCTCGGCCGCGAAGATTACTGCGACCAGGAACGAGGCACCGCGCATCGCCTGATAGGCCTCGACGACCCGCGCCATGGACCAGGTGGGCACGACGGCGCTCAGCTGCTCGTCCAAGCGGCGTAGCCGCTGAACCGCGTCCTCGATCGCGTCGATCTTCTCTTGGAACACGATCTGCTGCGCCGGATGCTCGAAGCTCTGGCGGGCAAGCCAGCGCCGGTGCGCCAATGTCCAATGACCGCCGCCCTCGTAGATCCGACCATGGCGCAGAAGGAAGGAGAGCAGCTGCTGGCGTTTGCGGCGCAGGTCGTCGGCTCCGGATTCCCGAGCCCGCACCAGATCGCGGACAGCCTCGTGGACGACGTCCGGTACCCACACTCCGGTCAGTTCGCCCGCCCGATGCAGCCGCGCCAGAGTGACCGCGTCCCTTCGGTTCGTCTTGATGCGCTCGCCCGACCGCTTCGGAATCAGGGCGGGCGCAACCACCATGCAGTCGTGACCAAGATCGCGGACCTGACGGCAAAGTCCGTAACCAGTCGGTCCGGCCTCGAAGCAGACGTGCAGTCGATCGTACCTTTTTCCCAGCTTCTTGATCGTCCGCTCTATCGCAGCCGGCCTATTCTCGACCTCACCGAGAAACCGGACTTCGCCCGTGCGGCCGCCCGCTGCGATCGCCACCGCATGCTTCTTCTTGGCTACATCAAACGCGACAAATGCTTCGCTATACTCTCCCATGGCTCGTCCTCCGTGCGTGAGGATCGGCTCGGCCTATCCGAGCAACCCTCGTCTCTTAATCGCACGAAAGGGCGGGCCACCGATCTCAGGCCTCGGAACATGACGTCTAGGTCAACTAGAGCAAGGTTCAGCCGCGAGGCTGTAGCAGCGCCAGCAGGGCCGTCGCCGCCGCAAGGACAGCGGTCAGAGTCAAGGGCGCCGTGGCACCATAGGTGTCCACGACATAACCACCGACAACCGCGCCGACCGTGATGGCAACCTGGAAAGAGACGACCATCAGGCTACCCGCCGCTTCCAGCGCATCAGGCGCCGCACGCGACAGATTGGTCGGCAGCACCACCGGCCCCATGCCGAAGGCGAGGCCCCAAAGTGTAACGAACCCGAAGGCAACGCCGATGTGCACGCCCCAAAGCACCAATGCCAGCGCCGCAAACGCCATCAACGCGGCGGTCACCACGAGAGCAATGCGGATATTGGCGTCGGCCATGCGGCCGCCGGCAATATTGCCAATCACGGCGGCGATGCCAAATCCGAGCAGAGCCAGGGCAATTGGCCCGGTTGCAAGGAGCGTCACCTGTTCGAGGAAGGGACGCACATAGACAGAGCCAGCAAAATGCCCTGTCATCAGCAAGACAATGGCAAGCATGCCGAGTTGAATACCACGCCGCCGTGTCAGCCGAAATACGTCTGCAAGACTGTTGCTTGCTGCTGCAGGCAAGGTCGGCAGGCTAAGCAACTGCAAAAGCATGGCAATCACGGCCAGCCCCGCCGTCATGGCCATGGCGCTGCGCCATCCCAGCCAGTCGCTGATCAACGCACCCATCGAGGGCGCGGCAATGGTGGCGAGCGAGACCCCGAGGGTGACGACAGCCATGCCTCGACCTGTCGCATTGGCGCCGACCAGCCTTGCAACGACAGCAACCGAAAGTGCCCAGAAAGCGCTGAGAGCAATCCCCAGTCCGGCCCTGCCTAGCAACAACAGCCAGAAATTGGGCGCCAACGCTGCAAGAATATTGGAACCGACCGCCAAGGCCATGAGGCCAACCAGCACCGTCTTGCGGTTCAATCGGCCGATGAGAACATTGCTCAACATGGCCGTCACGGCGCCGACGGAGGCGGTGGCGGTGACGACCTGTCCAGCCGTCCCCTCGCTGATGCCGAGATCACGCGCCATTGGCGTCAACAGACCTGCCGGCAGGAATTCGGCTGATACAAGGGCAAAGCTGGTGGCCGCCAATGAAAGGACCGCGAACCAGGTGGCCGCGCTCCACGCGACCGGCGCGTCGGCATCAAGGCCAATCGCGGCGTCTTCAAGCTGTAATGTTGTGTCAGTCACTGAAGGATCTCCAAGGTTTAGAGATCTTCATAGACGAGTCCTTCCGGATGATATGTATCTCAAAATCCGAAATTCATGTCTATTCGTCCGGGAATTGTGCGGCGCACAACGCCCGGCGAGACATTGGTGATGCGCTTGAACGCGCGAGCGAAGGATGCCTCGGAATCATAGCCCAAACGGGTCGCGACTTCGGCAACCGACAAGCCGTTTTGCTCCAGCAACTCGCGGGCAAGCTGCATACGCAGGCGAGCGAGGTAGCGTGCAGCACCCTGCCCCAATACGGCGCTGAAGCGCTCGGCGAAAATCGAGCGCGATTGGCCTGCCACGCCGGCGAGGGTTTCCAGCGTCCAGTTACGGCCGGGGTCTCGGTGCATTGCTGCCAGCGCGCGGCCAATATGGGGATCGCGGATGGCTGCGAGCCAACCCGTGGTCGAGGCTCCCGAGCAATTGACCCAGCAGCGGATGAGCCGGGCTGTCAGCAAGTCCGCCATACGCGACAAGATGGTGGCGCTGCCCATCTGCGGATGTGCGGCCTCCGCCGTCATGGCCGCCAGCAAAGGACCAACGACCGGGTCATTGCCAGCCACGTCGCAACCCTTGATGATAGGCGGCATCAACGAGATCAATGGGTTAAGCGCACAGGAGCCCAAGGTCATGGAGCCGCAGAAAAGGGTGCTCGTCGCGCCCGTTCCTTCCCGCACCACCTCGCAGACGTTGCCCCCCAACTTGATCACCTGGCAACCCTGGAGCGAGTCGCCTGCAACATCCGGCGCACTCGCCAACCGATGAGCGATGCCTTGCGGCAGCAGCACCAGATCGCCATTGCGCAACTCCTGCCAGCCTTGCGCTTCGGTATGAATCCAGCATGGACCCTGGCCGACAAAATGGAAACGAAGCAGCTTTTGTTGCGGAAAGTCTATGCTCCATGGATGCCGGAGCTCGCAGCGGCCATAGTTGACACCACTCAAGCGAAAGTCTTGCAGAACTTCGCTAAGCGCGTCCATCGGGATGTGCGGCAACGACGGGCGGGACGAATAGTCAGGCATATGGCTGATATAGATGCCGAACGTCCGGCAGACAAGCGGAGACCGCTGTTCCACCAAGGAAATCGCGTCAACGGCACCTACCCTTCCTGTCAAGCTTTGTGCCCTTGCCTCCCGCTCCCGGTGCATGCAAGGAGTGCTGTCAGACACAGGGAAAAGAGGCATGGCGGCGGAAGCATCGGGCAGCGAGCTTATTCAGGTGGTGGCGCTGCTTGCCGCGGGTGTCGTCGCGGTTCCGATCTTTAAACGCATGGGACTGGGCTCGATCCTCGGCTATCTCGCCGCCGGTGTGGTGATCGGTCCGTTCGGTCTCGGCGTCTTTTCCGAATCGGAAGCCATTCTTCACGTCGCCGAACTCGGCGTGGTGATGTTCCTGTTCATCATCGGATTGGAAATGCAGCCGTCGCGGCTGTGGGGCCTGCGCCGCGAGATTTTCGGCCTCGGCGCCCTGCAGGTCGGCGTCTGCGCGCTTCTGCTAACAGGCGTCGGCGTGGCGGGAGGATTTCCGATCGCGCAATCCTTCGTCGCCGGCGCCGGCTTCGTGCTGACCTCGACGGCGATCGTCATGCAGCTTCTCGAGGAGCGCGGCGAAATCGCCGCGCCGAAAGGCCAGCGCATCGTATCGGTCCTGCTGCTCGAGGATTTGGCCATTGTGCCGCTGCTGGCACTGATCGCGTTCCTGGCGCCCGGTGGGGCCGACACCAGCCTGTCGGAGCGGCTGACGGAGGTCGGCATCGGCCTCGCCGCGATCGTCGGCCTGGTAGTGGCCGGCCGCTATCTGCTCAATCCATTCTTCCGCATCCTGGCGGAAGCCCGTGCCCGCGAGGTGATGACGGCGGCAGCACTTCTGGTCGTTCTCGGGTCCGCGCTCGCCATGCAGCTCAGCGGCCTGTCGATGGCGATGGGCGCCTTCCTGGCCGGCGTGCTGCTGTCTGAATCGACCTTCCGCCATCAGCTCGAAGCCGACATCGAACCTTTCCGCGGCATCCTGCTCGGCCTGTTTTTTCTTGCGGTCGGCATGTCGCTCGACCTGCATGTGGTCGCCGCGAACTGGCGGCTGATCGCCATCTATGTCGTCGCCTACATGGTGATGAAGGCGTTCGGCATCTACATCGTCGCCCGCATCCTGAAGTCAGGTCATCGCGAAGCCTTGGAGCGCGCGGTCTTCATGGCGCAAGGCGGCGAATTCGCCTTTGTCCTTTACTCGTCGGCGGCGGCCGTCGGCATCATCGACGGCAACGCCAACGCGACGCTCACGGCGATCGTCATCATCTCGATGGTGCTGACACCGCTTGCGATCATCGCGCTGCGCTATCTGACGCCGCGCGACGAACAATCGCTCGACGGCGTCGATGTCGCCGATGGCCTGACCGGCAGCGTGCTGATCATCGGTTTCGGCCGCTTCGGGCAAATCGCCAGCCAGCCGCTGCTGCTGCGCGGCATCGACGTCTCGATCATCGACAATGAGGTCGAGATGATCCAGGCGGCGGCCGATTTCGGCTTCAAGGTCTACTATGGCGACGGCACCCGGCTGGACATCCTGCATGCCGCCGGCGCCGGTCGGGCGCGCGCCGTACTGATCTGCGTCGACAAGCCGGATGCCGCCGTCCGCATCGCGCAGCTGGTCAAGGCCGAGTTTCCTCTTCTGACGGTGCTGGCGCGGGCCTTCGACCGCGGCACCGCGCTACAGCTCATTCGCGCCGGCGTCGACTACCAGCTGCGTGAAACCTTCGAGTCGGCGCTGGTCTTTGGCGGCTCGGCGTTGGAATCGCTTGGTGTCGATCCCGAAGACGTCGCCGAAGTGATCGAGGACGTGCGGCGCCGCGACACCGCCCGTTTCGAGACGCAACTGGCTGAAGGCGTCCGCGCCGGACAGCGCTTCCTAAAAGGCAATATCGGCACGCCGATTCCGACGCCGCTCTCCACGCCGCGCCGCGCTGGCCAGGCGCTCAACGAAGAGACGGCTGGCGTGCTGCACAAACCCGAACCCGCCGACTGAGCAAGGAATTAGGCATGGAATTGGACAGCAGAGCCCTGTCGGTCACCAAGTTCTGGCGCGATGCCGGCGAGGACGCGTGGTTCGAGAAGAACGAGGCCTTCGATGCCGACTTCCGCGACCGCTTTCTCGATCTGCATTACGCAGCAGCGCGGCGTGAATGCGACGGCTGGCTGGAGCATGCCGAAGGCTCGCTGGCGCTGATGATCCTGCTCGACCAGTTTCCGCGGAACTGCTTTCGCGGCACCGGCCATATGTACGCGACCGACCCGCTCGCCAGGTATTTTGCCGCAAAGGCGATCGCGGCCGGTCATGATCTGGCGCTCGAAGTAGAAGTCCGCGTTTTCCTCTATCTGCCGTACGAGCATTCGGAACTGCTCGCCGACCAGCACATATCGGTCGATCTGACCCAGGCCCGGGCCGAACCCTATCTCAGCTATGCCGTCGAACACCGCGATATCATTCGGAACTTCGGCCGTTTTCCGCACCGAAACAGGATGCTTGGCCGCGAAACCACCCCGCGGGAGCAGTCGTTCCTGGACGGCGGCGGATTCTCGGGCTGAAAGTTCGGCTGCCACCTCGTTTGGATGTCAGGCCAACCACCAATCGCGGCCGGACGACAATCGCTCGATGCCAGAGGTGTCGACGGCGACCAGCCGGTCCGCGATGCTGCGACCGCTGACCACCAGGCTGGGCGCGATCTCCGCCAGCGGCGCCAGCACGAAGGCGCGCTCCAGCATGCGCGGATGTGGCACCTCCAGCCCGGTCTCGTGAATGACGCGTTCGCCGAAAACCAGAATGTCGATGTCGATCAGCCGCGGCCCCCAGCGCTCCTCGCGTACGCGCTTCAGCTTGCGCTCTGCATCAAGGCAGAGGTCGAGCAAGGCACGCGGAGCAAGCCCGGTGGAAATTGCCGCGGCCGCGTTGAGAAAGTCGGGTTGATCGAGCTTGCCCCAGGGCGGTGTGCGATAAAGCGAGGAGACGCCGGTGACACGCGTGTCTGCATCGGCATCCAGCATGCGCAATGCCGCGCCCATTGATTTTGCCGGGTCGCCAAGATTGCCGCCGAGGCTGAGATAGACAGTACTATTCGGGCCAGACAACGGTCACCTCGACGTAATCGATCACGCCGGGCACCGGAGCGTTCGGCTTGCGCACCGTGATTTCGGCTTTCTTGATCTGCGGAAAACGCGCCGTCAGCGCACGGGCCACTTCGAGCGCCAGCGACTCGATCAGAAAGCGACGCTGCCCGGTGATGATCCTTTCGATCACCGTGAACGCAATGCCGTAGTTGACGGTGTCCTCAATGGAATCCTCGACAAGCGCCCGGCCGGGATCGACGGTGAGAGCGGCATCGACATAGAAGCGCTGGCCGAGCCTCTCCTCCTCGTCCAGCACACCGTGCCGGGCAAAGAAAGCGCAGTTCTTCATGCGGATGACATACATCGCTCAGTTTCTCGCCCGGTCGGTTTGACGCGCCAGCATAGCATCTGCGAGCGCCAACGCGTCCACGTTGAATGCGACATCATGGACGCGAAACAGATCGGCGCCCTTGAGCCGCAAGATGACGCTGGTCGCCGCAGTTCCAACCCCCCTGTCGGCCGCATCACGGCCGGTAACCGTGCCGATGAAGCGTTTTCGAGACGTACCGGCCATCAGCGGCAAGCCCAATGTATGCAACTCGGAAAAGCGAGCCATCAGGTCGAGGTTTTCCTCCGCCGTCTCCTTGGCGAAGCCGAATCCGGGATCGAGCACGATATGATCGTCGGAAATACCGTTCTGGCGGGCGATCTCCAGCGATTTCTGCAGGAACGCCAATTGATCGGCAATCACGTCCGGCAGCTTCTGGCGATCTCGTCCGGTATGCATGATGACAAGCCCGGCGCCGGTGTCGGCGGCAACACGCGCAATGTCGGGCTCACGCTGCAAACCCCAGACATCGTTGACGATATGCGCACCTGCGGCAACCGCAAGCCGCGCGGTGTCGGCGCGATAGGTATCGACCGAAATCAGCACCTCGCCGGTGCTCGCCAGCGCTTCGATCACCGGCAGGATGCGGGCCTGTTCCTCGCTTGCCGATACCGCGGCGGCACCGGGGCGGGTCGATTCTCCGCCGATGTCGACGACCAATGCCCCTTCCCTGACGATGCGCCGTGCCTGGGTCAATGCCTTTTCGGGGGCCTCGAACAGACCGCCGTCGGAAAAGCTGTCGGGCGTGACATTGAGGATGCCGACGACCACGGCCTTGCCGCCAAGCTCGAGATGGCGCCCATGCGCCAACTGCCACCGCCTGGCCGTCATTGCTCATCAACCATGGAGTTCATCAATCATGTGAGATCCCCAGCGGATCAATTCCGTTGCGCCGGCAACGGCCGTAAAGCAAGGTGGTCGAAGAGGCAACATAATGAAACGATCCATGCTTGGCGTGAAACAACTCCTGCTTGGCGCGCTGCTGCTCGCCATGACACCGATCCCGGCGGGTGCGGCCAATCTCGTCAAGACGTATAGCTACTTCGCCGTCGGCGGCAGCACGCTCGACGAAATCGAGGCACAGCTCTTCAAACGCGGGCCGGAGGTGAAAAGCACGGGCACGCGCCACCCGGGCGCCACGCAAATGGCCTTCACCACCCGCACCAGCTATGCGCGGACATCGAGTTCCTGCCGGATCGCCGATGCCGTGGTGACCGTCAAGGTGAAGGTGATCCTTCCCGAATGGCGCCGGACACGCAAGGCCGATGCCGATGTAAGGCTGTTTTGGGACACCTTGTCGGCCGACATCAAGCGACATGAGGAGCGCCACGTCGAGATCGCGAAGAACTATGGCCGCGAACTCGAAGAGGCGCTGGAAGCCACCTACCCGCAAAGAAACTGCGACACCGCCAAGGCCAAGGCAGCCGCAATCACGGCGGCCGTTCTGGCCAGGCATGACCGTGCCCAGGTCCAGTTCGACCGTGTCGAAAGCGTCAATTTCGAAAGCCGCATCCTCAGGCTGCTGCGCTACCGGATGGAGCGCTTCGGGAACGGCAAACTGCCGCCGACGTGAACCGTGCCGAGGCGTTGAATGGCGGCGCAGGCCAATTGCACTGAAGCGTAGTGCCAGATTCGAAAACTTTTCGAGCACCGGTCGAAATCGGCCTATACGGGACGACATATGTCAATGCGGCTAACGCGGTCAACACGCCGGAAGGGCTGAATGGCGGCCAGTCGCAAGCATACGGATGAATGGACATGGACCAGACTGTCGACAGGCAGACGGTGGTGAAGACCGACTCGCCTCTCAGCGAAAGCGAAAAGAACGCCATCATCGGTGGCGTACTCCTGTCGATGCTTCTGGCAGCGCTTGACCAGACCATTGTCGCACCTGCGATGCCGACCATGGCGCGCCTGCTCGGCCATGCCGAATATCTGCCCTGGATCGTGACCGGTTACCTGTTGACCGCCACAGCGATGGCGCCGCTCTATGGCAAGATATCGGACGTTTATGGTCGCCGGCCAACGATTTACGCGGCAATCCTCATCTTCCTTGCCGGATCACTGGTTAGCGCTATGGCGCCTAACATGCTGGTCCTGATCGTCGGTCGCGCGATCCAGGGCGCCGGCGGCGGCGGCCTGTTTGCGCTGGCGCAGACCGTGATCGGTGACCTTGTGCCGCCGCGCGAGCGCGCGCGCTACTCGGCCTGGATCGCGGGGACCTGGGCGGTCGCCAGCATCGCAGGCCCGCTTTTGGGCGGCACCTTCGCCGAGCATCTCCACTGGTCGCTGATCTTCTGGATCAACATGCCGCTTGGTCTCATCGCCATGGCCATCATCAACAAGCCGCTGAGAAAGCTGCCGATCGCGGCAAAGCACCATCGCATCGATGGCCTCGGCGCGTTGTTGCTCGTCGCGGCCACCGCCTTGCTGTTGCTGGCGTTGAACTGGGGTGGCAGCGAATATCCATGGCTGTCGCGTGAAATCTTCGGGCTGCTCGCCTGTTCGGCTGTCGTCTGGAGCGCCTTTGCGTTGCGGCTGCTGCGTGCGGCCGAACCGCTGATCTCGCTCGAAGTGCTTGGCAACCCAATCGTCCTTGCCGGTACGTTGTCATTGTTCCTGCTGCAGGCCGCCAATATCGGGCTCGCGGTCTACCTGCCGGTCTATTTGCAGTCCATCCTCGGGCTTTCGGCCAGTGAATCGGGAACCGCCATGCTTGGGCTCATGCTCGGCACCGTTGCGGGCGCGACATTCAGCGGCCGCACGATTCCCCGGTTCGTTCACTACAAGCGGATCGCGATGATGGGGGTGACCTTCGCCATCCTGTGCCTCGGCATACTCAGCCTTGTGGCGGGGCATGTTTCCCTGCTGGTCGTCGAGGTTCTGACGACGTGCATCGGCTTGGGCAGTGGCACGACATTCCCCGTTGCCACCGTGTCGGTTCAGAATGCCGTCGATCAGGCCCATCTCGGCGTCGCCACCGGCGTACTGACCTTCCTTCGTTCTTTGGGCAGCGCGCTTGGCGTCGCCATCCTTGGTGCGGTCGCGCTCGGCTACGGCCTGCCGCTTGCCGGAGAAAACGTCCAGGCGGCCAGCACCGCCGTCGAGGCACTGGCATTCGTGATGATCTTCATCACCGCGGCAGCGATGCTGGTCATGGCGCTCGTCGCGCTGGTGCTGATGCCGGAAAAGCCGCTGCGCGGCCATCCCGAGGCTCCGGTGCTGGCTGACTGACAAAAGACGTGAAGCGCGTCGGCTGCATTTGAATCAAAGCGACGCGTTCAGGAAGCTTCCACCACGCCGAGCTTCTTCTGCAGGCTGGTCGACGAGGTCGTGTACTGGAACACGATACGCTCGCCGGGGCTGATGATGCGCTTGGCGGCCTGCGCCATCAGCGCCACCTCGTGGAAGCCCGACAGGATCAGCTTCAGCTTGCCCGGATACCAGTTGATGTCGCCGACCGCGAAGATGCCGGGCACCGATGTCTGGAACTTCTCGGTATCCACCGGAATGAGGTTCTCGTGAAGATTGAGCCCCCACTCCGCGATCGGTCCAAGCTTCATGGTCAGGCCGAAGAACGGCAGCATGCGCGTACACGGCACCTCAACATCGCCGTCCGGCCCCTTGATGGTGGCCGATGACAGCTGGCCCTCGGTGCCGGTCAATCCGGTCACTTGCCCGACTTGGAAATGCAGCTGCTTCATCTCCTGCATGGCATACATCTTGTTGACGCTGTCGGGCGCGGCACGGAACTCAGGCCGCCGGTGCACCAGCGTCACGCTCTTTGCCACCGGCTGCAGGTTCAGTGTCCAGTCGAGCGCCGAGTCGCCGCCACCGACAATGACGAGGTCGTGGCCGCGAAAATCCTCCATCCGGCGCACCGAATAGAAGACACTCTTGCCTTCATAGGGCTCGATCCCGGGGATCGGCGGACGCTTGGGTTGAAAGGAGCCGCCGCCCGCGGCAATCACCACCACCTTGGCCTCGAACACCTCGTTCTCGTCGGTGATGACGCGAAAGCTGCCGTCCTCCAGCTTTTCGAGGCTGGAAACCATGCGGTTGTAGGTGAAGTCAGGCTTGAACGGCGCGATCTGCTCGAGCAATTTGTCGACCAGTCCTTGCGCCGAGATCGAAGGCCAGCCGGGAATGTCGTAGATCGGCTTTTCCGGATAGAGTTCCGCGCATTGGCCGCCCGGCCGGTCGAGAATGTCGATCAGGTGGCACTTCATGTCGAACAGGCCGAGTTCGAACACGGCGAAGAGGCCGATGGGCCCTGCCCCGACAATGAGGACGTCTGTGGTGATGGTGCCGGTCATGCGATGTGCCCCACTGCGTGTTGTCGAGACACTGCATGAGCAAGCCGCCGCTGCCAAGCAGCAGCCGGCAAAAAACCGATGTCTCAGCCCTGGCGGGCAGGCACTCGGACAACCAGGCCGTCGAGCGCGTCGCGCACCTTGATCTGGCAGGACAGGCGTGAGTTCGGCTGGACGTCGTAGGCGAAGTCCAGCATGTCCTCTTCCATCGCTTCCGGCTCGCCGACCTCGGCCGTCCATGCTTCGTCGACATAGACGTGACAGGTTGCACAGGCGCAGGCGCCGCCGCATTCCGCCTCGATCCCGGGCACAGCGTTGCGGATCGCGTTCTCCATGACCGTCGAGCCGTTTTCGGCGTCCACGTCGAACTGCGTGCCGTCATGGGCGATGAAAGTCAGCTTGGTCATTTGTCACCTGAAGGGAGTTGCAGCCGAGATAATCACTCCGGCGAGCAAGTCAACTGCCGCGCGAAAGCGCCGCCCCGCGACGTTTTTCCGCAAACCGGGTTTGGCGTCGGATTCAGCGACTGATGGCGGCGATGAAATCGCGCACTTCGTCGATCAGGGTGCCGAGCTGCTTGAGCGTCTGGTTGTCTTCCGGCCGGCGCTCGATCTCGGTGACGCAATCTGCGATGGCAAAGGCACCCACGCCCCGTGCCGAGCCCTTGAGCCCATGGGCGAGCAGAAGCCGGTCCTTGATGTCGGCGTCGACTATTCTATCGCGCACCGACAGTGCCTGTTGTACAAAGAGCGCCAGCACCTCCTGTTCGAGGCTGCGGTCGCCCATCGTCTGTCGGGCAAGGTGTGCCAAATCGACCGGTCGTGACCGCCTCGATCCGGATACGTCACCCCCGGGCATTGAGAAGGCAATGCCGCTTTCGCCACGCATGAACTCGAACTCCGTTTCTTCGATTGCCCCAAAAACCTAGGCGAATCCAGTGGACAACGGGTTAATGGATGGCCGCGAAAAATGTTGCGAAAACGGCGCCCAAATCACGGTTGCGTTAACCTTATATTTAAAGTTTTACGTATCCCGCGGAATGCATGTTTTCTTTACCCCCCTGTGTCATTACGATACGAGGGGTCCATTTTCAGCCTCCTGCGCGTGGTACGACAAACAGAATTATAAGGCCCGCGGCAGCTAGTACAGGGTAGCGAAGGCATGGCAAAGAAACCAACGACGACGAGAACTCTCGACAGCGACGTGGCCAGGGAACTGGAGAAGGCGCTTGATATCGACCTCAGCAATGATGTCGGCAGCGGCGACCTCGACATCGCCGCTTCGATGGAGGATCTGGAAGCGCAGATTTCCCAGGCCGCCGACGAGTTGGCACGTGAGGGACGCAATCAGAAATCCGAGTCCGTCGTCAATCAGAGCCAGGCCCAGAGCCAGGCTGCAAAACCCGCGCCCAAGGCCAAGCCTGCCGAGTTGCGCCCCGTGGAAACACGCAATGGTGCCCAGCCCGGGGGGTTCTCGCCGGCCAATGACGATCGCCAGAAGGACTACAAAACGCTCCTGCACAGCCTCAACAGGCGTGCCTCGAACACCATTTACTGGGTTGTCGCCTTCGTTTCGCTCGCCTGGTTCGCCGGCGCCGGCGGCTTGGCCAATGTCCTTTTCGGACCGAGCATCTGGACGATCCGCACGCTCGACCAGTTCCTTGCCCGTCCGGAGCTGATCGGTCTGGCGGTTGCGGCGATCGTGCCTGTCATCCTGTTTTGGGCCTTCGCGGCCATGATTCGCCGCGCCCAGGAAATGCGCATGGCCGCCCAGTCGATGACCGAAGTGGCCTTCCGCCTGACGGAGCCGGAAAACCTTGCCCAGGATCGCGTCATGATGATCGGCCAGGCTGTTCGCCGCGAGGTCGCGGCCATGGGCGAAGGCATCGAACGCACGCTTGCCCGCGCCGTCGAACTGGAAACGCTGGTGCACAGCGAAGTCAACCAGATCGAACGCTCCTATTCCGAGAATGAATCCCGCATCCGTTCGCTGGTCGACGGGCTCGGCAGCGAACGCGAAGCCGTCGTCACCCATGCCGAGCGCGTCCGCGCCTCGATCAGCGGCGCGCATGAGACGCTGAAGGACGAGATCGGCGCCGCCTCCGACATCATCCGCGACAGCATCCTCAATGCGTCGACCAAATTGTCGATGACCATCACCAATTCTGGCGACACGCTCATCGACCGCATCAACGAAAGCTCGATGTCGATCTTCGATTCGGTGGAAGGCCGGCTCGATTCGATCACCGACCGCCTGTCGACCTCCGGCGAGGCTTTCGCCAGCCTTCTCGACACCCGCATTGCCAAGCTGACGGACACCACGGACGGCCTGACGCGGTCGTTGACCGATCTGCTCGACGATCGCACCACCGGCATGGTGTCGCTGCTTGGCGGCGCCGCGCGCACCCTCAATTCCGAATTCGAGGCCAGCCTCAACGGCATCGAACGCACGCTCGCCGAACGCGGCCAGGCGCTGATCAGCGAGTTCCAGACCCGCGCCGAGGCGCTGGATACCGGAACGCAGAAGCTCAATGCGGCCCTCGAGGCCCGCGCCCGTCAGATCAACGAGACACTGGTCGAGCGCGCCCGCGAAATCGCTCACACCTTTGCCGAGAGCAAGGACACGCTGTCGGCGATGATCGATCAAGGCAAGACCCAGATCGGCGCCGATATGGCCGACATCGTCACCTCGACCTCCTCCATGCTCGAAGCCCGCGCCAGCGACTTCGCCGGGCGCATGGAAGCCGCCCGTCACGTCGTTTCGCGTTCGTTCGACAGCGACATCCAGCGCCTCGCCGACGCCCGCGTCGGCATCGAGGAAGCCGTCGAGAACCACAGCAGAATGCTGTCCGAAAGCCGCGAGCGCATGGCCGAGGCAATGCAGGCCGATCTGGCGAAGTTCGACGAAAGCCGCGCCGGCATCGATGCGGCGGTGACGAACCAGGTGCAGAAGCTGGCCGAAGGCCGCAGCCTGATCTCGCGTGCGCTCGAAGAGGATCTGCGCAAGGTCAATGAATCGCGGGCGGCTATCGACGCGTCGCTCGGCAGCCATCTCGAAAGGCTGGAAGAAGGCCGCAACAGGCTCTCCGCTGCCCTGAATGAAGACTCAGGGAAATTGGTGCAAGCCCGTACGATCATTGATGAAATGGTTGCCGGTCATGTCGGAAAACTCGCCGAAGGCCGCAACATCCTGTCGCGCGCCCTGGAAGCCGACCTCGGCAAACTGTCCGACAGCCGCGCCGATATCGACGGTCTGGTCGCCGGTCAGGTGGAAAAGATCGCCGAGGGCCGCGCCTTGCTCGCCAAGGCGTTGGAGAACGACATTGTCGGCATCAAGAGCCTCATCGAAACCCATTCCGCCAAACTGGCGGAAGACCGCACGCAGCTTTCCCATTCGCTGGAGAGCGATCTGTCCGGCATACGCGGCCTGATCGAAGGCCATTCGGGACGGCTGGCCGAAGACCGCAGCCTGCTGTCGCAGACCCTCGAAGCCGACCTTGCCAAGCTGGCGGAGAGCCGCTCCAGCATCGACGGGCTGGTCGCCGGTCAGGTCGAGAAGCTGGCCGAGGGCCGCGACATTCTCAAACGCGCGCTGGAATCCGATCTGAACACGATCAAGGGCGTCATATCGAGCCAGTCGGAAAAGCTGGCCGAGGATCGCGGCCAGCTTTCGCGGGTGCTGGAAGCCGACCTGCAGAATGTGAACAGCGTCATCGCCGACCACATGAACAGGCTGGCGCAGGATCGTTCGACCCTGTCCAAGGCCCTTGAGGACGACCTCGCCAAGCTGGCGGAGAGCCGCTCCAGCATCGACGGGCTGGTTGCTGGCCAGGTCGAGAAGCTGGCCGAAGGCCGCGACATCCTGCGGCGCGCCCTGGAAGCCGACCTTAACGCGATCAAGGGCACCATTGCCGACCAGTCGCAGAAACTGGTCGACGACCGGGCACAGTTCGCCCAGGCCCTCGAGGCTGATCTCGAAAGCGTCAACGGCTTGGTCAACAGCCATTCCGAACGGCTCGCCCAGGATCGCTCGACCCTGTCGAAGTCGCTCGAGGCTGATCTGGACAGGGTCAACGGCCTGGTCAACAGTCATTCCGAACGGCTCGCCCAGGATCGTTCGACCCTGTCGAGGTCGCTTGAGGCCGATCTCGAGAACGTCGGTGGCCTCGTCAACAGCCACGCGGAAAGGCTTGTCCAGGAGCGGTCGACCCTGTCGAAGGCGCTTGAAGACGACCTCGCCAAGCTCGCCGAGAGCCGCTCCAGCATCGATGGCCTGGTCGCCGGCCAGGTCGAGAAACTCGCGGAGGGCCGCGATATTCTCAAGCGCGCGCTGGAAGCCGATCTGGCCAAGCTGGCCGAAAGCCGCTCCAGCATTGATGGTTTGGTCGCTGGTCAGGTGGAAAAGCTGGCCGAGGGCCGCGACATCCTCAAACGAGCCCTCGAAGCGGACCTGCAGAGGCTGGCCGAAAGCCGCAGCGACATCGATGACGTAATCGCCGGGCATGTCGGCAAGCTTTCCGAAGGCCGCAACATGCTGACCCGCGCGCTGGAAGACGATCTTGGCAAGCTCGCCGAGACCCGCAAGGACGTCGATCGCTCGCTGTCGAGCCACATCGACCAGATCGCCGCGAGGAGCACCGATATCTCAGCGGCAATCGCCGGCGACGTCGAGAAGATAGAGCAGGCGTTCAACCGTCAGACGGGTATCATCGAAGAACGCGCGGGCACCATGGAGCGTGCCCTTTCGACAGGCGTCGACAATATCCGCGGCGTACTTGAGAAGAGCGCCGTATTTGTAGCCGGCGCCCTGCGTGAGAAGGTGCTGGAAGTCACCAGCACGTTGCATGAGCAGGCCGGTGCCGCGTTCAGTGACGCCGACCGCAAGATCGCCGAGCGCGCCGAGCAGACCTCCGCCGCCCTGCTGGCACGGGCCGAAGACATCGCCCGCACCTTCGAGGACGCCGACCGTCGCCTGCACGCCCGCGCTGAAGATACGTCGAACGCCTTGCTCGCCCGCGCCGACGACACGTCCAGCTCGCTGCTGGCACGCGCCCATGAAACCGCCGATCAGCTGGCTGCTCGTGCAAGCCAGATCGCCGGCGCCTTCGACGTGGCGGACCAGAAGCTCGCCGCCCGCGCCCAGGAAACCGCCGATCAACTGACCGCCCGGGCCCAGGACACCGCAGACCATCTGGCCGCCCGTGCAAGCGAGATCGCCGGCACGTTCGATGCAGCCGACCAGAAACTGGTCGCCCGCGCTATCGAAACGGCCCAGTCGCTGGCCGCGCGCGCCGGCGACATCTTGCGCAATTTCGAAGGTGCCGACCAGCGACTCGGTGTGCGCATCGGCGAGTCGGCCGAAGCGCTTGCCGCCCGTGCATCGGACCTCGGCCGCATCTTCGATGCCGCCGACCAGCAATTGGTCTCGCGCATCGCCGAAGGGTCGGAAGCATTGTCGAGCCGTGCCTCGGAAATCGGCCGCATCTTCGACGACGCGGATCAGCGCCTGGTGTCGCGCATCGCCAACAGCACCGCCACGATCGGCGAGCACGCCGAGACCATCGTCGGTGCCTTTGCCGATACCGAGCAACGGGTCGCCGAACGCGCAAGGCGGACCGGCCAGGAAATGGCCGTGCATGCGCGTGAAATCGAGCAGGCGCTGGCCGGCGCCGACGAGCGGCTTGCGTCGAGCGCTGCGGCTACGGCCGCCCGTGTCGAAGAGCAGGTCTCTGGCGTCGAGAACCGTCTCGCCCACACGGCCGAGACGATGGGCCAGAAGCTCAACGAGCAGGTGTCGAATGCCGAGGCGCAACTCGTCTCGCGCGCCAATGTCATCGCGGAAACGTTCACCGCGGTTGGCCAGCATATCGGCCAGAGCACCAACGATGCCGCCAAGACGATCGGCGCCAACACCCGCGAACTCAACACCATGCTCGCGGCACGTTCGGCCGAAATGTCGAAGATCCTCGACGAAACGGCACGGCCTTTGGTCGAGCGCTTCGCGCAAGGCGGCTCGGAACTGCAAAAGAGCATGGAAGCGGTCACCGAACGCGCCACCGAGAAGCTGCGCAGCGAGAATGCCGCACTTGTCGACGCACTCGCCAGCCGTACCGCCGAGACCTTGTCGGCGGTCGAGGGTGCCCGCTCGTCGCTGTCCGACAGCGTCGCCGATCTCATCGGCCGCATGACCAAGTCAAGCTCGCAGCTCGGTCAGTTGATCGAGCAGGCCGCGGTCAATCTTGGCCAGGTCGATGAACGCCTCAGCGGCAGCACGCAAAGTTTCGCCGCCACCACCGAGAAGGCCGCGCAGACCTTTGCCAGCTCAGCGCGTCTGGTCGATTCGAACACGACAAGACTGACGGAACTGTCGTCGTCCACCTTGCGCGAGGTCGCGTCGATCGCCACCAAGTTCGACGAACATAGCCGCCTGCTCTCCAGTGCTTCGGACCTGTTGAGCTCGGCCCAGAGCAATTTGGAACACACGCTCGAACGGCAGTCGTCGCTCGAAGACCTCGCCGTCGGCCTGGTCAAGAAGTCTGAAGATCTCGAAAGGGTTATGCGCTCGTTCGAAAATCTCGTCGGCCAGACGCTGCAGAACGCCGAAGGCAAGACGATGGAGTCGGCCGACAAGATCCGCAACGCCATCACCGACGTCGTCGATTCGGCCACCAAGCGCTTCGCCGATGCGACCGAGGAGATGCGGCGGACCGCAGGCTCGATCAAGAGCGAACTCGACTTGACCCGCGCCGAGCTCAAGAAGGGCGTCATCGAAATGCCCGAGGAGGCCAAGGAATCGACCTCGGCCATCCGCCGCGCCGTTTCCGAGCAGATCAATGCGCTGAAAGAGCTGTCCGAGATCGTAGCGAAATCTGCCCGCAATGGTGAGGGATCCGAGCCACGCAATCTGCGCCCGGCGCCGCAAGCGCCCGCCGCACGCGCCGCCGAGCCGCCGCGTCGCGCACCGGAAGCGCCGCAGCCGGAGCTGCGCTCACCTCAGGCGCCCTTGGGCGGCCCTGCATTGCGCGGCACGCTCGACCTTGAGCGTCCGGCCGACGCGGCACCGCGTCCGCGGCCCGACGCCAATGCCCGCACGCCTCAGGGCGGCTGGGTGCGCGATCTGCTGACCGCGGCGTCGAATGACGAGGATCTGAGGCCTGCGGCACCCTCGGGGCCGGCGGAAGCGCCGCGCGCGGCGCCTGCCCAGCGCTCGCCCCTGCATGTCGTGGAATCGCTGAACTCGCTGTCCGTCGATATCGCGCGGGCCATCGACCACGACGCATCGATCGAGTTGTGGAACCGCTACCGGCGCGGCGAGCGTGACGTGTTCACGCGGCGGCTCTACACGCTGAAGGGTCAGCAGACGTTCGACGAGATCCGTCGCAAGTACCAGGCGGAGGCCGAGTTCCGCGCCGCCGTCGACCGTTACTGCGACGATTTCGAGAAGCTGCTCAAGGATGTGTCGCGCAACGACCGCGACAACATCATGGCGCAGACCTACCTGACGTCGGACACCGGCAAGGTCTACACCATGCTGGCCCACGCCAGCGGCCGCCTGCACTAAGACAGGAATTGAAGAGGCGGGGCCATGGTCCCGCCTGTGTGACTGCCTTAACCTCCAGCACGCGCTGAACCTGGATGCGTTCGGGACTCGTCCAAAGTCCGACTCCCAACGGCACCAAAGTCCATCGGCAAAGCTCCGCCTACGCTCAAGGATGTGATCGTGAAGACGGCAATCATATTCGACTGCGAGTTTCTTTGCCTCGAGGGTTCGCAACGTCGATTCTGGTGTGCGGCCCACGACCCCGACCCGGTGATCGCGCAGCTCGGCGCCGTCAGACTAGGACTCGGGGACGGCTTTCCCCTGTTGGGCACGCACAAGGCCTATATCAGACCGGTCGACCGGTTTGGAAACAGATATGCCCTCGACCCGTTTTTCACCAAACTGACCGGCATCACCGAGGAAGACTTGGACACCGAAGGGGTAGACCTCGGGGAGGCCCTCGCGGACGTCGATCGCTTTTCCGATGGAGCGCGGTTCTGGTCGTGGGGCAAGGACGAACTGAACATGGTCGCCATCAGTTGCTATATCGCGGGCATTCAACCTTCGATCCCGGCCATCCGGTTCGACAACGCCGTCAGGCTGCTGGTCGAGGCTGGGATGCCGGTCGAGGATCTGGCGAGAACGCCGAGCAACAAGCTTGCGGACTACTATGGCATCGAACACCCGCCATTGCAGGGGCACGACGCGCTCGATGACGCGCTGTCTGTGGCCTACACCCTGCAGCACCTGATGAAGACTGGAAAGCTCCGGCCGGACATCTTCGACCGCTTGTAGGTAGAAAGAGTTTGATGGGGCTCCGGTGCCTCGAGCTCAGATCACCGAATCCGTCCAGTGCACGATCTGCCTGGCCGCATCGCCGAACGCGTTGTCGAGTGCGCTGACATAGGCTGGATTGCCGCTGCCTGAAACAGGCGCTGAGGCGGTGAAGCTCTTGGAGGCACGCACCTCGCCATTGCGGTCGTTGAGGATGCGCACGAACAGGTCGACCTCGGCATGATCGCCGCCATCGACGCTCACCTCGAACGAACGGATCTCGACGATCACCTGATAATCGATGGCCAGGCCCTCGCCCGGCTTGCCGACGCCGGCAAAACTGCCCGAACGCTGGAACGTCTCGGCCAGCCGCGCCTGCACGATCAGCGGCAGCCGGTCGGCCCACTGCGCTCCCTTGAGATACTGGAGCGACCGATCCGATGGCTTGATGACGATGTTCTGGCTGTCCAGTGCTTTGAGCGCCGACGGCTGCGCGATCAGGATCTGGCGACGGCTGTGGCCGCGCGCAGCAACCGAAGGCGCCGACAGCTCAAAGGTGTCGAGTGGCGCAGGCTTGCCTCCAAACACCGCGCAGCCGGCCAGCGTCAGGGCAAGCAGTGCCGCAGCCGATGTCAACCCGCCCGTTCTCAACCACACAGACTTCACGCGCGATCCCCGTTGTCCCCGGATCGTAAGATCAACCCGCTTTTGCGGCTCATGTTATTGGGGCGCACCAACTCCGAAGTCAACGCCGCGCCCTGCCATCGAACTGCCTTACCTCGCCTTCGCCACCCGAAAGGATGCGCTGCGGATTGCGGCTGAGATCGGTCACCGCCTCCTCAATGCGGCTGATCGAGCGGCGGCTGTCCTGCACCAGTGCCTCGACATTCGACAGCCCCTGGCCCGAGAAACGTGTCAGATTGTCGGTTATGACGCCAAGGCGGGCATTCAGCGTGTCGGCAACCTGCTTGAACGATTTCAGTGTGGCCCTGGCGTCGGCCATCACGCCATCGGCCTGCCCGGAACCGAGCAAGTGGTCGACCCTGGCGAGGATGCCATCGACACGCACCGAGGCATCGTTGAGCCGCTGCGCCAGTTGCTTGGCATCCTTGATCGTCTGGTTGATGTCGTCGGCCCGGTTGGCGAACTTGTCAGTCACCTCTGCGATGTCGGCGGCGGCCTTGTTGGCGCTTTCGCTGGCCTTCTGGATGTTGGCAAGCGCTGTGCGCACCTGCGCCGGATCGATGCCGTCGAGCACGCCGTCGACCTTTGCCAGCGTGCCTTGCGTCTGCTTGGCGAAATCGTTGACCGACCCGACCGCCGTGTCGACGTTCTTGATCACGCCATCGAGCTGCCGCGACGTTTCCTTGAGGTTGCCTGTCACCGTATCGACGTTGGCGACAATGCTCTTGATCTTGTCCTTGTCGACGGCATTGAGCAGGCCTTCGGCTGCCTTCAGCGTGCCGTCGAGCTTGCCGGAAACGCCTTTCAGCTCATCGGCCAGCGCACTGGCGGCGGACAGGAACTTGTCGATGCCGTCCGAATTCTTGGCCAGCGCATCGGAGAAGGTCTGCACGTTGTGCACGGTCTGGGTCAGCGGCCCGCGAACGTCCTTGGTGAAGCCTTCCAGCTCCGTGAGCACCTTGTCGGCGCGGGTGAAGATGTTCTGCGCTGTCTGCAAAAGGTTGGTCACGGCAGAGGGATTGGCGACGATCTCGGCGACCTTGCCTTCCTTTTCCGCCTGGTCGAGGAGTTTTACTTCCTTGGGGTCGGCGCCCTTGAGCTCGATATTGGCCTGTCCGGTGAGGCCAGCAAGACCGATATCGGCCTGCGTCGACTTGGTGATCGGCGTCAGGCGATCGATCTCGGTATCGGCGATGGCGACCGTCGGATTGTCGACGTCGATATAGACGCGCCTGACATCGCCGACCTTGACGCCGTTGAACAGCACGAAACTGCCGCGGCCAAGCCCGGACGCCGAACCCGGGATGCGCACGCGCAGCACCGTCGTCTCGCCCTTTTCGCCGATCGCCGCCGTCCAGTAGACGAAGGCGAACGCCGCCAGGATCGCAGCCAGCGTGAAAATGCCGACGATGACGTAGTTGGCTCTGGTTTCCATTGTCCCACTTATGGCTATGCGCGCGCCGCAAGATCAAGTTGCCGGGCGCGTTTTCCGCGGAAATAGGACTTTACCCACGGCTCCTCGCTCTTCAGCATGTCGTCGATGGTACCTTCGACCAGCACTTTCTTGTTGCCGAGCACGGCCACGCGGTCGCAGGCGGTAAAAAGCGTGTCGAGATCATGTGTCACCATATAGACGGTCAGGTCCATCGTATCGCGCAGCTTGACGACCAGTTCGTCGAATTCCGCCGCGCTGATCGGATCGAGGCCGGATGTCGGCTCGTCGAGGAAGACGATATCCGGGTCGAGCGCCAATGCCCGCGCCAGCGCCGCTCGCTTGATCATGCCTCCGGAAAGTTCCGACGGAAACTTATGCGCCGCGTCCGGCGGCAATCCGACCAGCTCGACCTTGAGCATCGCCAGTTCGTCCATCAGCTTTTTCGGCAGGTCGAGATATTCGCGCATCGGCACCTGGACGTTCTCCAGCACCGTCAGGGCTGAAAACAGCGCACCGTGCTGGAACAGCACGCCCAGCCGCATATCGACGCGCAGGCGCTCAACCTCGCTCGCCTTCTCGATGTCGAGGCCGAACAGCTTGATCGTGCCCGACTGTTTGCGCGTCAAGCCGAGAATGGTGCGCAACAGAACGGATTTGCCAGCACCCGAGGCACCGACAAAGCCGAGAATCTCGCCGCGCCTGATATCGAGCGACAGCTTGTCGAGGATGACCTTGTCAGCGAAGGACACGGTGATGTCATGGGCGGAAAGCACGACGTCGCCCTCGCCCGTCTGGTCCGCCACCGCACCTGCCTTTTTCCGGTTTCGCAGCTTCATCTCAGAACTCGATCGCTGCGTAGAAGATGGCGAAAAGCCCATCGAGGATGATGACGACGAAGATCGACTTCACCACCGAAGCGGTCACGTGCTGGCCAAGCGATTCCGCGCTGCCGCCGACTTTCATGCCCTCGACCGAGGCAATCGTGCCGATGATCATCGCCATGAACGGCGCCTTGATCAGGCCGGCAAAGATGGTGCTCAGATCGATAGCGACGCGCAACCGGTCGAGGAAGGCGGCGGGCGGGATGTCGGAATAGAGCCAAGCGGCGACGATGCCGCCACCAAGTGCCGCGAAATTGGCGATTATGGTCAGGCACGGCAAGGCGATCACCAGCGCCACCAGCCGTGGAAACACCAGCACGCCGATCGGGTTGAGCCCGATGACCTTCAGCGCATCCACCTCTTCGCGCATTTTCATCGAGCCGATCTCGGCGGTGATCGCGCTGCCCGAGCGGCCGGCGATCATGATCGCCGTCATCAGCACGCCGAGTTCGCGCAGGATCAGCACGCCGACGAGATCGACGACGAAAATATCGGCACCGAAATAGCTGAGCTGATAGGCGCCTTGCTGGGCAACGATGGCGCCGACGATCGCCGACATCAGCACCACCACCGGAATGGCGCCGACACCCATGCGGTCGATCTGGTTGAAGATCGCCGCCGGGTTGACGGCATGACCACGGCCGAGCTTCATCTGCGCGCCGCGGATGGTGGCGCCGAGGATGTTCATCGAGGAAAGGAAGTCGTCGCGCATCTCGTAGACGCGCCGGCCGACCGCCTCCAGCGCGCGAATGACGATGTTGGGCGGTCGCGCCGGGCCGGATTCGCGATCGCGCCGCACAGCCTCGCCCACCGCGTCGAGCAGGATCGACGCGATCTCGCTCTGGCCTTGCAACTGGATCTTGACGCCCTTCTTCTCGAAGGCGCTGACCAGCCGGTCGATCAGCCAGGCGCCGGCGGTATCCATCTTCTCGATCTTGGAAAGATCGAGCGCCAAAATCTTGAAACCGCTGCGTTTCTCTATTCTGCGCAGGTCGGCGTCGATCGACGCCACGGTCCGTGTCGTCCAGGTTCCGGAGAAGGCGCAGCCGAGAACGCCGTCCTCCTCGCCGATCGCCACGCGCGGTTCGTGGTTAGCCTCCCCTGCGGTCGTGCCGCTTGCGTCGCGCTTGCCGATATTGAACATGGCATCCTGTTTAGCTTGACGGGTCTGACCTGTCGATTTGCCGACAACCCTTGTCGCATAGCAGGAGCAGAAAAATATGGCGCGTGTCATTTCGGTCGAGGCCGAGCGTTTTCCAATCGCAGGAACCTTTACGATTTCGCGCGGTTCCAAGACCGAAGCCGAAGTGATCTCCTGCACGATCAGCGAGGGCAGCCACGCCGGCCGCGGCGAATGCGTTCCCTACAAGCGCTATGGCGAGACGATGGACGGCGTGCACGAGGCGATCGAAGCCATGCGCGACCGGATCGCCGGCGGCATCAGCCGAACCGCCTTGCTCACGGCCATGCCGGCCGGAGCTGCCCGCAACGCCATTGACTGCGCCCTGTGGGATCTGGAGGCAAAGGTCAGCGGAACATCGGTAGCCGATGCCATAGGTGCTGCTCCCATACGGACGCTCGAAACCGCCTACACGCTGTCGCTCGGCGAACCGGAGGCGATGGCGGCACAGGCCCGCGCCAATGCGGCGCGGCCCCTGCTCAAGGTCAAGATCGGTGGCGACAACGATATCGCGCGCATCCGCGCGGTGAGGCAAGCAGCGCCCGACAGCCGCATCATCCTCGACGCCAATGAGGCCTGGACAGACGACAATATCGTTGCCAACCTCGCTTTTGCCGCCGAGCAAGGCATTGCGCTGATCGAACAGCCGCTGCCAGCCGGCCATGACGAGATCCTGCGCCATATTGCGCATCCGGTGCCGGTCTGCGCCGATGAAAGCGTGCACGAGGTGAAGAACCTCGGAGCTCTTATCGGCCTCTACGACGCCGTCAACATCAAGCTCGACAAGTCGGGCGGCCTGACAGCCGCCCTTGTGTTGCGCGATCGCGCCCGCGAACTCGGTTTCAGCGTGATGGTCGGCTGCATGGTCGGTACGTCGCTGGCGATGGCGCCGGCGGTGCTGCTCGCTCAGGATGCCGATTTCGTCGACCTCGACGGTCCGCTGCTGCTCGCTCGCGACCGTGTGCCCGGCCTTGTCTATCAGGGATCGCTGGTGTCACCGCCTGAGAAGGCGCTGTGGGGCTGAGCGCGCCGCAAGCCCGATCAGCACCAGGCCGATCAAGGCGATCGGGACCATGGCAAAAAAGCCGTCGACGCCGAACCGCTCGTAAAGCGGGCCGGATGCCAGCGTCATTACCGCCATGAAGAAGCCATTGGAGAAATAGGCGATGCCTTGCGCGGCACCGGTTCGTTCCTCGGAGACCGTTTCGCCGATCATCTTCTGCAGGCCGATCAGCACCAGCGCCACCGAGACCGAGTGCAGCGTCTGGACGCCGAAAAATCCGGCAATGCCGAGGCCGAGCGACCAGACCAGCGGAAAGGCGATCCAGCGCACGATCGCGCCGATCCCCGCCATCGCCATGATCGACACGACGGAGAAGCGGTCGAAAAAGCGGGTGAACATCATGAACATGCGGACTTCCGAAACCACGCCCCACGCCCACAAAAGGCCAACAACCGAATCGCTGATACCGATCGATTTCCAGTAGATCGAGACGAAGCCATAGAGGAATGCGTGGCTGGCGGTGATGACGCCGACACCGATCGAAAAATACAGGAAATATGGGTTGAGAAGCTTCGGCGCGGCGTGCTGGATATCGGTGGCCGACAGCGGCGAGGCGCGCCGCGGACGGCCAAGACGCGGCGCCAGCAGGCCGGCGGCAAGAGCGGCGACAAACGCCACGAGAATGATCACCGGAACGGCCCGAGAGCCTGTCGCCGACAGAATGAAGCCCCCCGCGACATTGGCGAACAGATAGGAGATCGAGCCCCATTTGCGCATGCTGGCATAGTTCGAGCCGAAGCGGCGCACGCCTGAAAGCGCCAGCGAATCGGCGATCGGCGAATGCGGCGTCCACACGATTGTCAGCGCCAACGACACCGCCAGCACCGTCGCATAGGTCGGCACCAGGAAATAACCGGCCGACAAGAGCAGCGACGCAGCCACCAGCGCGACATAGACATCGGCGCGATCCCTGGCACGGTCGGCGAGCGCGGTCAGCAACGGCGTCGTCACCACGCGCAGGAACATGGGCGCCGCCAGGATGACGGCGATCTGCTCGGCATGAAAACCCTTGGCCTGCAGCCACAGCGGAAAATATGGCAGATGTGTTCCGAGCGGCACGAACAGCGTCGCGAAGATCATGCTCATGCGCAGTTCGAAATGGCGAGGCTTGACGAGTTGTTCGGGCGAAAGCGGCGGCAGGGACATGAATCGATCCAATCACGCTGCACTCGACCTGACGGCAACGTGTATCGATCCCTTAACATGGGCAAAAACCCAGCGGAACCGGTTGGACTAATCGATTGATCCCAGAGCCGGGACGACCGCCGGCGCTATGCCGCCTGCCCTACCCGTTCTTCGATGAGCAGCGGGATAAAGGGCTCGTCCGGCACTTCGGGCAGCACCTGTGCCCAGGTCAGGATTTGCATCTGGCCGTCAAAATGTTCGACCACGGCCGTGCAACTTTCCACCCAGTCGCCGGTGTTGATGTACTGGACATCGCCGAAATTCTCGATGACGGCATGATGGATGTGGCCGCAAATCACGCCGTCGACATGCGAGCGGCGCGCCTCGTCCGCAAGCATGGTCTGGAACGAGCCGATGAAGTTCACCGCCTTCTTGACGTTGACCTTGGCCCAGGAGGAGAACGACCAGTATGGCAGTCCGAGCAGCTGGCGCAGCCGCGTCACCACGCGGTTGACCAGCATGGCCGCGTCATAGGCGTGGTCGCCGAGATAGGCCAGCCAGCGCGCATTGTGGACGACGGTGTCGAACTGATCGCCGTGGATGACGAGCAGGCGCTTGCCGTCGGCGGTCTCGTGGATGGCGCGGTCGGCGACGACGATGCCGCCAAAATGCACACCCTGGAACTGGCGGGCGAATTCGTCATGATTGCCGGCGATGTAGGTGATGTTGGCGCCCTTGCGCGCCTTGCGCAGCAATTTCTGCACGACATCATTGTGGCTTTGCGGCCAGTGCCAGTTCCGCCGCAGCCGCCAGCCGTCGACGATGTCCCCGACCAGATAGATGATATCGGCATCGTGATGGCGCAGGAAGTCGATCAGGAATTCGGCCTTAGCCGCCTTCGAGCCCAAATGGACGTCGGAAATGAACATGCTGCGGAAAGTGCGGGGCTCTTGGCCGGACATCGCGATTTTCACCGTTGCTTTCGCGACAGCCTATGCCCCGATTCATGCAACAACCGTATGACGGTTGCGATTGGTCCAGCCGAGGGACTAGCTTGCCGCCGGCTCACAAGGAGAAATCATCATGGATCTCGGCATCAGCGGGAAAAAGGCCATCGTCTGCGCTTCCAGCAAGGGACTTGGACGCGGTTGCGCGATGGCGCTGGCAGAAGCCGGCTGCGACATCGTCGTCAACGGGCGCAATGCAGATCTGGTGGCGAAAACCGCCGCGGAGTTGCGCCAGCGTTACGGCGTGACGGTGACGGAGGTCGTTGGCGACGTCTCCAAGCCCGAGGTGCAGAAGGCGCTGCTCGCAGCCTGCCCGGAACCGGATATCCTCGTCAACAACAATGGTGGACCGCCGCTTCGCGATTTTCGCACCCTCGACCGCGAAAAGATCCTCGAAGGCGTCACCCAGAATATGGTGACGCCGATCGAGCTGGTCCAGGCGGTCCTCGACGGCATGGCTGCGCGCGGCTTCGGCCGTATCGTCAACATCACTTCGCTATCGGTCTACGTGCCCATTCCCGGCCTCGACCTGTCGTCCGGCGCGCGCGCCGGCCTGACCTCGTTCCTGGCCGGCGTGGCGCGGACGGTGGCGGATCGCAACGTGACCATCAACAGTCTTTTGCCGGGCAAGCTCGACACCGACCGGCTGCGTGGACCGCACGAGGCCGGCACATCAGAAGATCCCGCCGCCGCCGCTGCGCGCAAGACCCGCATCAGCGCCGATGTTCCGGCCAAGCGGCTCGGCACGCCGGAGGAATTCGGCCAGATCTGCGCCTTCCTGTGCTCGGTCCATGCCGGCTATCTGACTGGGCAGAACATACCGGTCGATGGCGGTCTCTACGTCAGCGCCTTCTGATCGAAGCGCCTGCCAACCAGCGGGACTCATTTGCTATCAAATCTACATAAGTAATTGATAGTTAACGGTTTTAGACGCACCGCCGGGTAAAGTTGTCGGCGCGTCATTTAGCGTCGCGAAAAACCTCGGCTGCATGCTAAAAGGGGTCTTCACGCAGATTCCGAGGGAGCAGCCGCATGGAAGGCGAGAGCAAAAAGACGCCACGTTCGGACCTCGACGAAGCCGCCCTCTACTTCCACAAGCACCCAAGGCCGGGAAAGCTCGAGATTCAGGCGACCAAGCCGCTCGGTAACCAGCGTGACCTCGCGCTCGCCTATTCGCCAGGCGTCGCCGCCCCTTGCCTGGAAATCCGCGACGATCCGGCGAGCGCCGCCGACTACACCGCGCGTGCCAATCTGGTCGGCGTCGTCTCCAACGGGTCGGCCGTGCTCGGCCTCGGCAATATCGGCCCGCTGGCCTCCAAGCCGGTCATGGAAGGCAAGGCCGTCCTGTTCAAGAAGTTCGCCGGCATCGACGTCTTCGACATCGAGATCGACGCGCCGGGGATAGAGCGAATGGTCGAGACGATCTCGGCGCTGGAGCCGACCTTCGGCGGCATCAACCTCGAAGATATCAAGGCGCCGGAGTGCTTCGAGGTCGAGGAGCAGTTGAAGGCCCGCATGGGCATTCCGGTCTTCCACGACGACCAGCACGGCACCGCCATCATCGTCGCCGCCGCCGTGCTCAACGGACTGGAATTCGCCGGCAAGACCATAACGGACATCAAGATCGTCAGCTCTGGCGCCGGTGCTGCCGCCCTTGCCTGTCTGAATTTGCTGGTTTCGCTTGGTGCGCGGGTGGAAAACATCTGGGTCACCGACCGTTTCGGCGTCGCCTATAAGGGCCGCACCGACGAGATGGACCGCTGGAAAGATCCTTATGTGAAGGACACGGACGCACGCACGCTGGCCGATGTCATATCAGGCGCCGACGTCTTTCTCGGCCTGTCGGCGGCAGGTGTGCTGAAGCCGGAACTGCTCCAGCATATGGCGCCGAAGCCGCTGATCCTGGCGCTGGCCAACCCGAATCCCGAGATCATGCCGGAAATAGCGCGTGCCGCGCGCCCCGATGCGATGATCTGCACCGGCCGTTCCGATTTTCCCAATCAGGTCAACAACGTACTGTGCTTTCCTTACATCTTTCGCGGTGCGCTCGACTGCGGCGCCAGCGCCATCAACGAGGAGATGAAGATGGCAGCGGTGCGGGCGATCGCAGCGCTCGCCCGTGAAGAACCTTCCGATGTCGCCGCCCGTGCCTATTCCGGCGAGACGCCGATCTTCGGCCCCGAGTTCCTGATCCCCTCGCCCTTCGATCCGCGCCTGATCCTGCGCATCGCCCCGGCGGTCGCCAAGGCTGCCTGCGATACCGGTGTCGCGACCAGGCCGATCACCGACTTCGCCGCCTATATCGACAAGCTCAACCGCTTCGTCTTCCGCTCCGGCCTGGTGATGAAGCCGGTGTTCTCGTCGGCCAAGGCATCGACCGCCAAGCGCGTCATCTACGCCGACGGCGAGGACGAGCGCGTGCTGCGCGCCGCCCAGGTGGTGCTCGAGGAAGGCATCGCCGAACCGATTCTGATCGGCCGTCCGCATGTCATCGAGGTGCGCCTGAAGCGTTACGGGCTGCGCATCAAGCCCGGCGTCGATTTCGGCCTGATCAATCCCGAGGACGATCCTCGCTATCGCCACTATGTCGACCTGCTGATCGAACTCGCCGGCCGCCGCGGCGTGACGACGGAGGCCGCGCGCACCATGGTACGCACCGACAACACGGTGATCGCAGCACTTGCGCTGAAGCGCGGCGATGCCGACGCCATGGTCTGCGGCCTCGAAGGCCGCTTCGAGCGGCATCTGCGCAACGTCACCCTGATCATAGGCCCGCGCACCGGCGTCAGGGATCGCGACCTCTCCACGCTCTCGATGCTGATCTCGCAGCGCGGGATCATCTTCCTCACCGACACGCACGTCTCCGTCGACCCGACGGCCGAAGAGATCGCCGAGATGACAGTGCTGGCAGCAGAAGAAATCCAGCGTTTCGGCATCGAGCCGAAGGCAGCACTCCTGTCGCATTCCGATTTCGGCTCGCGCGATTCGCCGAGCGCGATCAAGATGCGGCAAGCAGCGGCGATCCTGGCGCGCATCGCGCCCGAGTTGGAGTGCGACGGCGAGATGCACGCCGATACTGCGTTGTCGGAGCATCTGCGTCAGCGCGTCTATCCCCACTCCAGGCTGAAGGGCGAAGCCAATCTGCTGGTGTTTCCCAACCTCGATTCGGCCAACATCACGCTGACCGCGCTCAGGACCATGATGGATGCACTGCATGTCGGGCCGATCCTGCTCGGCACCGACATGCCGGCGCACATATTGACGCCTTCGGTCACGTCACGCGGCGTGGTCAACATGACGGCACTGGCCGTGGTCGAAGCCGCCCACAAGGCGCAGGCGGTCGTCAATCTGGGCTGAACGCGGATTTCGCGGTAAACTGCAGTTAACCGCGAACACGGTAGCCTTGCGGGCCAGCGGGCGGGATTTGGGCAGGCGGAGTTTGGGTGGATGCCAAGCGGAGGGTGGAAGCAGGCGCATGCTGCCGTGCTGCTTGGCCTTCTATTGTCCGCAACATGGGGGGTAGCCGAGCCACAGGCCGCCTCGCGGGTCTGCCGCCAGTTGGAAAACGACCTTGCCGCAGCCTCTCGCGGTGGCGGTGGCGGTCCGGCGCTGATCCGGAAATACGAGTCCGCAATTGCCCGGCAACGCGAGCAGATTTCGAAGGCTCGCAGCCAAGCGAGCCGGGCTGGGTGCGGTTTTTCGCTGTTTGGCCGCAACCTCGATCAATGTGCCGGGCTCAACGCCACCATCGACCGTATGAATGCCAATCTCGATGCGCTGCAGAGCAAGCGCGAACGGCTGGCCGACGGCGGCTCGCGCCGTGACCGTAGACGCATCCTGGCGGCGCTTGATGCCAATGGCTGCCGCGACGACACAGTTGCGCCAAGGCGCGCGCCGCTGCAGGAAGCCAACCGCGAAGGCGGCAGCACAAATCTGTTCGATCAGCTTTTCGGCGGCAACAGCCAGCAGCTCGATACATCGGATACGCTTGATCAGCTTGACGATCCCGGCGAGGAGCGCAGCGTCCGCCGGGTGCTCAACCGGCCCGGCATACCGGACTTTCCGAGCGTCGGCGGCGAATTCCACACCTCCTGTGTGCGCACCTGCGACGGCTACTTCTTCCCGATGTCGAACTCGGCCTCGGCAGGCGATTTCGAACGTGACCAGAAGAATTGCGAATCGAGCTGCCCCGGCACCGAGATGCAGGTTTTCTATTCGCGCGGCATGGACGACGATTCGGCCTCGATGACATCGTCAGTCACCGGCAGGCCCTACAGCGAATTGCCGACCGCCTATCTCTACAAGCAGCCAGACATGTCGCGGCCCCCGGCCTGCGGCTGCAACGCCGCGCAGAATTTCCAGGTCATCGCCGGCAACCCGCCGAATCCGGAACGATCCCAGCCCGAAACGAATTCTGCACCGATCATCCCGGTCCCGGTTTCCAAGCCGGACCCCGGTTCCGATCCGGAAACCTTGGCCAATCTGCAAGGCGGGCTCGACCGCGAGGCGATCAAGAGGCTTTCCGCCAAACCGGTGACGTCGCCGGTATCAGCCTTGCCGCCGGACCAGCGCAAAATCAGGGTCGTCGGGCCAGCGTTCCTTCCCGACCCATCAGCGGCAATAGATCTGCAAGCTCAGGCCCCGAAGGCAGCCCGGTAAGGGCAAGCCTGAGCGGCATGAACAAGGCCTTGCCCTTGCGCTCGGTCGCTTCCCTTATCTTGCCCGTCCAATCCTTCCAGATCGTCGCGGTCCAGGGTTCCTCCGGCAGCAGATCGAACGCCTGTTGAAGGAAATTGCGGTCGTCATCGGAAAATTCCGGCTTCTCCTGCGGTCCTTCGCGCAGGATACGCCACCAGTTGGCCGCATCGGCCAGCCTGTCGAGATTGCCACGCACTGCCAGCCAGAACGGTTCGGCCTCTTCGCCCGAGACGCCGAGCACGATCAGCCGGTCTTGCGCCTCGGCGAATGGCATGTGGTGCAGCAGTGTCCGGTTGAGCACGAACAGCTCGTCCGGATCGAATTTGGCCGCGGATTTCGATGTCGCCGAGGGATCGAAATGTTCGGCGAGTTCACTCATCGTCGGCATCGCCGCGACGTTCTCCGAGGTGCCGACCAGCACGGCCAGCGAAGCGACCGCCATCGGCTCGATGCCGTCCTCGCGCAGGCTTTCGATGGAGAGCGCGCCGGTGCGCTTCGACAGTCCCTCGCCCGATGCGGTGGTCAGCAGATTGTGGTGGCCGAATACTGGCGGCTCGGCCGCCAGCGCCTTGAACAGCGCAATCTGCACGCCGGTGTTGGTGACGTGGTCGTCGCCACGGATGATATGACTGATGCCCATCTCGATGTCGTCGACCACGGAGGGAAGCGTATAGAGGTAAGTACCGTCCTCGCGAACCAGCACTGGATCGGAAAGCGAGGCGAGATCGACGGTTTCCTCGCCGCGCACCAGATCGTTCCACTGGATTTCGGTGCGTTCCGGCTGTTGCGGATCGCTCGAGAAATTGGGGAGGAGAAAACGCCAGTGCGGCCGGCGGCCATCGGCCTGGTATTCGGCGATCTGCTCGTGCGTCAGGGCCAGCGCCTCGCGGCCATAGACCGGCGGCAGGCCGCGCGTTCGGCGCACCTTGCGGCGGAGATCGAGCTCCTCCGGCGTTTCGTAGCAAGCATAAAGAACACCTGATGCTTTCAGCCTCTCAACCGCCGCGTCATAGAATTCGAAACGCCGCGACTGGTACTCGGTGGCGTCCGGGAAAATGCCCAGCCAATGCAGATCGTAGAGGATGGCGTCGGAAAATTCCTGCTTCGAGCGGGCAATGTCAGTGTCGTCGAAGCGCTGGATGAAGCGGCCCTTGTTGTTCATGGCAAACAGCCAGTTGAACAAGGCCGTGCGCGCATTGCCGATATGGATGCGGCCGGTTGGCGACGGGGCGAAACGAACGGTAACTGTCATAAGCGGGGCGTACCGGATGCTTTTGCGGTTGACAAGACGCGCCCCCGCGTTGCCCGGCAGACATAGAACATGGCGGCTGGAATGAAAAGACCGGCCGGCGTGCGCCTCAGTCGGCGCTTAGGCGGCGGCCAGCTTCCGACCGCAGCCGGCCGGTGGCGCCGCCGAACGGGGCGTTGAAGGCGATCAGCGGCCGAAGTCATCGGAACTGAGGCGGGTCCAGCGATCGCCCATCACCCCACCGATAAAGATATCGCCGGAGCGGACCGCTTCCGTAACCTCGGCGATTCGCGAGCGGACCATCGTCCCCCCGGCATAGCGGAAGAAGAGATTCTTATAGCCGAAGAGTTGGGGCATGAATCTGCTCTGTGTCTGCCCGGTGATACCCACGCAGCCCATTTCCCACGCGGCCGCGATGAGCCCATCCAGCGTCGCGCGCCAGTGCGATCCGGACGCCTGGATTTGCAACAGACTCGCGATGTCGCCGGCTTGACCGTAGAAGGCATAACAACCGAGCATTTTGCCCGTCTCGTCGTAGCTTCCACCAAAATGAAGTGGGCCGTCGGCCCGCTTCTCGGCCGCCAGTGCGAGCAGCCGTGGCAACTCGCCATTCTTCCAACTTGGACGAAGGGAGTAATCGGACAGGAGGGTCGGCAGCCGCTCGGCAAATTGTGCGGCATCGATCGGCTTGCAGTAGACGCGTTGCGACGGCGAAGCCTGGACGGGGGGCTCGAACCGTCTTTTCGCAAGACTATCCAGTGCTCGTGAGCAGGGATCGAGCGCCAAGCGAAGCAGGCCGGGCCATTTACGGTGCAGCGTGGCGGCGGCCATCGCGGCCGGCCGGAAAACATAGGTCCATCCGAGACAATGCACCGGCAGAAGCTGATATTTCATCGGGCGCGCGAAGGCCAAAGATGTCCGGTTGGCCGAATCGGTCAGCTGCAGATCGAATTCGCCTTGGTGCAATGCGCGCAGCAATTGCGGTCCGGCCGTACCGTCATCGGTGCCGGGGTCGGCCATGAGTGGACCGATGATCGCCGCGTTCAATGCCGCTCCCTTGAGCTCGTAGCGGGCTTTCAGGACGCCGAGGAAACCACCCAGACGACCCTGCCGGTTGATCTGGACGAGAGCGCTGCTCACGCCGGTCTGGCTGGCAGGGTCAAGATAAATCTCTCTCATATAATCGGCCGTCTCCGCGATCGCGCGTTCAAAGAGACGACGCCGCCGCCGTCGGCGAAACTTGGTCAGGAAGAGTGCGGCGACGCCCTCGAGATCTGAGGCAGCGAGCGGCCGAACCGAGCCGTGCCGAGATTCCAGCACCGACGGCGCAGCAAGCTTTTCGGGACCGCCATTTGCGGAAACAAGATGCATCGTAAGGACCGCTCCGGGCTGCTTGTGTATGTTTATATTAGGCAATGACAGAAACAACGCATCTTCGGTGGGTAACGTAAACAGACGTCTCAAACCCAGGAGCTGGAAAGGCACCCCACAGTCGGATTTGCTTGGCCGGTATACGCTGGGTGACAGATTTGCGCTGCGCCGCTTCCGCTGGCTGATAGTGCCTAATCGAGCTGGCCGTCGGCCGAAGCCGGCGGCCATCTCAGGGTCAGATCACTAGACCCTTGGTCAGTTCCAGCGCCTGGCGCTCGAACAGACGGCGGTAAATGCCGCCCTTCAGCCGGATCAGCTCGTCATGCGAGCCTTCCTCGACGATCTTGCCGCGATCGAAGACCAGCAGCCTGTCGAGCGCCCGCACCGTCGAAAGCCGGTGCGCGATGACCAACGTGGTGCGACCGACCATCAGCCGCTCCATCGCCTGCTGGATCAGCACTTCCGATTCGGAATCGAGGCTCGATGTCGCCTCGTCCAGGATCAGGATGCGCGCATCGGCAAGAAAGGCTCGCGCGATCGCCACGCGCTGACGCTCGCCGCCCGACAGTTTCACACCGCGCTCGCCGACCAGAGTGCCGTAGCCCTTCGGCAGGTTGGTGATGAAATCATGCGCGCTCGCCAGCCGCGCCGCATGCTCGATCTCATCCTGCGTCGCGCTCGGCCTGCTATAGGCGATGTTTTCGGCCAGCGACCGATGGAACAGGATCGGCTCTTGCTGGACGATGGCGATCTGCCCCCGCAGCGACGCTTGCGCCACCTGCGAGATGTCCTTGCCGTCGACCAGGATTTTTCCCGCATTCACGTCATAGAGCCGCTGGATGAGCTTGACGAAGGTCGTCTTGCCCGAACCCGAATGGCCGACCAGCCCGACTCGTTCACCCGGCGCGATGTCGACCGAAAAATCACGATAGAGCGCCGATCGGTGACTGCCGTAGTGAAAGGTGACGTTATCGAAGCCGATCCGTCCTTCAGTGATCCGGATCGGCTTGGCGCCGCGCCGGTCCTCGATACCGAGCGGTTCGGACTGGAAATCGACCAGCTCCTCCATATCGTTGATCGAGCGCTGCAGATTGCGGATATGCGTGCCGATATCTCTGAGATAGCCCTGCAGCACGAAAAACGAGGTCAGAACGAAGGCGACGTCACCGGCGCTCGCCTGACCCCACGACCACAGCATCAGCGCCAGGCCGATCACCGCGGCGCGCATGGCCACCAGCAGCGCCCCTTGCGTGGTGCCGTTGATGGTGCCGCGCACCCAGGTGCGCCGTGTGCGCGCACGCCATTTGGCGACGACCCTGGCGAGGCGTCGCTCCTCGCGCTCCTCGGCGCCAAAGCCCTTGACCACGGCGTTGCAGCTCACCGCGTCGGCCAGCGAGCCGCCGAGGCGCGTGTCCCAGGTGTTCGCGAGCCTTGCCGCCGGGGCGACATAGCCAAGCGACAGCATCGTCGTGACCATGATGAACAGCACCGAACCGGCGGCAACGACCGCGCCCATCAGCGGCCAGAACCAGCCGAGCAGCAGCGTCGAGCCGACCAGCATGACGACGGACGGCAGCAGCGCGATGAGGATCGTGTCGTTGAGCAGGTCGAGCGCCCACATGCCGCGTGTCACCTTGCGCACGGTCGAGCCGGCAAAGCTGTTGGCATGCCAGTCGGTGGAAAAGCGCTGGACGCGATGGAAGGCGTCGGCAGCGATATCCGCCATCATTTTCAGCGTCAATTCGACGATGCCCATGAAGGCAAGGTTGCGCAAAACAACGCCGGTCAATGCAAGGGCCATCAGCATCGAAAACGCCGTCACCGCGGCATTCCAGGCAATCGCGTCGGCGCCGGCGCTGCTGGCGACGGCGTCGACCAGCCGGCCGGAATAGAGCGGCGTCAGGACGTCGGCCAGCGTCGACAGCAGGAAGCCGCCCATGATGAGCGAAAGCCGCCACGGCTGGCGCCGCCAATGGGTTAGCGTGAAGCCAAGAACGCTGCGAAACGCGCCCGCGCGCAAATCGATTCGAAAACGAGCCATGATGTCATTCGGGCGCAAACGAGCCCGATCCCAGTAAGGTCGAAAATTGAAGAAGCCGCGCAAGGGGCCAATGAGTGCCCGGAAAGCGGAGCGGCATATTTGGCGTCTCGCCCGTAATCGGGCGACGACCGGCATCGGCATAAGCCTGTGCTCAATCCGGCATCGGCTCGAAGGGCAAACCTTCGCGGAGCGCCGGGTGAGACCTAAGCTTCGCGGCCTCGCATTACCATTTGAAATACTGCCATTCAGACCTCCCGCAAATGAATCGCGGAGAGGCCCTTATAGAGACGCCCCGATGCATCGCCAAGATCAGCGCACGCTAAAAGTGTATCTGGCCCAACCACTGCGATTATTTTGCAACAATGGCTGATGTAAGCCAGCCGCGGGCTTTCAGCGTCTAGCCTCCATCCCTGAAACGATTGGTAATGGGGTAGCGGCGGTCGCGGCCGAAATTCTTCTTGGTGATCTTCACGCCCGGGGCCGCCTGCCGGCGCTTGTATTCGGCGATGTAGAGCAAATGCTCGATGCGCGTCACCGTCGCCCGGTCATGGCCGCGCGCAACGATGTCGTCGACGCCCATTTCGTTCTCGACCAGGCATTCGAGGATGTCGTCCAGCACCGGATAGGGCGGCAGCGAGTCCTGGTCGGTCTGGTTCTCGCGCAATTCCGCCGACGGCGCCTTGTCGATGATGTTCTTCGGGATCACCTCGCCAGAAGGCCCGAGCGCGCCCGGCGGCACATGGCTGTTGCGCCAGCGCGACAGCGCATAGACCTGCATCTTGTAGAGGTCCTTGATCGGATTGAAGCCGCCATTCATGTCGCCATAGAGTGTGGCATAGCCGACCGACATCTCGCTCTTGTTGCCGGTGGTGACGACCATCGAGCCGAACTTGTTGGAGATCGCCATCAGGATGGTGCCGCGCGCGCGGCTCTGTAAATTCTCCTCGGTGATGCCTTCCTTGGTTCCTTCGAACATCTGCGTCAAAGCGTGCAGGAAGCCTTCGACCGGCTCGAAGATCGGCACGATGTCATAGCGGCAGCCGAGCGCACGGGCGCAGTCCTCGGCGTCCTTCAGCGAGTCCTTCGAGGTATAGCGGTAAGGCATCATCACCGCGCGCAGGCGCTCCTCGCCGAGTGCATCGACGGCAAGGGCCGCGCAGATCGCCGAATCTATGCCGCCCGAGAGACCAAGCACGACATTCTTGAAACCGTTCTTGTTGACGTAGTCGCGCAGGCCGAGCATGCAGGCGCGATAGTCGGCCTCTTCCCTGTCCGGGATTTTCGACATTGGCCCTTCCGAGCAGACCCACCCTTCGGCTTGCCGTTTCCAGGTGGTGACGTCGATTGCTTCCTCGAACTGGCTCATCTGGAAGGCCAGTGTCTTGTTAGAACCTATGGCAAACGAGGCGCCGTCAAAGATCAGCTCGTCCTGGCCGCCAAGCTGGTTGGCATAGATCATCGGCAGCCCGCATTCGATGACCTGGCGGATGACGACCTGGTGGCGAACATCGATCTTGGCGCGATAATAGGGCGAGCCGTTCGGCACCAGCAGGATTTCCGCCCCGCTTTCGGCCAGCGTCTCGCAAATGTCGACATCGCCCCAGATGTCCTCGCAGATCGGAATTCCGATCCGCACGCCGCGGAAATTGACCGGCCCCTGAATTTCGGGCCCGGCCTGGAAAACGCGCTTTTCGTCGAATTCGCCGTAATTCGGCAGATCGAGCTTGTAGCGCTCGGCGATGATCTTGCCGCCATCGGCGAAGACAATCGAATTGTGCGTGCCGCTCTTGCGCTTCAGTGGCGTGCCGATGATGACGCCCGGACCGCCGTCGGCGGTATCGGCGGCAAAGTCCTGTGCCGCTTTTTCGCAGGCCTTCAGGAAAGCCGGCTTCAGCACCAGATCTTCCGGCGGATAGCCGGCGAGGAAAAGCTCGGTATAGAGCACGAGATCGGCGCCTTGGCGGGCAGCATCGGCTCTCGCCTCGCGGGCTTTGGCGAGATTGCCGGCGACGTCACCGACGGTCGGGTTTAGCTGGGCGATCGCGATGCGCAGGATGTCGAGAGGCTTGGTCATGCCTGCTGACTTAGCGCGGCAAATTTCGTCGGGCAATGGCGTTCGTTTGGACCAATTCGGACTGATCGTGGCCGCACTGCCGGCGATCAGTCGTCACCCATATATTCGCGCAATGATTGCGGAGAATGGTTCTCCCCGATCGACATCGCCAGGATGCGCGATATGTGGCGGCGCGGCAGACGTGTCTGCGCCGCCCACTGATTGATCTGGGCCTGGATCTTGTCGAGATCTCTCTTCGAGGTCGGGCTTTCGGCGATTTCGAGCCCCGAGTCGCGCAATGCCGCCGCCATATCGCCCGAAATGACGAAGGCATCCCAGCCCAGCCAGCGCAGGAAATACTGGCCGGTGTTGCCGCCGAGCCGGCTGCCATGTTTGCCGAGATAGGCCATCAGCCCGACTTGGTCGTCGGCCGGCCAGTTGGCGAGGAATTCGCCGAAGCCACCATGCTCCTTCGACACGCGCTCGACGAAGGCAGCGTTGTCGCGAACGGATTTGATCTTCTGCGGATTGCGCACGATGCGCTGGTCGGAAGCCAGATCGTGCCAGAAATCATCGGGCTGGAACAACAGCCGTTTCGGCTCGAAGTGGAGAAACGCCTCTTCGAAGCCCGGCCATTTCTGTTCGATGACTACCGATGAGTCAATTAAACATGATCTTGCGCCACGATGTACGCTGTTGGGACGGGCCGCAGGACGCCTTCTCAGCTAGGCTCTGCGGCGCTTGGAAAGAGCCCGCAACAGGACCACTTCGTTCATGATCCCGCTTCGCACAACCCCGACGATTTCCTCAGCGAGGTCTTCCCTCTGTTCCTTATCGATGCGGCAGCGGGATTTAGTGTCACCTATCTCGCCACGACAGAATCAAACTTGAATTTATAGAGCGGACTCACCATCGAGGACTCCTCCAGCAGATTGGAGTCCGCAAGCCCGCTGACATCCGACGGGTAAAAATGCCCCGAGAAAACAATTGTTTGGCCGACCTCTAAACCCAACAGAGTTTGATACAAGCTCGAGTCAGCGGTTATGAAACTTCCGTCCTCAGGCTTGGTTCTTTCCGACGACCCAAGTGTTTCTGCGGTCTGGTTTAGAATTCCGCTCACCATCGAATCCGGATTATCCAATAGGCCTCCCGAACCAATTCTAATTTCGTCGCCGATCTCAACGGAAAGAGACGCCCAACGGCCACTCACCCGATCAACTTTGGACACCTTCCCTACCCAGTTCGAGACTGAACCGTCTTTGCTGAACGCTTCGAGCTTTTTACCCCTCTCCTGTACAAGCGTGGATTTCAGCAGGTCGTTTTCTGACCCCTTGTATCTCTGCCGAAATTCGCCGTTGATTGCTAAAAACCTCGCTTCTTGATCAGGCATGACCGGATCAGATTGAACGTTCTGAACCGGATTAGGCTGGGCACCTGCGGCGTCGGTTCCATTGCTGTTGCCGGCGCTGGCGGCAGTCTGGGTCCCAACCGCAAATTTCGTCGAGTTACCATTGAGGTTGATGGCAAGGTGCAGCAAATACAGCCCCCCAACTACAACCACGAACCTGACCAGAAATTTCGTGCCAAATTTGCCCTCGGTCGCCCGAGCATCCGCAGTGTTCGAATTCGAAGGAAACATCAAAGCCGACACGGCCTTCTCGAACTGCTTCTTGGTCAGAGTTTTGTCCGACAGCAACCCGTACAGCTTGTCGATTTCCTCGGCTATCCTGAGATGCTTGCCGCTGACGAGCTGCGACTTGGCACTCTCGTATCCTTTTGCGGAGATAACCCCCCTCTCCCGGAGAGACGAAAGACGAATTAATTCATCGGCAATTTCTGCGCTCATTCCCAATCACCCCAAACCCGTACGTCGCCACCTAACTCAATAGCCAATGGTGGTCGGATTTTCAACGAGAATTCCGTAACT
Organism: Mesorhizobium sp. M0047; assembly: GCF_040323315.1. Taxonomy (NCBI): domain Bacteria; kingdom Pseudomonadati; phylum Pseudomonadota; class Alphaproteobacteria; order Hyphomicrobiales; family Phyllobacteriaceae; genus Mesorhizobium; species Mesorhizobium sp. M0047. The sequence goes on along the minus strand of NZ_JAMYUW010000023.1, from coordinate 40,366 downwards.
TACTACGTCTTTCTAGGCGTTTCACCGGATGTTGTTCGGTTCACGGTTTGAAACTGGCAGCGCAATGCTGCCCTATGTCAGCGACCAAAAACTTCGGCACGATTCTGAGAGAACTCCGCAACTTGCGAGAGCTTACGCAAGAGGAGTTGGCGCTCCGGACGGAGAGGTCAGTAGACGCCGTCTCCCAGTGGGAAAGAGGTTTGTACTGGCCAAATTTCGAAACCCTTGTGCGCCTCGGCAAGGCTCTGGATGTCCCCGTGAGAGTTTTCTTTCAGGACGGCGATCTGGCTCAATCTGAGCAACGTGCCATGCTGGAGATTCAGGCCAGCGTGATACTCTCAGGGCTTACCGACAGCGATTTGAAGGTCGCAGTGGAGCAGCTAACGGCGTTGGCAAAAAGAACCAAATCGGCCTCTTAGCAGAAATCCCCGAGTCCCGCTTTTGGCAGCTAAACTTCCCGCACCCTCCAATGATCAGCCTTTGACTTTCGTTTCCCGCCTTGGTCGCACCGAGTGACAGCTAAGTGCTTAACGCCGGGCGACCCGTAGCCCAGTTCTGTCCAATGCACTCCGCCGTCTTTTGTCTGGAGGGCGGGAGGACAGGAGGACTCATCCAGTTTGGTCGGCCGTTTTGGCGAGGCTAGGACGAAGAAAAGCCTGAGCGGGTCCGGAAAACCGTTGTTGTACTCCACCAGCGCAGTCAGCCTAGTCAGCTTGCTTTTAACCTGCCTATTCCCCCAGTGCTGCCCCGCCTTCGCCTCGACGATAATCAGGGTCCGTCCGTAGGCGACTAAGAGATCAAAATCCTCCTGTGTGCCCTTAACCTGACCCGACCCATTTGGGTATGGAGGGAAAGGTTCTTCAGATTTCAATGTGGTCGATAAGGCACCGAACAACCAATCAACATGATAGTCGATTGCCCACCATGCGTTCTCCGGGACCCTGACGTCCGCTTCCGGTCCAAAAATCGCATCAAGCTTGGCCCGGAACACTTGCGAGAGTGGCTGAAGCCCAACCGCCTCCCTTAGGAGCCAATATCGCTCTTTTCGGTTGAATCGGTCGAGGGCGGACACAAGTACTGACATTCAAGACTCCACTTAAGGAAAGGAATAACCCACCGTCGAGTTCCAAACTACATCAAGATGCCCCAAGGCTGAATGCATATTCGTTGAACAGCTTGGCGCATGTCAGTTCGTTATTGTCTAGCTTCGATTCTATAAAGCCTGTCTGAACCAATGCCCGAACATCATGGGTAACAATCCTCATGTCCTCCTTCGAAAGTCCCTTCACCGTGCCATAATAGGTTTTCCTTTTGGAGTTGTCGGGGTGTTCCGGGTTATCGGTGGGCTTCAACAATTGCATGTTCAGAGGGATATAGCCGAACCCGAGGATAACCACGGTTCTAGCCCTGCGAACGGCAGTGTGGATTGCTTGAATCTCGCTGGATTCTCTGTCCACACCTTCTGTGTAGGTCTTGATGTTTCCAGCTAAAGACAAAAGAGCGGAGCCGGGCATATCTGCGCCGAAATCTGCAAACGCTACCCCGCCCATCCAAGGCAAGTTCCCGACTGTTCCATAGGGATGGTAAATCGACATCGATTTGACCACGTCTGCCGCTTCTTCTGGCGAAACTCCGTAGTAGGTTTGGATGGCATGATACATAAAGTGCTCAAAACACCGATCATAGTTGAAAGTGATCACGTCGAGATTCGTCAGCCTTCTCTGGAATTCGTCAAAGTCTGACTCAAAGAGCAGGCTGGCGAACCGGTTATACCAAGAGTCGCTCAGACTTCCGAAATTAAACGGATATCCCGAACTGTCTGTTTTCAGGGCCATCCTGCTATTGCCTTCTGCGGCCAAGATGCAGCGTACGATTCCGAGTTTCCCGCAAAGCTCAAAGAACTCTGATTTGCGATGTGAGTGAAGGTAGTTATCTATCGAGCGGGCTAAAGGTAGCGCAGCACTTATCCGTTCGCAGGCTTTTAGCAATTCGGAGCGGTCATTGCCGGTCGCATAAAGGGCTTCGTTGATCGCCCCGTCCGCAACTCCACGTTCGATTAGCTGTAGCGGCGAGTCGCTGTAAACTAGTAAGGCGTTCGAGATGTCCCGTTTCAATGCGTCGCCTAGCGGCAAGCCAACCTCGTAGCTGGCCCCTGCCCCAAGGATCAAAAGCGTTCTGTCGGCGAACATCGCTGAACCTTCGGTGTCAACTGGGTTCTACATTTGGCAATGAACTTTCGATAAAGCTACACCGAAACAGTATACTCCTCATCGTCTCTCACCTTAGTCAAAAGGGCGACGGCTTCCTTTGAATATCGCCTAAAACATCCGTTGCCGGACGGAACAGCATAGTGATACTGGTTGTCACTCGAACAGATATCAATCCCCTTCTCATCTCGTATTCTCTCAATCAGCTTGCGAGGCCTGTGCCATCTACCATATCCGAGTTGTTTCCCAACTGCCGTTAGAGTGAATGGGTGGCTCGCATTTGGGCTGTCGGACTTGGCGATACCCAATAATTTTGGAAGCTCATCATCTGAATCAGCAACAGATTGAAGTTGATCGTAGTTTATTTCCAATCCACCTTTAGGTATGTCGGTACGCAGTAGCTTGAAAAAACGAGCTGAAATAGCTCGAAGCAATTTTGGATTTACCCACTTGAGAGGGCTTTGCTCAGACAGTCTCGTAAAGAGCCAGTCAAACTTGTCTGTTACAATAGCCCGAACACGAAGTTGCGAATCTTCCGATCCAATGACGTACTCCTCCCGGAAATCAGTTAAGGTGGCAGCATCTGGCCGCCACTCTACATAGAATATATTTTCTATTAATTTATCCGGCCCTCCTAGTATTTCACCTATATCTTGTATTATTTCAGTAACATTTGGGTCTCCTAGTCCATAACCAAATATAAAAACAGGATGCTCAGCAAGATATGTTAGAAGTTTTGCAGAAATATACTTCTTCTTTGTTCTGTAATTCTTATAATCTTCACCCGTAATAACCAACGATGCCGGATCTTCCATCGAACCGTGAATTTTGAATATCTCGCCAATGAGATTCATGTCCCGGCGAATGACCTTCTCTCCCACTACAGCTTCATAGTCGCCGAATATGCTCTCAAGAAAACTGTCGTAGTTCGTTGTTATGATTGCGTGAGGGTTGGTTTTCCGAAGGAGCTTTATCTCTTCGGCGAATTCTAACGTCTCGATCTCAGTTGCCGCCGGGCTGGCTCCAGAAATTTGTTGGGCTACGATATGTTTTAGGAACAACGACCTATCGTAGTTTTCCTCGAAATACTCGCCCGGAAAGCTGTTTTTGCCCGTTGTCCAAGCCCATTCGAACGCCTTTTCTTCGAGGATCGTTCCTATCTCAATGGTGCTTTGGTTTGTTTTTTGCCGCAAATATTGGAAGTCGGGGTCTGACATACCGATGTAATTGGCCACGTCTTTCAGGAGTTCCATCCATGTCGGCGCATTGAAATATCGCTTTGACACACCTGTTCCGATGAAGAAAATTGGTTGGCATTCCAAATCTTCGAGCGTTTCCTTGATTAGCGAGGACGTTCGCTCTTGGTAACGCTCGTACGGTGACTGCGGCATCATCTCCCCTTCCGGTTCTAGCAGGACCGTGTCTTTAGGCCCTGCTCCAGTGGGACCAACCGTAAGCACCGCTACCCGTCCCACACAAGTCGGTTTGACATTTTAGGAATCTTATCCTATGACTTCTTAGAGGCTATTGGGAAGGATTCGGGATGTTTGTGGGGTATGCGAGAACCAGCACCGTCGAGCAGCAAGCAGGTTATGAGGCTCAGCTTCGTGATCTCAAATCGCAGGGTTGCGACAAGGTTTTCAGGGAGCAGGTGTCTTCCGTAAATTCGCATCGCCCGGAACTAGAGCGAGCAATCGAGTTCGTGCGAGAAAACGATGTTCTCGTTGTCACCCGACTTGATCGACTCGCCCGCTCCGTTGGCGACCTGCAACAGATTGTTGGCAGGCTGGAGGCCAAGAAGGTCGGGCTGAAGATACTAGACATGGCGATTGATACGTCCTCGGCAACCGGCAGACTTCTCATGAATCTCGTGGGCTCTATCGCCCAGTTTGAGCGTGAGATTATGCTGGCCCGTCAACGGGAAGGCATTGCCAAGGCCAAAGCTGAACACAAGTTCAGAGGACGTGCCCCCACGGCCCGCCGCAAGACATCTGATGTCGTCTCGATGCATCGGGCGGGAAAGAAGCCAACCGACATTGCCAAGGCACTCGGCGTGGGCCGCTCATCGGTCTACCGAATTTTGGCAGCAGTAGCATAGTGGGACTCGGAGGATAGGCACGATTGCGGAATCGGGGCGCAGCTTCAACATCAGGCGCTATCGATACACAGCGCCATTTTCGCCGGCGCTTTAAGGTTGACGGCTTGCTGTTCGAGTTCGCCGCTATCAACGGCGGCCCGGTGACATTCCGAACCATCGGCGGGGCAACCCCATTGAAAGCGTTTGCAGGCGGCTCATGGTTGGCATGGGACGCCGAGGTCGCCCAGTTCACGGAAGGCGGCTACTTTCGAAATGGATTTCCCGTTCTGCGGCACGTTGTGGCGTTGACCGCAGAATGGGTCCAGCGGGAAAAGCCCTACAGCTTCCATTTCGAGGCGACCGACGACAGAAAACACCGGATTTATGAATACCTCGTCGCACGATACGGCAGGTCGATAGCTCACCGGTATACATCCTATCGGGACGGCTGCCTGTTCTGCTTTGTGCGCAGGTCCAATCCATAGTTTCTGCACTCAATCCGTGCCGAGCAGCTTATCGCCCGTTTGACTGCCGTACTTACGGAGCCGATTCGGAAAACGGCAAAATATTATACCTGTTCTACAGATCAAAAAGCAATATTATTTCGTCAAAAGTCAACAAGTCTTTGTCTACATATGTCTGACATAATGTAATACGCATCAATATTCTTCCAATCCGCTAAGCGGATTGTCGGTCAGCATTTCCATTTTGTCATATCGCCAAGCGATTTATCATGAGCATTTTTGAAAAGGCATTGCGCCAACAACGTTATAATTGTATCTAATAGAAAGTAAAAGAAATGAATATAGACGAATTTCTCCAATCAATGGATGAAGAGAAAGCACCAAAATCAATACAGACTATAATCGATAATTTTAGAGAAGATTATCGAGTAATATATATGGAATTTAGGACTTCAGTTAGTGGTGATAGATACCAAATTGCAAACTTTCAGCTATCACAGCTTTTAGTCGAGATGAACCTCTCGATCCTATATATCCTGCAATCTGCAAATCTGGACCCGAAGCAATATGTTTAGTGTCCGTCTCGATCAACCAACACACGACGCTCTGGGCATCCTAGCAAAGCGATCCTCGCTCAATGCCAGTTCATTCGTCCGCCAGATCATCAACAACTACCTTGCTAAGCACGCCACGAAAGTAGCTAAAGAGCTGATTCGAAACGAGGTGCATAAGCACGATCTGAATCAGTTCGTCACCATTCCATTCGTACAGGCAAGCGATCCGGAAGCTGCCTACCGCCGACTGTCCGGAAAGGCCGAACACGCCATCACGCCGGCAAAGCCATTTGCCCTTTTCGAAAGGGATCGCCCCACAGGAGAGCGATTGGTGAAAGCCTACTTCTCGGCCATGCGTAGGAAGTTTGGCTCAGATGGTAATCTGCCCGCATTGGGCGTTTATGAGACGATAAAAAAGAACGGCATAGATGCCACCTTCTTGCATTATCACTGCCTGCTGGCCATCCCGGAGCCCGAGGAAGGCCGTTTCGTCGAGGCGACCTCCGATTTCTGGACAAAGATAGGAAATCGCCACTTTGGCACGCCCATCATTTGCAAGGTAGAACGAGCTAATTCCAAGGAAGCCGTGGCCGGATATGCATTGAAAAACGTCAATGACGATTACCCAATCGACTCCATCATCATGGTGGGTTTCGACCGGGTACTCGGTTGACGGAAACAAAGCCAATCAAATGGTCGGCAAGCCTGCTGACTGCACTTTCCTTGATAGGATTATTATCCTAGTCTTGAAGTTTCCACACGGAGATCGCAATCCTCACAGCGGCTATCGCAGGCTGAAATCGACCGCTTTGTGGCGGCAACGGAAGAGCTACACAAGGCCATCGTGAAGCCGTTCATATCGCCGCATTGCGACCACTACCGAGCTACCCGTGTCTTGCATGAGGTTCTATTGAAAGCCGTTCGAGATGTCACCGGCAAGGAAGTCGGGTTCATCCAGTGGTGCACGACGGGACCGGTACAAAAAATCTAATTGGGTCAATCTGCCGCTTTGATGGCTACAGCGGGTTCTTCCACTTTCGGCAGTTTCTCCCGCTGAAACTTTTCGGCCTTCTTCACTATTGCATCATAGCGAAGTGGGTTTGCCTTTTTCAGATAGTTCACAATGGCCAATTGGCGGCTGTAATCCGCATTCGAAAATAGTTTCAACTCCAATGACGGCCAGATCGTAGCCACTATGGAAAAAGCTATGGCTATGAACAGAAGACAGATGATTGTTCCGCCAATAAACATGATCATGTATGAAAGGAATTGGTATTCGATTGCAAAATTTATGACTGGTGACATGATGTTGAATTCATCGATTTGGGAGCTTTGAATCGATATGGGCCTGTCCCCTACGGCCACAAAGAATTTGGCTTGTGGTTCAATTCCATTACTCAGGCGATAGCCGCTTGATATGGCAGAAACAGTGATCACGTCACCGGGGTTCATGGTGAAGTGCTTATCACCCGAAAGGGACTCTATTATCCCGTCATGTTGAATCAATGCATTCTTATATTCCGTAGCTCTAACCAGAACATCCTTGTAAATCCGGTTCCCATTGTTACGAATGTCAAACCTTTGAATCGTATACAGTTCGGCATAGAAGTTTGGGTCTGCGGAAACCAGCAGCTTTTTACCGGCCTCCATGGGAATGCCAACTATCGTTTCATGAACTGCAATATTTGGGGTTTGCGGACCATCTGTCAGAAAATAATAGCTGAATGTCGCAACAACAATCGCACTCAAAATGGAACTTATGGTTGCGATAAAGACGTTTTTCATTGCCCGCCGTCCTAAGTGAAAATCGAACCAGTATAACAGGCAAATCCTATGGTTACAGGAGCTTACCGGGGTTTCCACGGGTTTTATTGGGTCCGTCAAACCTAGTTTGTAGCCGATTCCTATAATTTTTTAGAGTCATGGAAAGCTGGACGCAGAACACACCAATTGTGTCTCCGATTCATGACGAATTCCTAAGGTGTCCTGTCCCGCTCTTGCTCTGCCACGGCTGACAGGATGGTGAACATCAGCTTGGCTATGCCATTGCCGGTCACATCGCCACCGATGTTCAGCATGTGAAGCTGAACACCATATCCCTCACGTCTTCCGAGGTGTTCAGACCATCACGGGCTGAACGAACCATACGATCTAGCTTGGTGACTAGGATCACATCCCCTTTGCCTATTTCTGCCACCATACGGCCCCCTGTGGACGTTCGGCCAGTGGAATGGAACCAGACACGCCAGCTTCAACGAACGTCTCTGTGTCCGTCCAGCCCTTCATCATCGCATAGCCTGCAAGCTCACGGGTCTGGGTCTCCAGTGATTCACCATTCTTGGCTTGTTCGTCGGTGCTGACTCGAATGATACCTTTCCGGCTCTAGCCAGTGCAAATTCTTCCTTGGTTCTGGTGGCCTTTGGCAGCTTGGTCTTGTCACCCCCAAAGCCCAAATTCAGGACGAAAAACGCTTCTCTGCCGTCCTTGTCCCGGTTGTCGGGATAGATGGTTCTGGTGGCACCACCTTTGAACTTGATCACGTATCGGGAGTCCAATGCAGACTTCTTTGCAGCACCTTCGGCAGCACCCAGCCATAGTTCCTTACCAGCTTCGTTGTCAGCTTCCATGGCGGCTTTGCGGTACACCTTTGCCCAATGCTTCCTGTCCAGTTCGATGGACTCCACAATGGTCCTGATGTGTTCAGCCGCCTTGGCTCTTAGCTGGTATAGCTGTTCAATGGTCACTTCCCCTTTGCCAGTTCCTACCTTGGGGAAATGAATGCGGATGCCGTCTATGGATGCCTCACGTTCTGACTGGATTTTATTCCGCTCAATCTCCAATGCCTGCATCTCGTCGTTGATAGCCTTGATCCGCTTGGCATTCTTCACCATGGGTTTCCTGAATGACTCCTCTAGGATGTCATCGGCTTCCGTCATTTTCACGTACTTTTGTTGGTTCTTAAACAGCCCTAGCCGCTCACCATCCAACTGTTGAATTTTATCAGTGATTGTCTCTTGGCTTGATCCTGTCCCGCCATGGATGATTTCTTGAAGATCGATTTCAGCGACAAACGACAAGAACGAACCTTCAAAGCGTTCGTAGTTCCATGGTGCAGCTTCATGACATTTCCCGGTTAGAGAGCCCTTGCAGTAGAACTGTATGGCTCTGCCCGGCTTTGGGTTCCTGATGGTCATGGGCTCTTTGCAGAATGCACACTTGGCGATGCCCGAGAACAAGTTGGAATATGTCTTTCCCTTCCTGCCTCTCCCGGTGCGCTGGCGTTGGGCCATGCCTGCCTGAATGCGGTTGTATTCCTCTATCGTGATGACTTGTGGAAAGATCATGCACGGTTCGGACTTCGGTGGAGCGTAAAGCCCGTATGTCGCCTTGGATTTTAGGATGTAATGGACATTCGCTATCGTCCAATATTCTGCCCTGCCCTTCCTACGCTTATCCATGGCAAACGGTTTGATGCCATTGGCATTCAGGGTTTTGGCAATCATGGGCAAGCCACAACCGGCCAAGCTCATGTCACACACTCGCCTGACAATCTCTCCCTTGTCTTCGTCCAGCTTGGCCTTTTTGGTTTCAGGGTCTTTGAACAGCCAACCCGGCAGATTGCCAGACACCACTTGGCCCGTGTTTTGGGCAAGCGCATTGCGCTTGATATAGCTGTTCTTCACTCGCTTCCCTTTCATGGCTGACTCTTCCTTGGCCCGCATTGCCACCAGCACAAGAGTCAGTGCGTCCATGTCGTCACAATCGGGACGATATTCCTTCTCTGGCGATAGGGTGACGATGATGATTCCAGCTTTCCAAATCTCTTGGACGATGGCAGCGGTGGCAAACATGCCTTGACGTGACAGGCGATCAATCGACTCCACCAACAGGTAAGAGCCACGCTTGATTTTTCCTGCCTCTGCGGCTTTCAGGAATGCCCCTAGCGCACCCTGTTCAAGGTTCCTGCCCTTGAATGCTGACAAGCCTGCATCGGTCATGATGCGATCATCAGCCAACGGGATTCCGTTTTCGATGCTCCACTTTTCGGCCAATGCGAATTGGCGTCTGTAGCTATCGCCAGAACCTTGGATAGCGGTGGACCAACGAATGTATGAGTAGGCTACAGGTCCGGTGTAGGCCAATGCCGTTTCAGCCACCAAATCCGGCTTGATAGATTCAAAGTTCAGTGATTTGGCCACGATAGATTCAAAGTTTTGATCCGTAGGCACTATAGATTTGTCATTTGTTTTCATATGGTTAGCTCCGTTCGGACACATGTGGGCGTGCCCCAAAACGGTTTCAAGGGCTACCCGATGTCCAAACGTTTAAGACGTGACGCGCCAGACGAAACCGGCGGCAAACACGCGCTCGGCCATAATAGACAGAATGCGATTGTCCGCGATCTCAGCCACGGCGGCATTGTCGGGCGCGGGGCCCAGCAGTGACGAAAGCTCCGCTTCGCCACCCTTGCGTTTTGCGGCACGTGCGCGGATTTTTGCGAAATCGGCCATTCTGCTTGTGTCCTCGCGTCGTGCTTTTGACGACCGGCATCTTCCTATATGGAAATCAGGCTGCCAAGCCGATGCTTTGTATGGAGACATCCATGAACAAGACCGTGCCGGAACTCGCCAATCTCTGGCTGAGGCGAAACCCGGAGAGCCTGAGCGAACTTGAGAGGCGGGTGCTGCAGAGTACCGTCGACCGCAAGCCCATAGCGCAGGACATCAATGTCAATCTTGCCGGCCTTCAGGGCGTGGGCGACCGTATCGCCGACGCCATTGCGCGCGTCGGCGGCTCGTGGACGTTCATCCTGTCCTTCATCGCCTTCCTGATCCTCTGGATCGGTGCCAATTGGTGGCTGCTGGGGCGAGAATCGTTCGACCCCTACCCTTTCATCTTCCTCAACCTCGTCCTCTCGATGATCGCCGCCTTGCAGGCGCCGGTGATCATGATGTCGCAGAACCGACAAGCGGCGCGCGATCGGATCGACGCCGCGCACGATTACGAGGTCAACCTCAAAGCCGAGATCGAGATCATGGCGCTGCACGAAAAGCTGGACGAACTGCGCCACAGCCAGATCATCGGCATGCGCGACGAGATCGCGCAGATAGCTGAACAGGTGAAGCGGATTGACGAGCGACTTGCCCCCCAGACCCAGCCCTCATGACGGAGGCCGTCCATCATTTCATCGAACAATATGGACTGTTCGCCATATTTCTCGGCTGCGTTGCCGAGGGTGAAAGTGCCGCCATCCTCGCCGGCTTTTTCGCGCATCAGCAGGTCTTCGTCCTGTGGCACGCCTTTGTCGCGGCTGGCCTCGGCGCCTTCGTCGGCGATACCTTCTTCTTCATCCTTGGACGAAGCTTTGCCGACCATCGCTATGTCGTCAGATTGCGCAAGCGACCCGGCTTTCGCCGCGCCTTTCGCCTGCTCAACACCCATCCCAACATTTTCGTCCTGTCGAACCGCTATGTCTACGGCATGCGCCTCGTCGGCGGCATCGCGGCCGGGCTTTCCAATATCCCCGCGCCGCTCTTCGTCATCCTCAACGCTATTTCGTCGGCGATTTGGGCGGTGCTGTTCGGCACGATAGGTTATGTCTTTGGACTGGGAGCCGAGCACTTCATCGGCCAGGCGTTGATGCGCCACGAGCGCTTGCTGGTCGGGCTGGGCATCGGCCTGACCGTGGCGATCCTTGCCTGGTTCGTTGCCCGTCACATCGCCAACAGGGAGCGCGCCAAGGAGAGCTGAGCTGGATGTGCTTGAGATTCAGGTCATGCCGCCATCACCTGGATATTCCAGCACCTCCTGCTAAATCGGTAGGCCCGTGATCCGCTCGATGATGGCGATGCCCCAGACGCCGGCGACGATGAGCACCGAAATCAGCACCGCCAGCGAACCGCAGTCCTTCGCCAGTTGAATGTCGACATTGAACTCGCGGCTGAAGGCATCGCATGCCGCCTCGATGCCGGTGTTCAGCACTTCGACCAGAATCAGCAGCAGCACCGCGCCGATCAACAAGGCATAGCCGCGCCATGAGATCGAAACGAACCAGCCGAGCGGCAAGGCAAGCGCAAGCAGCACCAGTTCCTGCTGGAAAGCCTTCTCGCTGGCCGCCAGCTTGCGAAACGCCCGCACCGAATTGAAATAAGCGCCGATCAGCCGCTGCATGCCAAACCCCTTTCCGAATCACCGGCACGGGATAATGCAATTGCTGGCCAGATCAACGAAATAAGGCGATTTTTCCAAGAATCATTCGGCGACCGGTATGGACGGTGTCGATTTCTCAAACTGTGGCAGGCCGTCGTCGATCGAATAATAGTCGCCCTTGTCGCCGACGAAAATATGGCATTCGCCCTCAAGGCCTGTCGGCTTGTCGAACGACCCTGCCATGACTGAGATGTAGTCCTGGTGTCGCGGCTCCCAGAACATCACCGATCCGCACGCCTTGCAAAAACCACGCCTGGCGAAGGCAGACGCCTCGTACCAGGTGATGTTTTCCTTGCCCTCGATCACGATATCGGCATTGGCAACATTGGTCGCGGCGTAGAAATGTCCGCTCTGCTTGCGGCATTGCGAACAATGACAATAGACGACGCCACGCAGCGCTCCGTGCGTTCTGAAGCGGACCGCTCCGCACAGACACGAGCCTCGATGACCATCACTCATGGCGACTCCTTCTTGGAGAAAACTCTGCCTGGCACGAGCTTCGCCATCACGTTTCCAGCTTTGCGGCAGCCACGCGCCAGCAAATGCGACACATGCTGGCGCCGCGAACCCGAAATTCAGTTTCATTCAAGCTTCTGCAGCCGCAAATAGAGAAAAACGCGTCCGCACTTTACAAATTAAGGAAACTTTAGCGCCGGCGCATTTATGGTCACGGCAAGCGAAGGTCGTGGGTGGGGACGCGTCTCGTCGCAAATTGTGGACTATCGGGTGGCATTCCCCAGGACGGCGACACGTGGAACCTGCAAATTCTACGGCGGGATCCGAGGGGAAGAGTGATCAGAACATGCAGCTGGCAGCCGTCCCCACAGAACGAAAGACCGACATCGCAGCCAGTGTCATCGCCACAATGCGCCAGCTGGGCGTGCTCGGCCTGCCGCGCAACTACGAGATCTTTTACGAGGCCCTGAGCGGCACCAATCGCGAACTCAGCCTCGCCGTCGTTTCGCTGAGCAACCGGCCGACACAGGATGAACTGGACCAGATCGGGCGCACTTTCTTTGCCCAGAACCATGGCCCCGGCATCGTCGAGCATGCCAGGGACGTTATTGCCAGAGAGCTTGAAGAGGTCGCCTCACTGTTGCGGAGCGAGCGTAGCCACATCGAGAAATACGGCAGGATCCTCGATGAGACATCGAGTGGCCTCAGCGGCCGCAGCCTTCTGTCTCAGGATCTTTTGCAGAAGATTGCCAACGCCATGTCGGTTGCCACCAATTCGACGATCGATCACGGTCGGCAGGTGGCCTCGACGCTCCGCGACAAGACTGCCGAACTGGAGAGCGTCAAGTCGAAGCTCGAGGAATACAAGCGGCTGGCCGATACCGATCCTTTGACCCATATCTGGAATCGCCGCGCCTTCGACAAGGAAATCACGAGGATCTACAACAGCAACAAGGGTATCCTGTTCAACGCCTTGATCCTTGCCGACATCGACCGTTTCAAGGACATCAACGACCGCTACGGCCACCCGGTCGGCGACAAGATCATCCAGATCATAGCCGACATTTTCCAGACAGGCATTCGCGGCGACATGTTCGTCGCCCGCACCGGCGGCGAGGAGTTCGCGCTGATCATCGAGGGCGCCAGCGAGGATGCCACCTACGAGATAGCCGAGCGCATTCGCGCCCTAATCGAGGAGACGCCGTTCACCAGCAGCCAGACCGGTACCAATTACGGCACCGTCACCGTCTCGATGGGCATCTGCATGGCATCCGAGGCCGAGGGGCCCGAGGACCTCTACACCAAGGCGGACCGGGCGCTCTATCGCTCGAAGGTCAGTGGCCGCAACCGCGTCACCAGGCACTCGACGATGGCCGGTCGGGCCGGCAAGAGCTGGCTGCTCTACAAGAAGGACTGATACCTTCGGTTCCTGCCTGCCCTCGCGGCCTGTGCCGGCAGCACGAACGCAGGGCTGAAAACAAAAAGCGCCCGATTTCTCGGGCGCCCTTTCATGAATTCATCCGGATCGCGGCGAAAAATCAGCCGTTGACGGCCTGCTTGTGCTGCACCGGGTGGCTCTTCTTCAACAGATCCGAGACTAGAAACGCCAGTTCGATCGCCTGGTCGGCGTTGAGGCGCGGATCGCAATGGGTGTGGTAGCGGTCCTGCAACTCCTCGGCGGTGATGGCGCGCGCGCCACCGGTGCATTCGGTGACGTTCTTGCCGGTCATCTCGACATGGATGCCGCCCGGATGCGTGCCTTCGGCGCGGTGCACCTCGAAGAAGGTCTGCACCTCCTTCAGGATGCGGTCGAACGGCCGCGTCTTGTAGCCTGCGGCCTCGATCGTGTTGCCGTGCATCGGGTCGGACGACCACACCACGCTGCGGCCCTCCTTCTGCACGGCACGCACCAGCTTCGGCAGATGGTCGGCGACCTTGTCGGAACCGAAGCGCGCGATCAGCGTCAGCCGGCCGGGCTCGTTCTCGGGGTTGAGCAGGTCGATCAGTTCCAGCAACCCGTCCGGCGTCAGCGACGGGCCGCATTTCAGGCCGAGCGGGTTCTTGATGCCGCGGCAATATTCGACATGCGCATGGTCGGGCTGGCGGGTACGGTCGCCGATCCAGATCATATGGCCCGAGGTGGCATACCAGTCGCCGGAGGTCGAATCGACGCGGGTCAGCGCCTCCTCATAACCGAGCAGCAACGCCTCGTGGCTGGTGTAGAAATCGGTCTCGCGCAGTGCGTAGTTGGTTTCCGAGGTGATACCGACGGCCTTCATGAAGTCCATCGTCTCGGTGATGCGATTGGCGAGCGATTCATACTTCTCGCCTTGCGGACTGTCGGACACGAAGCCGAGCATCCAGCTATGCACATTCTCCAGGCTGGCATAGCCGCCCTGCGCGAAGGCACGCAGAAGGTTGAGCGTCGCCGCCGACTGGCGGTAGGCCATCTCTTGCCGTGCAGGATCGGGAATGCGTGACTTGGCGTCGAATTCGATGCCGTTGATGATGTCGCCGCGATAGCTCGGCAGCGTCACCCCGCCCTTGGTCTCGTTGTCGGACGAACGCGGCTTGGCGAACTGGCCGGCTACGCGGCCGACCTTCACCACCGGCTGTGCGCCGGCGAAGGTCAGCACCACCGACATCTGCAGGAACACACGGAAGAAGTCACGGATGTTGTCCGCGCCATGCTCGGCGAAGCTCTCGGCGCAATCGCCACCCTGGAGAAGGAATGCGTCACCGGCAGCGACGGCCGCAAGCTGCTTCTTCAGCTTGCGTGCCTCACCTGCAAAAACCAACGGCGGAAAGGTCGCGAGCTGGGCTTCCGTGGTCTTCAGCGCGGCAAGGTCCGGATAAGCAGGAACCTGCTTGATCGGTTTTGCTCTCCAAGAATTCGGCGACCATTTCGTCATCGCTGCACCCAACGCTCTTTCCGAGCAATTCCAGGAAAAGTGTGAAACGGTTTTCCGTCCGGAATTGCGTCAAACAAACAAATGGGCGCCATCGCCCGCCAACCCGCCCTATAAAGGGATCGCGGCTCCATACACGAAGCCGATTTCCTATTCTAGACCGGATTTGGCTGCGTGGCGAATGCCCGCCTGGCGAGGCGGTTTCCTATCCCTGCCCTACGCCGCCGCCTTCTCCACCAGCCGCGCCAGTTGCGTCATGACGACCGCGGAGCCCGCCAGCCGCTTCTCGGCCGTTGGCCAATCGCGCACGAACACGACGCTGTGGTCCGGCCGGATCTTGGCCAGCGACCCCTGCTCGCCGATGAACCGGACCAATCCGACCGGGTTGGAGAATTCACGCTTGCGGAAATGGATGACGACGCCCTTCGGTCCGGCGTCGAGCTTCTCGACATTGGCCTTGCGGCACAGCGCCTTGATGAAGACGATCTTCAAGAGATGCTTGACCTCCTCGGGCAGCGGGCCGAAGCGGTCGATCAGTTCGGCGCCGAAAGCATCGATTTCCTCGGTGTTTTCGAGATCGCCGAGACGCCGATAAAGCGCCAGCCTGAGCTGCAGGTCCGGCACATAGCCTTCCGGGATCATCACCGCCGTGCCGACGGCAATCTGCGGCGACCAGCCGCCATCCTGCACCTCGCCGGAATCCTTCACCTCGGCGACGGCCTCTTCCAGCATCTGCTGGTAGAGTTCGAAGCCGACCTCCTTGATGTGGCCGGACTGCTCTTCGCCCAGAAGATTGCCCGCGCCCCTGATGTCGAGGTCGTGGCTGGCCAGCTGGAAGCCGGCGCCCAACGTGTCGAGCGATTGCAGCACCTTCAGCCGGCGCTCGGCGGTGTCGGTCAGCTTGCGGTTGGCCGGCAGCGTGAACAGCGCATAGGCGCGCACCTTCGAACGCCCGACGCGGCCGCGCAATTGGTAGAGCTGCGACAGGCCGAACATGTCGGCTCGATGGATGATAAGCGTGTTGGCCGTTGGGATGTCGAGGCCGGATTCGACGATGGTGGTCGACAGCAACACGTCGTACTGGCCGTCGTAGAAGGCATTCATGATGTCGTCGAGTTCGCCCGGCGGCATTTGGCCATGGGCCACCGCAACTTTCAGTTCAGGTACGGATTCTCTCAGGAAGTCATGGATTTCTGAGAGATCGCTGATGCGCGGCACGACATAGAAGGAATGCCCGCCGCGATAGCGTTCGCGCAGCAGCGTCTCACGGATCACCAGCGGATCGAAGGGCGAGATGAAGGTGCGCACCGCCAAGCGGTCGACCGGCGGCGTGGCGATCAGCGACAACTCGCGCACCCCGGTCAACGCGAGTTGCAGCGTACGCGGGATCGGCGTCGCCGACAGCGTCAGCACGTGCACATCGGTTTTCAGGTCCTTCAGCCGCTCCTTGTGCTTGACGCCAAAGTGCTGCTCCTCGTCGATGATCAGCAGGCCAAGATTCTTGAACGAGATCGCGGACCCAAGCAGCGCATGGGTGCCGATGACGATGTCGACCTGGCCCTCGGCAATGCCCTTCTTCGTTTCCGCCAGTTCCTTGGCACCGACCAGACGCGAGGCTTGGGCAACGCGGATCGGCAGGCCTAAGAAACGCTGCGAAAACGTCTTGAAATGCTGGCGCGACAACAGTGTCGTCGGCACCACCACAGCCACCTGAAACCCTTCCATCGCCGCGATGAAAGCGGCCCGCAACGCTACCTCGGTCTTGCCGAAGCCGACATCGCCGCAGATCAGCCGGTCCATCGGCTTGCCGGCGCCAAGGTCGTCGCGCACGGAGTCGATCGCCGTCTGCTGGTCATCGGTCTCCTCGTAGGGGAAGCGGGCGGAGAACTCGCCGTAGAGGCCTTCGGCCGGCACCAGCGCCGGTGCGGCGCGCATCTGCCGTTCGGCGGCGATGCGGATCAATTGCCCGGCCATGTCGAGCAGGCGCTTCTTCAGCCGCGCCTTGCGCGACTGCCAGGCGCCGCCCCCGAGCTTGTCCAGCGTCGCCTCGGCGGTGTCAGAACCGTAGCGCGACAAAAGCTCGATGTTTTCGACTGGCAGGAACAGCCGGTCGTCGCCGGCATAGTGGATTTCCAGGCAATCATGCGGCGCGCCGACTGCCTCGATGGTACGCAGACCGACGAAACGGCCGATGCCATGGTCTGCATGGACGACGATGTCGCCCGCCGACAGCGCCGAGGCTTCGGCAATGAAATCCGAGGGACGCTTCTTGCGCTTCGAGCGCCGGATCAGCCGGTCGCCGAGAATATCCTGTTCGGCGACGACGACCAGTCTTTCGGTCTCGAAGCCGGATTCGAGCGGCAGCACGGCGAGCGCCGCCTGCCCCGGCTCGAGCTTTTCGGCTTCCGCCAGGGTCGCGACCTGCTTGAGGTTGCCGAGGTGGTGCTCGCCAAGGATCTGCCCAAGCCGGTCGAGTGAACCTTCGGTCCAGCCGGCGACGACGACGCGGCGGCGCGTCGCGCGCTCGTCGGCGATGTGTTTGACGACGACGTCGAACACATTGATGCTGGGGTCGGCGCGTTCCTCGACGAAGCTGCGGCCGTGCCGCGAACCGGCGTGATAGACTTTCTTCGCGCCGGCATCGGGCGCATCGAACGGCGTGAAATCGATCGCTTCGCGCGGCCCGAGCGAGGCGATCAGGTTTTCCGGCGAGAGATAGAGCAGGTCCGGCGGCACCGGCTTGTAGGGCACGGCATCCTTCAGCGCACTGTCAGCCTGCTTCTTGCGCGCCTCGTAGTGATCAAGGATCAGCGTGTGGCGTTCGGCCAGCGCCTCATGCGCCAGGTGGTCGAAGACGACAGGTGTATCGGTGAGATAGTCGAACACCGTCTCCAACCGCTCGTAGAAGAACGGCAGCCAGTGCTCCATGCCGGCGAAGCGCCTGCCTTCGCTGACCGCCGCATAGAGCCCGTCGTCGCGCTGCGGTGCGCCAAAAGCTTCGATATAGGAGCGGCGGAAGCGGCTGATCGTTTCCGGCGTCAGCGCCACTTCGCTCATCGCCTGCAGCGCCATCGATTTGCGCTGGCCCGTAGTGCGCTGGGTAGCGGCGTCGAAGACACGGATCGATTCCAGCGTGTCGCCGAAGAAGTCGAGCCTGAGCGCCTCCGTCCAGCCTGGGGCAAACAGGTCGAGAATGCCGCCGCGCACCGCGAATTCGCCGATGCCGCGCACCGTCGGCACCCGCTCGAAGCCGGATGTTTCCAACCGCGACACCAGTGCGTTCATGTCGATCTGGTTGCCGGGCCTGGCGTGGAAGGTCTGTGCCTCGACCAGTTCAGCCGGCGGAATGCGCTGCAGCAGTGCATTGGCAGTGGTGAGGATGACGGCGCGATGCGGCTTTTTCGCCAGCGCGATCATGGCGGTCAGCGCATCGAGGCGCTTGGCGGCAGCGTCCGAACCAGGCGACACGCGGTCGTAGGGCAGGCAATCCCAGGCCGGTAGTTCGAGGATCGGCAGACTTGGCGCCGCGAAGGACAGCGCCTCGATGATCGCCGGCAGGCGCTGGCCGTCGCGCGCCACGAACAGCACCGGCTTGTCGGGCGCGATCTCAAGTGCCGCCTGCACCAGCGCGAAGGCTTCGTAGCCGTCGGCGACGCCGTCGACGATGAACTGGCCGGCGCGGCCTTTCGGCAGACCGATGGTGGGAATGAGGCTCATGAAATCACTGTCTTGCTTGTCGCAATTCCGGACGGAAAACCGCTTCGCACTTTTCCTGGAATTGCTTGTGTTCAGAATGTCATGGAGTGGCGGAACGCCAGGATCTTTCGCAGGATGGCACAATCGATATCTGCCGGGACCGGGCGTTCGCCGGTGACCATGGGCAGGAATTCAGTGTCGGGAATGTCGAGGAGCTTCTCATATTGGTCGATTTCCTCGTCGGTCAAGGCGCCGATCTCAGCGTCGGCGAAAGTGCCGAGGATCAGGTCCATCTCGCGCATGCCGCGATGCCAGGAGCGAAACAGAAGCTTGCGGCGGTGGGCGTCCAGCCCCTCGCTTGATCTCGTCGTTCCGGTCATTGTGCCGCATCCTCGCTTGCTGCGGCGCATATAGCGTGGATAGAAGGTGCTGTCAGCCTTGCGCTGTAGCCGTCGCAACATAAGCTGACATCATGCGCCCCACCATCCTCGACCCCTTGTTTGTCCCGATCACTTCGCTTGCCGGCGTCGGGCCGAAGGTTGGCGCCCTGATCGAGAAAGTCGTCACCGCCGATCTCGGTGATCGCGCCGCCCGCGCCGCCGACCTTCTGTTCGTGCTGCCGCACACCGTCATCGACCGCCGCAGCCGTCCGGGTATCGCAGGATCCGCTGAAGGCCAGATCGTAACGCTCGACGTGCGCATCGACCGCCACCAGCCGCCGCCGCGCGGCAACAGGTCGGTACCCTACCGGGTCTATGCCCATGACGACACCGGTGAGATCGCGCTGACCTTCTTTCATGCGCATGCTTCCTATCTCGAAAAGGCGATGCCCGAGGGCGAGCATGTGGTGGTCTCCGGCCGCATGGAATGGTTCAACGGCCGCCCGACCATGGTCCACCCCGATCATATAGCGCTGGCCAGCGAAGCGGAGAACCTGCCGCTGGTCGAACCGGTCTATCCGCTCACCGCAGGGCTCTCGGGCAAGGTGCTGCGCCGGGCGATCGGCCAGGCGCTTGCGCGCGTGCCTGAATTTCCCGAATGGCAGGACGGCGCCTTCATGCGCCGGCACACCTTTTCGGCCTTTGGCGATGCGCTCGCCCGCATCCACAATCCGGCAGACCCGATCGACGTCTCTGTCGACGGCGCGGCGTGGCGGCGGCTCGCCTATGACGAGTTGCTGGCGGGCCAGGTCTCACTGGCGCTGGTGCGGGCAAAAGTTCGCCGCCTGTCTGGTCGTCCCCTGGTCGGCGACGGCAGCATCGTCGAGAAGCTGCGCGCCGCACTGCCCTACTCGCTGACATCAAGCCAGGAGTTTGCGCTGGCCGAAATCAATGCCGACCTCGCCGATCCCGAACGCATGCTGCGGCTTTTGCAGGGCGATGTCGGCTCCGGCAAAACGGTTGTGGCGTTGCTGGCCATGGCGCGTGCCGTCGAGGCCGGCGGCCAGGCCGCCTTGATGGCGCCGACGGAAATCCTGGCGCGCCAGCACCTGGCGACGATCGCGCCGCTTGCCGCCAAGGTCAGACTGCGCATCGCCATTCTAACCGGCCGTGAAAAGGGCCGCGAGCGCACCGATACGTTGGCAGGCCTGGCCAGCGGCGAGATCGATATCGTCGTCGGTACCCACGCGCTGTTCCAGGAGACCGTCACCTTCCACGACCTGGTCCTCGCCGTCATCGACGAGCAGCACCGCTTCGGCGTCCACCAGCGCCTTGCCATCACCGCCAAGGGCGATGCACCAGACATGCTGGTGATGACGGCGACACCAATCCCGCGCACGCTGGTGCTGACCGCCTTCGGCGACATGGACGTGTCGAAGCTGACGGAAAAGCCGGCCGGCCGCCAGCCGATCCGCACCGTCACCTTGCCGCTGGAAAGGCTGGACGAACTGGTCGGCCGCATGGTCGACGCCGTTGCCGGCGGCCAGAAGATCTACTGGATCTGTCCGCTGGTCGAGGAATCCGAAGAGATCAAGCTGATGTCGGCCGAGGACCGTTTTGCCTCGCTGAAGCCGCTGTTCGGCGACCGCATCGGCCTTGTCCATGGCCGCATGAAGGGTGCCGACAAGGACGAGGCGATGCGCGCCTTCAAGCAGGGCGAGACACGCATCCTGATCGCAACGACGGTCATCGAGGTCGGCGTCGATGTGCCGGACGCCACCGTCATGGTCATCGAACATGCCGAACGCTTTGGCCTCGCCCAGTTGCACCAGTTGCGCGGGCGTGTGGGGCGCGGCGACAAGCCGTCCTCCTGCGTGCTGCTCTACAAGGACCCGCTCGGCGAGACCGCGAAGCGCCGGCTGTCGGTAATGCGCGAGACCGAAGACGGGTTTCTGATTGCCGAGGAAGACCTGAAGCTGCGCGGCGAAGGCGAATTGCTGGGCACCCGTCAGTCCGGCACGCCGGGTTTCCAGGTGGCGCGCATCGAGGCGCATGCCGACCTTCTGGAGGCTGCTCGCGACGACGCCAGGCTGATCCTGTCGCGCGATCCGGAGCTGCAATCAGACCGAGGCGACGCGTTGCGCCTGTTGCTCTATTTGTTCGGCCGCGACGAGGCCGTGCGGCTCTTGCGCGCCGGCTGAGCCAGGGCGGCAACCGACGGATTGGCAAGCATTCCCTCGATCGGCTCGCCGTTCACGACAACCATCTGCTTGACCTCGGGCGCCACCAGCCCGGCCGAGACGATCAGCTTGGCGCCGTCCTCGATCGTCATGTCGAGCAGCACGATGTCCGACTTCGGCACATACATCAGAAAGCCGGTCGTCGGGTTCGGTGTGCAGGGCATGAAGACGGCAATCAGCGGATCGCCTGCCTGGTCGAGCTTCTGGTTGATCTCGGTCTCCTTCTCGCTGGCGACGAACACCAGCGACCAGACGCCCTTGCGCGGATATTCGACCAGCCCGACCTGTCGGAACATGTCGCCCTTGTTCGACAGCACGGTCTCGAAAATCTGCTTCAGCGAGCCATAGATGCCGCGCACCAGCGGCATACGGCCAAGCAGGCGTTCGCCGAAATTGACGATGGCGCGGCCGACGATGTTGGCCGTCAGGAAACCGATCAGCGTGATCAGGATCAGCGCCACGATCAGCCCGAACCCCGGAACCGGAAAGGGCAGGTACGTATCAGGACTGTAGCGCAACGGAATATAGGGCTTCACCCAGGAATCGACCCAGCCGATAAACGACCAGGCGATGTAGGCGGTGATCGCCAGTGGCGCGCAGACGACGAAGCCTGTGAGGAAATAATTCCTCAGCCGGGTCATGCCGGAGGTCTTAGGGGAGTCGGACATGGTTCACCGGGGACGCGGGTTGCACCGCAACATAATGAACCAGAGGGCGCATTGGAACTGCGAAGTTTTTAAAGCGCCGATTATGCCGCCGCGTCTAGCGGTTCGATTTTCTCGAGTTCCGGCGCCAGTTTCTTGGCTTCGGTTTCAAGCTCATAGGCCTGTTGAAAATTCATCCAGAATTCGGGTGTGGTGTTGAAAAATCTGGCGAGGCGGAGGGCCGTATCGGGGGTCAAGCCGATCTCCTCCTTGGCAATGCGCTCGATACGGGTGCGCGGAAGATTGAGCTTTTTTGCCAGCGCGCCGGCACTCATGCCGAGCGGGGCGAGATATTCTTCGCGCAGGAATTCTCCAGGATGAACTGGACGTGCGAACTTGAGCATAATTCAGGGTCCTCAAGGGTTCAGGGCAAATGCCTGCTCAATGGTAATCGACGATCTCCACGTCTTCAGCGCCAGCGGCGGTCCATTTGAAGCAGATGCGCCATTGGTCGTTGATGCGAATTGAATGCTGTCCAGCGCGGCTCCCTTTCAGGGCTTCGAGGTGATTTCCGGGCGGCGATCGAAGGTCATTCAGTTGGGCAGCGTTGGCAATTGCGCGGAGGCGACGTTCGCCGCGGGCAACCAAATCCGGCGGAAAGCCTTTTAGCGCCTTCCCTTCGGCAACCGCTTCGACCGCCTTGCCTTTGAACGAAACGATCAATAACCCGCCCTCTGGACTGTATCATACATTGATACAGACCGGCACGCAAGCAAATGTATCATCGGCCGATACAAATTTGCCACCGGTTGATCGGTGGCAAATGGTGAGTTGCCGATAGCTATTCCACCGTCACCGATTTCGCCAGATTGCGCGGCTGATCGACGTCGGTACCCATGAATACGGCGGTGAAATAGGCCAGCATCTGGATCGGCAGCGCGTAGATGATCGGCGAGATGATTTCCGGCACGTCGGGCAGCACGATCGTCTCCATCGTCTTCACGCTCGTCAGCGCCGCACCCTTGCTGTCGGTGATCAGGATGATCTTGCCGCCGCGCGCCGCCACTTCCTGCATGTTCGACACGGTCTTTTCGAAAATGCGGTCATGCGGCGCGATGACGATGACCGGCATGTTCTCGTCGATCAGCGCGATCGGGCCATGCTTCAGTTCGCCGGCGGCATAGCCTTCGGCATGGATGTAGGAGATTTCCTTGAGTTTTAGCGCGCCTTCCATGGCCAGCGGAAAATTGGTGTCGCGGCCGAGATAGAGCACGTTCTTGTAGTGCGCGAGCTCGCGCGCGATCTTCTCGATTTGATGATCGAGCTTCAGCACCTGGTTGGCAAAGCGCGGCGCCTCCGAAAGCTCGCGCACGAAGGTCTTTTCCTGCTCCTTCGAAATCGTGCCACGCGCCACGCCGGCGCGCACGGCGAGCGATGCCAGCACCGAAAGCTGGCAGGTGAACGCCTTGGTCGAGGCGACGCCGATCTCCGGCCCGGCGAGCGTCGGCAGCACGACGTCGGATTCGCGCGCCATGGTCGATTCCCGCACGTTGACGACGGCGCCGATCTTCATCCCCGCCTTGCGGCAGTAGCGCAGCGAGGCCAGCGTGTCGGCGGTCTCGCCCGACTGCGAGATGAAGAACGCCGCGTCGCTTTTCGACAGCGGCATTTCGCGGTAGCGGAATTCGGAGGCGACATCGATGTCGACCGGCAGCCGCGCATAGCGCTCGAACCAGTATTTGCCGATCAGGCCGGCGAGATACGCCGTACCGCAAGCCGAAATCGCCAGCCGGTCGATCTCTGCGAAATCGAACGGCAGATCGAGCGGCTTGGAGACGCCGCCGACAAAGTCGAGATAATTCGCCAGCGTGTGCGAGATCACCTCCGGCTGTTCATGGATTTCCTTCTCCATGAAGTGGCGCCTATTGCCTTTGTCGACCATGAAACTGGTCGAGAGCGACTGCTGGCGCTTCCGGTCGACCTTTGTGCCGTCAATGTCGAAGATTGCGACGCCATCGCTGCGCACCACCGCCCAGTCGCCATCTTCGAGATAGGTGATCGAATTGGTGAACGGGGCGAGCGCGATTGCGTCGGACCCTAAAAACATCTCGCCATCGCCATGGCCGACAGCCAGCGGCGGACCGTTGCGGGCGCCGACGATCAGGTCTTCATCGCCCTTGAACATGATGGCCAGCGCGAAAGCGCCTTCCAGTCGCTTCAGCGCCTGGTGCGCGGCATCAACCGGCTTCAGCCCCTTGGCAAGTTCGCGAGCCACCAGATGCGCCACGACCTCGGTGTCGGTCTGCGACGAGAAAGAATAGCCGTCGCGGATCAGTTCTTCGCGCAGCTCGGCGAAATTCTCGATGATGCCGTTGTGGACGATGGCGACGCCGTCGGAAAAATGCGGATGCGCATTGGTTTCGTTGGGCACGCCATGCGTCGCCCAGCGCGTGTGGCCGATGCCGATCGTGCCGTCGAGCGGCTCGTTTTTCAGCAAGCGCTCGAGGTTGACCAGCTTGCCTTCGGCGCGGCGGCGGCCAAGCTGGCCGTGCTCGATGGTGGCGACGCCGGCCGAGTCATAGCCGCGATATTCGAGCCGCTTCAGCGCATCGACGATGAGCGGCGCAACCTGCGAGTGGCCGACGATTCCAACGATACCGCACATACAGACAGCCCCCGATTCCCCATGGAAAACCAGCGCTATTTAGGGATGGCCGGCCTGCCGCGAAAGTCACATTGTATTTCGCCCCGTATAACGGAACGCTTCTTCCTGTCGATGCACCATGACAGACCGCTCTTGCAATCCGGTTACTGCAATCGTTCGCGTTTTTGCAGGGGCTGGGTTTACTTTTTCTTCGCAGCCGCGGCCGAAGCAAAGCGTTCGCGCAGCTCCTTGCCCTTGCCGGGGATCGTCTTCTGGCGGGCGCGGCCGAAGGCCAGCGCGTCGTCGGGCACGCTTTCGGTGATCACGCTGCCCGAGGCGATGTAGGCGCCCATGCCTATGGTGACAGGGGCCACCAGTGAGGAATTCGAGCCGACAAAGGCGCCCTCGCCGATGTCGGTGAAAAACTTCGAATAGCCGTCATAGTTGCAGGTGATGGTGCCGGCACCGATATTGGCGCCCGCGCCAACCCGCGCATCGCCGATATAGGTCAGATGATTGACCTTGGCGCCCTCCTCGATAACAGCCTGCTTGACCTCACAGAAATTACCGACCTTGGCCTTCTGTCTGAGATCGGCGCCCGGCCGCAGCCGCGCGTATGGTCCGATATCGCAGTTGGAAGCGATGGTGGCGCCTTCGATATGGCTGAAAGCATGGATCTTGGCGCCCGTGGCGATCTTCACGCCCGGACCAAACCAGACATTGGGCTCGACGATCGTATCGGCGCCGATCTCGGTATCGTGCGAGAAGTACACGGTCTCGGGCGCAATCAGCGTCACGCCCGACAGCATTACCTCCTGGCGCCGACGCTGCTGCCAGATGCCTTCGGCCTGCGCCAGTTCAGCGCGATTGTTGATGCCGAGCGCATTCTCGAAACTGGCCTCAGTCGCAACGACATCGAGACCGCGCCCGCTGGCTATCTCGACGATGTCGGTGAGGTAATACTCGCCCTTGGCATTCTTGTTGCCGACGGCTTCGAGCAGCATCAGAGCTTGGGCGCCGGCCACCGCCATCAGCCCGCCATTGCAGAAGGTGATCTTGCGCTCTTCCTCGCTGCAATCCTTCTCCTCGCGGATGGCGACCAGTTTGCCACTCTTTTCGATCAGCCGGCCATAGCCAGTTGGATTGGGGGTACGAAAGCCGATGATGACGACGGCAGCACCTTCCGCCAGTTTCAGCCGCGCCACGGTGAGCGCATCCGCGTCGATCAGCGGCGTGTCACCGAACATCACCAGGATATCGTCATAACCCTTTGATATCGCTTCGCGAGCAGCAAGAACGGCATGCGCGGTGCCGAGGCGCTTTTCCTGCACAAAGGTCTCGGCTTTCGGAGCGAATTTTGCCGCCGCCTTGCGCATCTCTTCCGCGCCATGGCCAATCACCAGCACCTGGCTGCCGGCGCCTGCGGCCTCGGCAGCCTTCACCACATGGGCGACCATCGGCAGCCCGGCAATCTGGTGCAGCACCTTCGGCAACGCGCTCTTCATGCGCGTGCCTTCGCCGGCGGCGAGGATGACGGACAGGCAGGATCTCTGGCTCATGGAAGGACAACCATATGAAGGGGTTGGGAATCAGGACATGCTAACAGTGGCGCCATGCTGCACCAATGCGGTTAAATTCCGGTGAGATCGGCGGCCCCGGCTGGAGCGAAGTGTGCTGGTCGCATAATGCTTTATTCAAAATAAATACTCTATCGGTATTGCTTTTGAAAACCCCAGCTTTGACGAAAATAGCCGCATGAGAATCTTATATAGAATTTTTGTCGCCTTGATCGCTTTCTTAACAGGAGCAATCGTTGGCGGTGTAGCAGGTATCATTCTGATCAGTATTCTAACAATAGAATCAGACGTTTCAGGGTTTCTAGAAAAATCTTTTATTGTTGTCCCCATATGTGGCTTGATCGGCGGACTTGGGTCCCTGTTCATATTCGGTCCTATGGGACAGCGGGAGTAATACCGCGACTATCACCGGCAAGAACCAGGATCAGGCTATCCTAACCGCCCCAACACCGGAAAATTCTCCAGCAGCCAATAGGACACGGCCTGCACGCCGCCGGTGAGGAAGAACACACCGGCGACGACCAGCAGCGCGCCGATCGCCTTTTCGACGCGGCCGAGATGGACGCGGAATTTATCGAGGAAGCGCATGAACGCACCGGAAAACAGCGCTGCGATCAGGAATGGGACGCCCAAGCCGAGCGAATAGGCGGCAAGCAGCAGCGCGCCCTCGCCCACGGTCTCGCGGCCGCCGGCCAGTGTCAGGATCGGCCCCAATACCGGGCCGATGCATGGCGTCCAGCCGAACGCGAAAGCCAGCCCCATCACATAGGCGGCGATCACACTCGCCGGCTTGCCTTGCGACTGGAAGCGCGCCTCGCGCGACAAAAGCGGGATGCGCAGGATGCCGAGGAAGTTCAGGCCCATCAGGATGATCAGCACACCGGCGCCCATCGCCAGTTGCTCCTGCCAGACCCGTAGCAGCCGGCCGATGGTCGACGCACCGGCTCCGAGCGCAACGAACACGGTGGAAAAACCGAGCACGAAGGCGATCGAGGAATAGAGCAGCGCGCCGCGGGCGCCTTCGCGCGTCGTCGCACCCGCATTGCCGCGGAAATCGTCGACCGAGACGCCTGCCATATAGCAGAGATAGGGCGGCACCAGCGGCAGCACGCAAGGCGACAGGAACGAGATCGCTCCCGCCCCGACCGCGCTGACATAGCCGATGTCCAATGCCATTTCCAAGAACTCCAGTGCCGTGGCTGATATAGCGACGCGCAGCCTTGTTCACCAATCACCATTGTGTTGGCAAGATCATCCCTTGCCGAACGCACTTGTCGGGGAAGAAACGGCGACGTTCAGGCGTTGATACGATGAGGCCGCGATTTCCCGCGCGTCTCCAGATATCAGTCAAGGAGATCTCCATGAAAACCATAACCGTTGGGCTGGCAGCGCTGTTGCTCAGCACCGCTGCATCCTTCGCTGCCGACGCGTGGACGGAAGCCGAGGTCAATGGCACCAAGATCTACACCGACGCCAACGGCATGACGCTTTATACCTATGACAAGGACGAGAAGGGCAAGAGCAACTGCTACGACAAATGCGCCACCAACTGGCCGCCGCTGAAGGCCGCAGCCGGCGCCAAGCCGGAAGACGAATGGAGCGTTGTCGGCCGCACCGACGGCACCAAGATGTGGGCCTATGACGGCAAGCCGGTCTATACCTTTATCAAGGACAAGAAGCCCGGCGATGTGAGCGGCGACGGCGTCGGCGAGGTCTGGCATATCGTCAAGGCCGACTAGCGTACTCGGTACCCAGCCGCCTGATGGCGGTACAAGGGCTGGTCGCCGGGCAATCTTCATGCAGCGGGCCACCGGCGTCGACCACCTTGCAACAAACCTCCGGTTTCGGTTCAGCGACTCGGGTGGAAAGCAGATCGGGTCGTTTCCGATGACATAGGGTCATTTCCGACGACTAGGGATCACCATCCCCTTTTCCAAAATTCTGTGATTTCCTCCATACACTCTAAGAGTGTATTGCTGCGGAGAGCCCCGCAATTTGGGCGCTTCCCCTTGACCGGATGCAAAAGCGCCGCCATGTGAGCGACACATGAACGAGATTTCGTCGCGCGCAGCGGAATTCTTCTGCCGCACCACAGCTGATATGAGACCTCATGGACGTCGTCGTCGTCGAATCGCCGGCCAAGGCAAAGACAATCAACAAATACCTCGGCAAGAACTACAAGGTTCTGGCCTCGTTCGGCCATGTCCGCGATTTGCCAGCCAAGGACGGCTCAGTGCGTCCGGACGAGGATTTCGCCATGTCCTGGGCGGTCGACACCGCTTCGGGCAAGCGGCTTGCCGACATCGCCAAGGCGGTCAAGGATGCCGACGGCCTGATCCTCGCAACTGACCCGGATCGCGAGGGTGAAGCCATCTCCTGGCATGTGCTGGAGGTGCTGAAGCAGAAGCGCGCGCTGAAGGACAAGCCGGTCAGCCGCGTCGTCTTCAACGCCATCACCAAGTCGTCGGTGCT
Organism: Mesorhizobium sp. M0047; assembly: GCF_040323315.1. Classification (NCBI taxonomy): domain Bacteria; kingdom Pseudomonadati; phylum Pseudomonadota; class Alphaproteobacteria; order Hyphomicrobiales; family Phyllobacteriaceae; genus Mesorhizobium; species Mesorhizobium sp. M0047. The sequence continues at coordinate 11,836 of NZ_JAMYUW010000023.1, read as the reverse complement.
GGAAGCGATGGCCAATCCGCGCCAGATCGATGCGCCGCTGGTCGATGCCTATCTCGCCCGTCGGGCGCTGGATTATCTCGTCGGCTTCACGCTGTCGCCGGTGCTGTGGCGCAAACTGCCGGGCGCCCGCTCGGCCGGACGCGTCCAGTCGGTTGCACTGCGCTTGGTCTGCGACCGCGAATCCGAGATCGAGCGCTTCATCCGCGAGGAATACTGGCAGATCGCGGCTCTGCTGGGCACGCCGCGCAACGAGAATTTCGAAGCGCGGCTGACCGCCTTCGATCGCAAGAGGCTGCAAAAGCTCGACATTTCCAACAAGGCGCAGGCCGACGACATCAAGACGATGCTCGAAGGCGCGACCTTCAAGGCCGTGTCGGTCGAAGCCAAGCCGACCAAGCGCAATCCCGGCCCGCCCTTTACCACCTCGACGTTGCAGCAGGCCGCTTCATCGGGCCTTGGCTTCTCGGCCAGCCGCACCATGCAGGTGGCGCAGAGGCTCTATGAAGGCATGGAGATCGGCGGCGAGACCACCGGCCTGATCACCTATATGCGAACCGACGGCGTCCAGATGGCACCCGAGGCGATCGACGCCGCACGCGACGCCATCGCCAAGGAATTCGGTCCGAAATACCTGCCGGAAAAGCCACGCTTTTACACGACCAAGGCCAAGAATGCCCAGGAAGCGCACGAAGCGATCCGCCCGACGGATTTCATGCGCACTCCGGCATCGGTCAGGCAATATCTCGATTCCGACCAGATGCGCCTCTATGAGTTGATCTGGAAGCGCGCCATCGCCAGCCAGATGCAGCCGGCCGAAATCGAGCGCACCACCGCCGAAATCGAGGCGGTCAACGGATCGCGCACAGCCGAACTTCGCGCCGTCGGCTCGGTCGTTCGCTTCGACGGCTTCATTGCCGCCTACACCGACCAGAAGGAAGACGACGCGGAAGACGAGGAAAACCGTCGCCTGCCCGAGATCCGCGCCGGCGAGCAGCTTGCCCGCCAGGCGATCAACGCCACCCAGCACACCACCGAACCGCCGCCGCGTTATTCCGAGGCTTCGCTGATCAAGAAGCTGGAAGAGCTCGGCATCGGCCGGCCTTCTACCTACACGGCGATCCTGAAGACGCTCGAAGACCGCGACTACGTCACCATCGACAAGCGCCGGCTGGTGCCGCAGGCCAAGGGCCGCCTGCTGTCGGCTTTCCTCGAAAGCTTCTTCAAGCGCTATGTCGAGTACGACTTCACCGCGTCCCTCGAGGAAAAGCTCGACGAGATTTCCGACGGCAAGCTCGCCTGGAAGGATGTGCTGCGCGATTTCTGGAAGGATTTTTCGGGCGCCGTCGGCGACATCAAGGAGTTGCGCGTCACCGACGTGCTGGATGCGCTCAACGAGGAACTGGCGCCGCTGGTGTTTCCCGCGCGCGAGGATGGCTCCAATCCGCGCATCTGCCCGAAATGCGGCACCGGCAACCTGTCGCTGAAGCTCGGCAAGTTCGGTGCGTTCGTCGGTTGCTCGAACTATCCCGAATGCTCCTTCACCCGCCAGCTCGGCGACGCTGCCAACCCCAATGGCGAGAATGGCGGCGGCGAAGACGGTACCAAAGTCATTGGCAAGGATCCTTATACGTCAGAGGAAATCACGCTGCGCAGCGGCCGCTTCGGCCCCTATCTGCAGCGCGGCGACGGCAAGGAAGCCAAGCGCTCCAGTCTGCCCAAGGGCTGGACGGCAGAATCGATCGACCACGAGAAGGCGCTGGCGCTGCTGTCGCTGCCGCGCGACGTCGGCCAGCATCCGGAAACGGCCAAGATGATCTCGGCCGGGCTCGGCCGCTACGGCCCGTTCGTCCTACATGACGGCACCTACGCCAATCTCGACAGCATCGAGGACGTGTTCTCGATCGGGCTGAACCGCGCCGTGTCGGTGATCGCCGAGAAGCAGTTGAAGGGCAAAGGCGGCCGCAATGGCGGCACCGCCGCGGCACTCAAGGAGCTTGGCGAACACCCCGACGGCGGTGGCAAGATCGTCGTGCGCGACGGCAAATACGGGCCTTACGTGAATTTCGGCAAGATCAACGCCACCCTGCCCAAGGGCAGGGATCCGCAGTCGGTGACCATCGAGGATGCGCTGGCGCTGATTGCCGAGAAGGAAGCCAAGGGCGACGGCGGCAAGAAGCCGTTCCGCAAGGCGGCCGCGGCCAAGGCCCCGGCAACCAAGAAAACGGCAGCCAAGAAAACAACGGCTCAAAAGCCGGCTGCGAAGAAGCCGGCAGCGAAGAAAAGAGGGTAGGACGGCGTGGCGCGCAAGATCACCGGTAGAACCCACGGCGATCCGCGCACCGCCGACACGAGGGCCAAGGTCAAGGACGACTATCGGCCCTCGCGTGACGAAATCCTGCGCTACATCGCTGAAAATCCCGATCGCGCCGGAAAACGCGACATCGCCAAGGCGTTCGCGCTGCGCGGCGACGACCGCATCTGGCTGAAGGATCTGCTGCGCGACCTGCAGGACGAAGGTTTCCTGACCAAGGAGCGCAAAAGGTTGGCCCGCGTCGGTGCCCTGCCCCACGTCACGGTCCTGGATATTTTTGATCGTGATGAAGATGGCGTGCTGTTGGCGCGTCCTACCGAACACACAGCCAATGGACCGCCACCCATCGTTTCCATCCGCCTGTCGCGCAGTGGCGGGGGACCGGCCCCAGGCATTGGCGATCGCGTGCTGGCCAAGACTTTCCCCGCCGACGAGACGAATGTCGCCCTGGGAGGTCCGGCATACACCGGACGCGTGGTGAAGATCTTCGAAAAGCGCACTGACGCCGTGCTCGGTGTCTTTCGCATCCTGCAGGACGGCACATTCCGCATCGAGCCGGTCGAACGGCGCCAGCCCGAACTGATCGTCGACAAGGAATTCCAAAACGGCGCCAAAAGCGGCGACCTGGTCGAGGTCGAGCCTGCGCGGGCCTCCCGCTATGGGCTGCCGAGAGCCAAGGTGCTCAACGTGCTGGGCTCGCTGACCAGCGAAAAGGCGGTCTCGATGATCGCCATCCACGCACACGACATTCCGCATATTTTTCCGGCCGACGTCATCGCCGAATCCGAAGCCGTCAAGCCGGCGACCCTCGCTCACCGCGAGGACTGGCGCGACCTGCCGCTGGTCACCATAGATCCGGCCGACGCCAAGGACCATGACGACGCCGTCTTCGCCACGCCGGATCTCGACGAGAAGAACCCCGGCGGCGTGGTCGCCACCGTGGCGATCGCCGATGTCGCGGCCTATGTGCGCTATGGAACGGCGCTCGACCGCGAGGCGCTGAAACGCGGCAATTCGGTCTATTTCCCGGATCGCGTCGTGCCGATGCTGCCCGAGCGCATCTCCAACGATCTCTGCTCGCTGCGCGAGGGCCAGGACCGGCCGGCGCTGGCGGTGCGCATGGTGTTTTCGGCGCAGGGCCGCAAGCTCAGGCACTCCTTCCATCGCGTCATGATGAAGTCGGCCGCAAAGCTTGCCTACAGCCAGGCTCAGGCGGCCATCGACGGCGCGCCGGACGAGAAGACCGGTCCGATCCTCGATACGGTGCTGAAGCCGCTATGGGACGCCTATGCGATCCTCAAGCGCGGCCGCGAGGGCCGCCAGCCGCTCGAACTCGACCTGCCGGAACGCAAGATCCTGCTCAAGCCGGACGGCACCGTCGATCGCGTCATCGTGCCGGATCGGCTCGATGCCCACAAGCTCATCGAAGAATTCATGATCCAGGCCAATGTCGCGGCAGCCGAGACGCTGGAGGCAAAGAAGCAGGAACTGGTCTACCGCGTGCATGACGCGCCATCGCTCGCCAAACAGGAATCGCTGCGTGAGTTCCTGCAGACGCTGGGCCTGTCGCTGGCCCGCGGCGCGCAGATGCAGCCAAGCCAGTTCAACGGCATCCTGGAGCGCGTGCGCGGCGCCGACAATGAGGGCCTTGTCAACGAAGTGGTGCTGCGCTCACAGAGCCAGGCCGAATACTCGCCCAAGAATATCGGCCATTTCGGTCTCAACCTCAGGCGCTACGCTCACTTCACCTCGCCGATCCGGCGTTACGCCGATCTGATCGTGCATCGCGGACTTATTGCCGCACTCGGCCTTGGTCCGGGCGGGTTGACGCAAGACGAAGCGGCTCGTCTCGAAGACGTCGCGGTACTGATCTCAGGCACGGAACGCCGCGCAATGGCGGCAGAGCGGGATACGGTCGACCGTCTTGTCGCCGCTTATCTCGCCGAGCGCATCGACGACCGTTTCGACGCCCGCATCTCTGGCGTCACCAAATCAGGACTATTTGTCCAATTGCCGCAGTACGGCGCGGATGGTTTCATCCCTGTGTCAACATTGAACGGCGATTACTACATATACGACGAAACAGCCCGTTCCCTGTTCGGAGAACGCTCGGGCAAAGGCTACCAGCTCGCGGACCGCGTCGAGGTCCGGCTCGTCGAGGTGGCGCCGATGGCCGGCGCGATGCGCTTCGAGATGTTGACCGATCCGAAGCCTTTGCCGGGCTCCAAGCGGTCGTTTCACAAGGCCAAGGGCCGCGCCCGCGCGTCGCAATCGCGACCGGGTTCGCGCGGCAGGAGACGATGATGACGACAGCCACGGAAGAACAGATTTTCGGCGGAGAACATCACTCGGGCCGGGCTGCCCGCCCGCTGTGGACGGCGATGAAGCGCGGCCTTCTCGGCCGCTGCCCGCATTGCGGCGAAGGCAAGCTGTTTGGCGCGTTCACCAAGACCGTCGACACATGCAGTGTCTGCGGCGAGGAACTGCATCATCACCGCGCCGACGACCTGCCTGCCTATCTCGTCATCGTCATTGTCGGCCACATCGTGCTCGGCGCCTTCATGGGCGTGGAGGCAACGTCCACCCTGTCCACGTGGCAGCACATCGCCATCTGGGTGCCGCTGACCATACTTTTGTCGGTCGCGCTGCTGCAGCCGGTCAAGGGTGCCGTCATCGGACTGCAATGGGCCTTCTATATGCATGGCTTCGGCGGCGAAAACGATGTGATCGAGCCGCATCCCGGAGCCTGAATCGCGGCCAAGAATGCGGCTTGGCGCAACATCCCGACCGTGAAAGGCCACTTTCGCTTGCCAGAAGTTTCCGTTAGTTCCTGCGCATGGACGGTATGACCAAGGCGGAAGTCGACAAGATCGGACGGAGCATGATCGCCCAAAGCGACCAGCCAATTCGCCCCCGTGATGCCGCGACGCTGATCCTGCTCGACCGCAAGCGCGATGACGTGCTGGTCCTGATGGGTCGCCGCCATGCCGGCCACGCCTTCATGCCAGGCAAGTTCGTCTTTCCCGGCGGCCGCACCGATCCGGCCGACAGCCGCATCCCTGTCGCTGCCGCATTGCATCCGGAGCAGGAAGCCAGGCTGATCGCCGGGCCCGGCCGCACAAGCACCGCACGAGCTCGCGCCATCGCCTTGTCGGCCATCCGCGAGACTTATGAAGAAGCCGGATTGCTGATCGGCCGCAAAGGCGCTTTCACCACCGCCCGGCCCGACTGGCAAGGCTTTGCCGAACACGGCGTGCAGCCCTCCCTGGACATGCTGCGTTTCATCGCACGCGCTATCACGCCGCCCAACCGGGTGCGCCGCTTCGACACCCGTTTCTTTAGCGCCTGGCGCGACGATGTCGCGGTCGAACTGCCGGGTGGCGGTCCGACCAACGAACTCGAAGAGCTGGTCTGGCTGCCGCTTGCCAAGGCCCGGGAAGCCGACATACCCGACATCACCCGAATGATCCTGGACGAGCTGCAAAGGCGCCTCGCCCATGATCCGCTGCTGCGTCCGGCCGGCCCCGTACCCTTCTACCGGCTTGTCCGCAACCGCTTCACCCGCGAACTTCTCTAGAGCAATTCCAGGAAAAGTGTGACGCGGTTTTCCGTCCGGAATTGCGTAAGATCAAAAAGACAGAGTAATCAGCACCCATGACGGTCGATACCCAACAACAGGGCGACGAACGCGTACACTGGCTGCCGATGGTGGCGGCGATCTCGTCGATCAGCGTCGTCGGTATTGCCATCGGGCTCGGCATGCCGCTGCTCAGCGTCATCCTCGAAACACGCGGCCATTCAGCCTCGATGATCGGCCTCAACACGGCCGTCGCCGGCCTCGCCTCGATCGCCGGTGCACCGCTGGCCACACCGCTTGCGATGCGCTTCGGCGTCGCGTGGACCATGATTGCCATGATCGCCGCCGGCGCGCTGGCCTTTGTCGGCTTTCATTTCGCACCCGACTTCTGGATGTGGTTTCCACTGCGCATCGTGCTGCACATCGCGCTGACGGTACTGTTCATCCTGTCTGAATTCTGGATCAGCACCTCGGCGCCGCCGCACCGGCGCGGCCTTGTCCTCGGCATTTACGCCACGGTTCTGTCGCTCGGCTTTGCCGCCGGACCGTGGCTGTTCGCCCATCTTGGCAGTTCCGGCTTCAGGCCGTTCGGCGTCATCATCTGTCTGGTGACGCTGGCGGCAATACCGGTGCTTGCAGCGCGCAACGAGAGCCCGACCATCGTCTCCGACGGCGAGACCAGCAATTTCCTGCGCTACATCTGGCTGGTGCCTTCGGCGACCGCAGCCGTGCTGGTGTTCGGCGCGGTCGAAACCGGCGGCTTTGCGCTGTTCCCGATCTACGGCAGCCGCATCGGCTATTCCGAGGCCGACGCGGCCCTTCTCCTGACCATGATAGGCCTTGGCAACGTGCTGCTGCAAATCCCCATCGGCATGATCAGCGACCGCGTCAGCGACCGCCGCTATTTGCTGATTGCCTGCGCCATGGTTGGCCTCGCCGGCACGGCCTTCATGCCCTTCTTCGCCCAGAACTGGCATCTGATGGCGGCACTACTGTTCGTCTGGGGCGGCGTAGTCGCTGCCATGTACACGATCGGCCTTGCCCATCTCGGCTCGCAGCTTTCGGGCCATGAACTGGCGTCGGCCAACGCCGCCTTCGTGCTGTGCTACGGCGTCGGCATGGTTCTCGGTCCGCAGGCGATTGGCATCGGCATGGATGCATTCGGTCCAACCGGCTTCGGCTGGTCGCTCGGCCTGTTCTTCGCCGCCTACATTGCCCTGGTCGCCTTCAGGCTGGTCCGCAAGATCCTGCTGTAGCGCGATTGCTGCCAGCCCGCATTGGCATGGCACGGTGAGAGGCTGCTGACAGAACCGTGTCAGGAGCACAGGGCTAAAAGGGTGTCCCAAAACACTTGAGGACACTTCCATGATCGACAGCGGCTTTGAAACCACATCGCTACGAATGACACTGCTTCTGCTTGTGACCTTCCAGGCTCCGGCCGCCGATGTCGACCGCATCATGGACGCGGTGGTCGCGATCGCGCCGCTGGTCATGGGCAAATATGACCGCAATGCCTATCAGTCGGCGTATGGCATCGAGCGCTACAGGCCGCTCGACGGTGCGGCCGCCGGGGCCGAAACCGAATTGCGGCGGCGCCCGGGCACTGTCGAGGTTTCCTTCGAATTGCCCGACGACCAGGCATTGGCCGCCCGCGTCGCCGAGGCGATTTTCCAGGCCCATTCCTACCAGGAACCGGTGATCCGCATTCAGCCGATCCTGGCCAGCCGTTCCAAGGGGCTGGATGACCGCGCCAATCCGAATCGCTGGTGGAACACGACCGGAGACTGGAAGAAGGTAGCGGCATCGGCGACAGAAACCGCATGATCTCCAGTTACCGGCAGGCTCAGGCGGGTCGCACGAGGCCAACCGGGCTTGACTTTCCAGGCGCGTTCTTTATGTGTCGCGCCAAGTTTCCCGCGTCCGGGTGTTTCCCCGTGCTCCAGCGGCCAAAACCCCACGAACAAACGGACTGATATCATGGCCAAAGCCGCAAACATCAAGATCAAGCTTCTGTCGACCGCCGACACCGGTTTCTTCTACGTGACCAGCAAGAACAGCCGCACCAAGACGGACAAGCTGTCGTTCCGCAAGTACGATCCGGTCGCCAAGAAGCACGTCGAATTCAAGGAAACCAAGATCAAGTAATCTGGGCTTCCCTCTGCAATGTCGAAACGCCGCCCAATGGGCGGCGTTTTCGTTTGTAACGTGCGGAGGCCGCGCACCTCGCGCACTTCACGCCCTCACGCCTTCACCAAGTCTGTGAAGTGTATCATTTTAACACAATCGCCAATTGGTAGACTCCCACGACGGATAGGCAGTTAGTTCAGCGTCAGGCTAAAGGGGGGATGCCTCGAAATGGGAGAGAACTATGTCCATTCAGAAAGGCGACTATCGAACCAACAGAGCCGACTATGCGATTGCCGCGATGCACAGGGGAGTGACCGCCGAAGATAGCGTTCGGGACGATATTCTGGCGGCAAGAAAGAAGTCCCTATGGCTAAAAGAACGGCGATCAGCCAAGTCGGCTGAGAACCCCTTGGACAGCTCGCCGCTGCCCAAAAGAAGCCCTCGCGGATAGAGCCACGGCAGCCTCACGCGATCGCACCATAATCATGCACCGCCGACTCGCTCATATTTGCAGATGCAGCCGGCGGTATTTGCCTCTCGCATGGCGGCCCAACGCGTGGCGAAATGGCTCCCGTTCTTTTAGAAGACGGCAGGACTAAAGTCTTGTTCTCTACACGCAAAGGTCTGAGGGGTCTCGTTAGGTTCCGCAAATGTCTGTTGGACGTTCCGTTACTTTAGTTAATGGAGATGTAGTCATCCCTTGTATTTCCCACCCGGGAACGGTGCCTGCTGCGGCCATTCGTAATGTATAGGCCTGTCGTTCAGATGGTTCAGCGCGCTGTACAGATCGCTGTGCAACTGGTCGATCGCATGCCAAATCCCCTGCCCGGCTGAGTTCCGTCAGCCGATGCGATCACCGCTTTTCGGATCGAACAGATGCAGCGACGCCGGATCGGCCGCCAGCCGGACCACGTCGCCGGGCTTTACCCCGGCACGGCCCATGGCGAAAACGCAAAGCTGCTGGCTGGCCAGCTTGACGTAGAACTGCGTCGAAAGCCCGAGCGGCTCCACCACCACCACCTCGCCCTTCAATGCGCCGTCGTCTGCCAGCCGGATATGCTCGGGCCGCAGACCGACTGTGATGGCGTCGCCGCCCTTCAGCGGCAGGCCTTCTGGCAACAGCAGCGCCTGGCCATCGGCCAGCACGGCCTCCGAGGCACCGCCCTTGCGAACCGTCGCCGGCAGGAAATTCATGCCGGGTGAACCGATGAAACCGGCGACGAACATGTTGGCCGGCCGATCGTAGAGATCGAGCGGCGCGCCGACCTGCTGGATCAGCCCGTCATGCATGACGACGATGCGGTCCGCCATGGTCATCGCCTCGATCTGATCGTGGGTGACGTAGACGGAGGTGGTTTTCAGTTGCTGGTGCAGCGCCTTGATCTCGGCGCGCATATGGACGCGCAGCTTGGCGTCGAGGTTCGACAGCGGCTCGTCGAACAGGAAGACCTTGGGATCGCGCACGATAGCGCGGCCCATGGCGACGCGCTGGCGCTGGCCGCCGGACAATTGCCGCGGCAGGCGTTGCAGGAAAGTGTCGAGCCCGAGCCGCTTGGCCGCGCCGTCCACCCTCGCGTCGATCGTCGTCTTCTCCGCCTTTTTCAACAGCAGGCTGAAGCCCATGTTCTTCGACACGTCCATATGCGGATAGAGCGCATAGGACTGGAACACCATGGCGATGTCGCGGTCCTTGGGTGCTACGTCATTGACCAGTCGCTCGCCGATGCGGATCTCGCCACCGGAAGCCTCCTCCAGCCCGGCGATCATGCGCAAAAGCGTGGACTTGCCGCAGCCTGACGGCCCGACCAGGACGACGAATTCGCCATCTGCGATTTCAAGGTCGACTGCGTGCAGGACACGGACGGCGCCATAATCCTTGCGGACCTTTTCGAGCGTGACAGAAGCCATCGATCTATCCTTTGACGGCGCCGGCGGTCAGGCCGGTGACGAGATAGCGTTGCAGGAAGGCGAAGAAGATGCAGACCGGGATCAGTGCCAGGATGGATGCTGCCATCATCTGTCCCCAGTCGACGGCGAACTTGCCGATGAAGGTAAGCAGGCCGACAGCGAAGGTCTTCTGGTCATCACTGGAAATCAGCATCAGCGCGAACAGAAGCTCGCTCCACGCGGCCGTGAAGACGAAGCCCAGCGTCGCCCCCATGCCAGGCAGCGTCAGCGGCACGATCACCTTGCGCATCGCTTGCGCGCGGGTGCAGCCGTCGATCATCGCCGCCTCTTCCAGGTCCTTCGGAATGCCGTCGAAGAAGGACTGCATCAGGAAGGTGGCAAAGGCCGTATTGAAGGCGGTGTAGATGATGATCAGCCCGGTCAGGCTGTTGATCAGGCCGATCTGACCCATCACGCGGTAGATCGGCGGAATGACCATCACCAGCGGAAAAGTCTGGGTCAAAAGCAACATCAGTGCAAGTGCTGCCTTGCCGCGAAAGGTGAAGCGCGACATGGCATAGCCGGCGAGCGAAGCAATGATTGTCACCAGCGCCGCCGTCGACACCGAGACGATGACGCTGTTGAGGAAATATCGCGGAAAATCGGTGGCCTCGAGCACGGTGACGAAATTCTGCAGCGTCATTTGCGACGGCCAGAAGGTGATGCCTTCGGAATACAGAAGCCGCTCCGGCGTGACCGAGATCTTCAGCGTCCAATAGATCGGAAACAGGGCAAAGAGCACGTATGCCGCGATCGCCGCGTAGAGGCCGATGCCGCCGAAGAAGCGCTGCGAGGTTGAACGCCCTGCGATCATCAGACGTGCCTCACCAGCGTGCGACGAATGCCGATCAGGGCAATCGCATAGGCAATGAGCAGGACCAGCAGCAGCACGGCCACCGCCGAGGCATAGCCCTTGTCCAGCGACTTGAAGGCGCTGACGTAGATGTAGACCGGAACCGTGTTGGTCGAGCCGGCCGGTCCACCCTCGGTCATGACGAAGATCAGGTCGGCGAAGGTGGCGATCCAGATGGTGCGCAACATCACGGTGATGGCGATGGTCGGCGCCAGGAACGGCAGCGTCACCTTGGTGAAGCGCTGCCAGGGCGAGGCGCCGTCGATCGCTGCCGCCTCATGCAGTTCCGATGGAATGGATTTCAGCGCCGCCAGCAGCGTGATGGCGAAGAACGGAATACCGAACCAGACATTGGCGACGATCGGCCCCCACATGGCAGTTGAAGGATCGGACAGCACATTTGTCGGCTCGGCCTTCAGTCCCAGCGCAAACAGCCAATGCGGCAACGGGCCGATGATCGGGTTGAACAACCAGGCCCAGGTCAGGCCCGACAGGAAGGATGGCACCGCCCAGGGCAGGAACACCAGCGCCTGCACCAGTTTGCGGCCGCGAAACGGCTTGTCGAGCAGCAGCGCCAGGCCGAGGCCGAGGAAGAACTGGAAAAGCAGGCTGGCGACGGTCCACCACAGCGTGTTGACCAGCGCCTGCCCCAGCACCTGATCCGACAGCATCGCCTGATACTGCCCGAGCCCGACATATTCGGACTTGAACGCCGAGAATTTGCGGAAGGAGTAGCTGATACCGATGACCAGCGGCACCAGAAGCACCACGACCAGCAGGATGATCGCCGGGCTGAGATACAGCCATGGCTCGATTGCGACGTGCGATAGCCGCTTGCGATGCGGCTTGCCGACGGATCGTATTTCGGACACGGCATAGGTCATTGGCTGAGGATCGGCTCCCTGGAGCGACGTCGGGCAGCGTCCTTATAACCCGTTGTAAGGGGGGGAAGTCCCCCGCCCGGCCAATATGGGGCGCGCGCCCCAGTAGGCGGACGGGGGCGGGGGGGGGGGCCGCCCCG
>NZ_JAMYUW010000022.1:0-92123 GCF_040323315.1 Mesorhizobium sp. M0047 | reverse complement strand
AGAGAGAAGACGGACAAACCCCGTTTTACGGGGCATGCACATGCGGCATTTCGATTCACTCAAAACTTTCCCCGGACAGCCCTGCGCAAGGAGGGAGATCGGCAGCTCATGCGTTCTGCCAGCCTTCCGACATTGGCGATTGGCGAAAGTCTTGGCGGCATCCAATCTCCCCCCTTGCGGGGGAGATGTCCGGCAGGACAGAGGGGGGTGTGAAGGATCGCTGCATAGCGGCTTTGTCTGCTAACGTCTCAGGATCGTGCGCAGATGATCGAGGATCATGGCGACGCCCTTTTCTCCGAGTTCCGCCGAAGCATCCTTGGCGCTCGCCGTGTACCAGCTCTTGTTGTCATCGAAGCGGGCGGTGTCGACAGCCTCGGGGCATAGCGCCAGCATAAGCGAGGTCTCGCCGATGCCGGCATGGTCGAACGGGTACTTGCCGTTCATTGCCACCGGCATCAGTGGATGCACCTGCACCCAGTTGAAGAAATTCGCGCCCTCGGCGTGCTCGGCATAGTAGTCGGCCATCGCCTCGGAGCCCCACCAGCCTTCGCCGCGTTCCTTCTCGAGAAAGCGGAAGATCGCCTGGCGGCCGGCGGTCTTGAACGCCAGATCGGTCGGCATGCCGGCGGTGAAATTCTCGGTCTGGTGGTGGATGATGGCGTGGATGTTGCGAAAGCCGATGCGCAGCAGGCTGTAGAACAGCTCCTCGCCGAACGGCGCCAGTGCATTGCCGCCGACCTGCACCGAGCCGCTGCCCTCCGGCGGCGCCACGGCGTAGCTCGCAGCGCCGTAGTAGAAGGGTGGCAGGATGACGACGTCCCTCTCCTTTTCGAACAGCTCCAGCGTCTTGATGACGGCCAGCGTGTCCATGCCGACCGCCATGTGCTCGCCATGGTATTCGAGCACGCCAAGCGGCAGGGCGACCGGCCAGCTCTCGGCGATCGCCCTGCGGATCTGGTGAGGCAGCATCAGTTCGTAGCGCATGATCTATTCCATGTTGGTGTGGCGGGCGCGCATGGCGTCCGGCGACTGGCCGGTCAAATCCTTGAGCTTCAGCACCATCACCTCGAACAGCAGGAACAATGCGCCTTCAAAGACCGAGCCCATCGGCAGCACCGACGTCTTCCGCGCTCCCTGGTCGCTGGCCATGGTCTGCGCGGGAATGAGCAGCGTGAAATCGGCGCGCTTTGCCGCGCTGCCATCGGCCTGGGCCGTCAGCAGCAGGTTGGTCGCGCCTGCATCGTGCGCGACCTGCATGAGGGTCAGCACGGTCGAGGTTTCTCCGGGTCCGGAACTGACCAGGAAGACATCGCCTGGCCCCAAGGGCGGCGTGGTCATGTCGCCGACGACGGCGACCGGCAGACCCAAATGGTAGAGCCGCATGGCAAAGCCCCTGACCTGCAAACCCTCGCGCCCGCAGCCATAGACGACGATCTGCCTGGCGCCGGCCAGCATCTTGCAGGCCGCATCGATCCAGTGCTCATCGACGCGCGCCAGCACGCCGCCGAGTTCGTCAAGCGCGGTCTCGAACAGGCTTTTGCTCTTGTCGCTCACCGCAAACCTGCCATCGAAAACACCCTGGGATTTGCCGCTCTTGCTGCCGTGAACAGCTTGATTTCGTTCATGCTAGCAATCGCGAAAATGCGTGTCCAACGCTGCGCGGCGCTTTTGCCTGATCACAGGCATGATAGTGTCATGCAGACAAAATCAAGTGAGGCAAACGGCAGGATATGAAGACACGGCATTTCGACCGCATCGGCAATGGCGGCATCAGCTTCACCGAACTCGGCTTCGGCACGGCGCCGCTTGGCAATCTCTACCGTGCCGTCTCGGACGAGGATGCCAACGCCACGCTGGAGGCCGCCTGGGCGACCGGCTGCCGCTACTACGACACCGCGCCGCTCTACGGGCTTGGCCTGTCTGAAACGCGCCTCAACCCTTTCCTGCGCGGCAAGAAGCGCGACGACTATGTGCTGTCGAGCAAGGTCGGCCGCATCATGCGCGTCTGCCCTCCGGAAGAGCGCACCGGCATTGGCAAGTTCTTCGACACGCCATCGCGCCGCGAGGTGTACGACTACAGCTATGACGGGGTCATGCGCTCGTTCGAGGCCTCGCTAGAGCGCCTCGGCGTCGACCGTATCGACATCCTCTTCGTGCACGATGTCGACATCTTCACCCATGGCAGCAAGGAAGCGTCCGACCGGCGCATCGAAGAATTCATGCGCTCCGGCTACTACGGTTTGCTCTCGTTGCGCGACCAGGGCGTGATCAAGGCGTTCGGCGGAGGCATCAATGAGTGGCAGGTTGCGCAGACGCTGGCCGAGCGCGGCGATTTCGACCTGTTCCTGCTTGCCGGCCGCTACACGCTGCTGGAACAGGAGGCGCTGACATCCTTCCTGCCGCTTTGCCAGGCGCGCGGCATCGGCATCGTTCTGGGCGGACCCTACAACTCCGGCATCCTGGCGACGGGACCGAAGCCCGGCGCATACTACAACTATTCCGAAGCGCCGAAGGACATCCTCGACCGGGTCGCCGGCATCGAAAGCGTCTGCAAGCGCCACGGCGTGCGCCTGATCGAGGCCGCGCTGCAATTCCCGCTGCTGCACCCCTCGGTCGTCTCGGTGATCCCCGGTGGCCAGTGGCCGAGCGAAGTCGAGAGCAACCGTTCGCTGCTCGATGCAAAACTGCCCGCAGCGCTTTGGGCCGATCTCAAGAAGGAAGGCCTCATGCGCACCGAGGCGCCGACCGCATAACCCAGTCGCCATGCGCATCGGCGTCGGGCACAAAAAATGAAAAGCCGGGCAAGCCCGGCTTTTCTGGTCTCTGAAAAGAAAAAAGGCGCTTAGTTGACTGCGTCCTTGAGGCCTTTGCCGGCCGAGAACTTCGGCACGGTGCGTGCCGGGATCTTCACTTCGGCGCCGGTCTGAGGATTGCGGCCGGTCGACGCCGCACGCTTTGACACGGTGAAATTGCCAAAGCCGACAAGCCGGACATCGCCGCCCTTCTTCAGTTCGCCGCTGATCACGGAAAATACCGCATCGACCGCCGACTGCGCGTCACCTTTCGAAATGCTCGCGGCGTCGGCGACAGCGGACACCAGTTCGTTCTTGTTCATAAAAATTCCCTTCCATGAGAACACCGGAACTATCGACTCATCCGGCAGGAGACGGACTTTAGAAAGAAGCGTTGCCGCAACCAAGTCGCAAAGCCGTGAAAAAAGCGGAAAAAGCCCGGAATTCCGGGGTTTTTCACATGAAAAAGCCGGGCGCGAAGCCCGGCTCTCTGTTTGTGCATTGCAACCTTGGCGAAAACCAACGCATGGCTCCGAAAAACGCAGCCGGTTTTCGGAAAGGGCCATGCGCAAGTCCAAGTCCTAGAGCGTCCTTTGCTCGTCCAAGCGGACGCGCACCGCTCTAGTGCGCAAGCGTCTTCCCGGCATCGTCCGTGGTGTCGGTCGCGGCCGGAGGATTCACCGGCTCGATCCATTCGATCGCCTCCGGCATCCGCACCAGCGCGTGGCGCAACACTTCACCGACCCGTGCGACCGGAATGATCTCCATGCCGTTCTTCACGTTGTCCGGAATGTCCGCCAGATCCTTGGCGTTGTCTTCCGGGATCAGCACCTTCTTGATGCCGCCGCGCAATGCGGCAAGCAGCTTCTCCTTCAGGCCGCCGATCGGCAGAACCCTGCCGCGCAGCGTGATCTCCCCGGTCATCGCCACATCCGCCTTGACCGGAATGCCGGTCAGAACGGAGACGATTGCGGTCGCCATCGCCACGCCTGCCGACGGTCCGTCCTTAGGCGTCGCACCTTCCGGAACGTGCACGTGGATGTCGCGCTTGTCGAACAGCGGCGGCTCGACGCCGAAATCGATGGCACGGGAGCGGACATAGGAAGCCGCCGCCGATATCGATTCCTTCATCACGTCGCGCAGATTACCGGTCACCGTCATGCGGCCTTTGCCGGGCATCATGACGCCCTCGATCGTCAGCAACTCGCCGCCAACTTCCGTCCAGGCGAGCCCGGTAACGACACCGACCTGATCGTCAGCCTCGACCTGGCCGAAGCGGAACCGCGGAACACCGAGGTAGTCGGCGAGGTTCGCCGCCGTGATGTCCACCGTCTTCTTCTTCGTCTTCAGGATCTCGGTCACCGCCTTGCGGCCGAGCTTCATCAGCTCGCGCTCCAGGCTTCTGACGCCCGCTTCACGGGTGTAGGTCTGGATGATGGCGCGGATCGCGTCCTCGCCGACGGAGAACTCCTTCGGCTGCAGGGCATGGTCGCGCACCACCTTCGGCATCAGGTGCCGCTTGGCGATCTCGATCTTCTCGTCCTCGGTATAGCCGGCGATACGGATGATCTCCATGCGGTCCATCAAGGGCGCAGGGATGTTCAGCGTGTTCGCCGTCGTCACGAACATCACGCTCGACAGGTCGTATTCGACCTCGAGGTAATGGTCCATGAACGTCGAGTTCTGTTCGGGATCGAGGACCTCGAGCAGAGCCGACGACGGATCACCACGGAAGTCCTGACCCATCTTGTCGATCTCGTCGAGCAGGAAGAGCGGGTTGGACTTCTTCGCCTTCTTCATCGACTGGATGACCTTGCCGGGCATCGAGCCGATGTAGGTGCGGCGGTGGCCACGGATCTCGGCCTCGTCACGCACGCCGCCAAGCGCCATGCGGATGAATTCGCGACCGGTCGCCTTGGCGATCGACTTGCCGAGCGAGGTCTTGCCGACGCCGGGAGGGCCGACGAGGCACAGGATCGGCCCCTTCAGCTTCTTCTGACGGCTTTGCACGGCAAGGTACTCGACGATGCGGTCCTTGACCTTGTCGAGGCCGAAATGGTCGGTGTCGAGCACGTTCTGCGCGAAAGCCAGATCCTGCTTGACCTTGGAGTTCTTGCCCCACGGGATCGACAGGATCCAGTCGAGATAGTTGCGCACGACCGTCGATTCAGCCGACATGGGCGACATCGTCCTGAGCTTCTTCAACTCGGCTTCCGCCTTTTCGCGGGCCTCCTTGGAGAGCTTGGTTTTCTTGATGCGCGCCTCGATCTCGGCGGCTTCGTCGCGGCCGTCCTCGCCCTCGCCGAGTTCCTTCTGGATCGCCTTCATCTGCTCGTTGAGATAGTATTCGCGCTGCGTCTTCTCCATCTGGCGCTTGACGCGCGAGCGGATGCGCTTCTCCACCTGCAGGACGGAGATTTCGGCCTCCATGAAGCCCATCGCCTTTTCCAGACGCTCCTTCACCGAGAGCGTGGCCAGCATTTCCTGCTTTTCAGGGATCTTGATGGCGAGATGCGAAGCGACCGTGTCGGCGAGCTTGGAATAGTCGTCGATCTGGCTGGCGGCACCCACCACTTCGGGCGAGATCTTCTTGTTCAGCTTGACGTAGTTCTCGAAGTCGGTGACGACGGAACGAGCCAGCGCCTCGACCTCGACCTCTTCCTCGTCCGGCTCGACCAGTGCCGAGGCGCGGGCCTCATGGAAGTCGGGACGGTCGGTGAACGAGACAATTTTCGCGCGCGAGGCGCCTTCGACCAGAACCTTGACGGTGCCGTCGGGCAGCTTCAGCAATTGCAGCACATTGGCGAGCGTGCCGATGTCGAAGATGGCATCGGGCTCGGGATCGTCGTCTGCGGCATTCATCTGAGTGGCAAGCAGGATCTGCTTTTCCTGACCCATCACCTCTTCCAGCGCCTTGATCGACTTCTCACGCCCGACGAAGAGCGGAACGATCATATGCGGGAATACCACGATGTCGCGCAGTGGGAGGACTGCGAAGACGCCGTCGCTGGGTGCCTTGGATATTTTGGCCATTGTCCAACCTTTCATGTCGCGGCCGCCAATCAGCCAACCGCGAATCTTATATTAACGACCGGGGATCGTTCCGCCTACCATCGTTTGTGACGGGATTTTTACAGCACAGAAATCGGGCACCTCGGCCTTCTCCATTTAGTTGGATGCACGATCCCCAAAGATCAAGGGGCGAGTCCAAATCCGTAGCTCCAGCGTGCCCGCAAGTGACACATTTGCGACGACCACACCTAACGTCCTGCAAAAACCTGCGCGACAGCAAAACGGCGCCTTGCGGCGCCGTTTCAGAACTTCGCTGCGGGCTCATGTCAGGCGCTGACATTGCCCTTCTTTTCCTTCTGCTCGGAGTAGATATAGAGCGGCCGGGCGCTGCCGGTCACCACCTCCTCCGAAATTACCACCTCGCGCACGCCCTCGAGCGCCGGGAGTTCGAACATCGTGTCGAGCAGGATCGCTTCCATGATCGAACGCAGGCCGCGCGCGCCGGTCTTGCGCTCGATGGCGCGCTTGGCGATCGCCGACAGCGCGTTCTCGTGGAAAGTCAGGTCGACATTCTCCATCTCGAACAGCCGCTGGTACTGCTTGACCAGCGCGTTCTTCGGTTCGGTCAGGATCTGGATCAGCGCCGGTTCGTCGAGGTCTTCCAGCGTCGCCAGGACCGGCAGACGGCCGACAAACTCGGGGATGAGACCGAATTTCAGCAAATCCTCGGGCTCGACCAGGCGGAAGACATCGCCGGTGCGGCGATCCTCGGGCGAGGCGACAATGGCACCGAAGCCGATCGACGTCTTGCGGCCGCGATCCGAGATGATCTTGTCCAGCCCGGCGAAGGCGCCGCCGCAGATGAACAGGATGTTGGCGGTGTCAACCTGCAGGAACTCCTGCTGCGGATGCTTCCTGCCGCCCTGCGGCGGCACGGAGGCGACGGTGCCCTCCATGATCTTCAACAGCGCCTGCTGCACGCCCTCGCCCGACACGTCGCGGGTGATCGAAGGGTTGTCCGACTTGCGCGAAATCTTGTCGATTTCGTCGATGTAGACGATGCCGCGCTGGGCCCGCTCGACATTGTAGTCGGCCGACTGCAACAGCTTGAGGATGATGTTTTCGACGTCCTCACCGACATAACCGGCTTCGGTCAGCGTCGTCGCGTCAGCCATGGTGAAGGGCACGTCGATGATGCGGGCGAGCGTCTGCGCAAGCAGCGTCTTGCCGCAACCGGTCGGGCCGATCAGCAGGATGTTGGACTTCGCCAACTCGACATCGTTGTTCTTGCCGGCATGCGCGAGGCGCTTGTAGTGGTTGTGGACCGCCACCGACAGCACGCGCTTGGCGTAGGGCTGGCCGATGACATAGTCATCGAGAACCTTGAGGATCTCCTGCGGTGTCGGCACGCCTTCGCGTGACTTCACCATCGAGGTCTTGTTCTCCTCGCGGATGATATCCATGCAAAGCTCGACGCACTCGTCGCAGATGAAGACCGTCGGACCGGCGATCAGCTTGCGCACTTCGTGCTGGCTTTTGCCGCAAAACGAGCAGTAAAGCGTGTTCTTCGAATCGCCGCTGTTGTTGCCGACCTTGCTCATTTTCATGTCCTTTCATGGCCGCCCGCCGATGGTCTGGCTGAAAGGGCGCATTCTCTATCTATCGCGGGAATCCGCCGCCGCCAGTGTGTCCCGGCTCCCGCAACGCTTCCCTACGAAACACAAATCAGAAAACGTGGCAATGATTCGCGACAACCCCGCATAAAGCTAAGCCGCCGAAACTCAACATAGGCTTAACGTAGGCAATCCTGTCCCCCGAGGGAACAGCCAATTGTGGCCGAAATGCCGCAAGACACGCCAAAAGCGCGTGATGGCGCCATCCAGCTGCCAATAAGCCCTTATACCAGAGCGACTTCTGCCGCCTCGCGCGACGAAATGACCTTGTCGATGAGACCGAACTCCCTGGCCTCGTCGGCGGTCATGAAATGGTCGCGGTCGAGCGTCTTTTCAATCTCTTCGTAGCTTTTGCCGGTGTGCTTGACGTAGACCTCGTTGAGGCGGCGCTTCAGCTTGATGATGTCCTGCGCATGGCGTTCGATGTCGGACGCCTGGCCCTGGAAACCACCGGAAGGCTGGTGAACCATGATGCGGGCGTTAGGCGTGGCAAAGCGCATGTCCTTGTGGCCGGCGGTCAGGAGCAGCGAGCCCATCGAGGCCGCCTGGCCGATGCAGAGCGTCGACACGGCCGGCTTGATGAACTGCATTGTGTCGTAGATCGCCATGCCCGAGGTGACGACGCCGCCGGGCGAGTTGATGTAGAGATTGATTTCCTTCTTCGGATTCTCGGCTTCGAGGAACAGCAGCTGCGCGCAGACCAGCGTCGCCATGCCGTCCTCGACCGGACCGGTGATGAAAATGATGCGCTCCTTGAGGAGACGCGAGAAAATGTCATAGGCCCGCTCGCCGCGATTGGTCTGTTCGACCACCATCGGAACGAGGTTCATGTAGGTTTCGACGGGGTTTTTCATCAGATATCTCTTATCTCGCGGTGGGATTCCGGCGCCGGCAGTGCTGGCAGATCGGGCAGAATCGGTTCTGGATCGGTATTCCGTAAATAGGATGCCGGCTCATCCTTGTGCAAGGCCGACCCCTCCTAGCCATCTGGGTAAGTCGAATCAAGCTTCCTGACCAAGGATTCGCAGGGACAGGTGCTCCTGCGAGCCTATAGCCGTACCGCCATTACCGCAGGGTAGCTGTTTCTTGACCGCGTCCGAGGCATTGCCAGGACTAGGTTGGCCGCCGGCGGCGTTCAGGCCACCTCCGCCCGCAGCCAGCGCTTCAGGCCGGCGACATCGCGATTGCCGACGGCGGCGGCAACGCGCCGGCCAACCGCCGCGCCGAACTTGTAGCCATGGCCAGAGCAGGCCGAGACGATCAGGCATTTGCCTTTTTCATGCGCCATGAACTTCTCGTCTGATGTGAAGGTGTAGGCGCAGGTGACGACCTCGGTCACCCTGTATTCCTCGATCCGGGCGATCGGCGGCGAGAACAGGTTGCGGATCGCCTCGCCTTCGCCCGCCACCGGCTGACGGTTCCAATCGGCATCGCTGGTCGGCACCCTGTGCAGCCCGGAACCGAATTTCATGCCGGCGCCGCCGGAGGGCGGGATCACATAGCCGTCGACCGCGCCGCCGATATCGAGGACAACCGGTGAAACCTGCCAGGCCGCTCTCAAGTCGGCCGGCGGTTCGACATAGGCGAGCGCGGTTCGATAGGTCTTCAGTTCGCCGTCCAGCTCCGGGAATAGTTTCAACACCCACGCTCCTGCCGTGACGATGATGCGGTCGGCCTGCATCGTGTCGCCGCTTTCGAGCACGAGGCGGCCGGCTTCGGCATCGATTGCCGTCACTTTGCTGTGCTCGTACACATTGGCGCCGTTGGCACGCAGCCAGGCGGCAAGGCCGGAAGCTATCTTGCGGCAGTGGAGCGCGCCGCCTTCCGGCGAATAATAGGCATAGCGGAACGTGCCTGGCTCGAGAAACGGCCAGCGTTTCACCGCCGCGTCCGGCTCCAGCAATTCGAAAGGAAAATTGCCCTCTTCGAGGCCCTCGCGGTATTCCTCGGCCTCGTCGCCCGGCTCGCGCGAAATGCAGACAAATCCGCGCGCATCGAGATGGCTTTCGCCGAGATCGGCCCACATCTCGTCCCAGGCCTGATAGGCTTCGGTGATCAGCCGGCCGTAGCCGGTTCCGGCGCGGTAGGCGCGGCGGATGATGCGATGATGGTCGCCCGACGCGGCCAGCGGATTGGGGATCGGTCCCTGCTCGACGATCGACACGCTGTGGCCGGCCTTGACCAGCGACCACGCGGTGGAGAGACCGGCAATACCCGCGCCGACAACGATCACATTCATCAAATCAGACTTTCCGCAGCGGTATCGGCTGGCTCAACGCATTGGGTTGCGGGCGCCAACATACGGTCTGGAAACAGGCTGGCAAGCCGCGCTATTGGTCTGGCATGAGCAAATTGGCGCCGCCCTCCCTGGCCTTTGATCCAGTCACTCGCCGCCTGCGGCTTGACCCGCACGAGCCGGCCTTTTTTCAGAACCCGTACGAGGCCTATGCCTTTCTGCACGGCGCATCGAATGCATTCTTCTGGGAGGAATTCGGCTTCTGGTGCTTTGGTGGCTTCGACGACGTCAACCGGCTGCTGCGCGACCGGCGCTTCGGCCGCCAGAACCCGGCCGGCATTCCAGACAGCCGCGGCATCGGCGAGGACCGCAGCCATCTCAGGGCATTCGACGGCATCGAAGCCAATTCGATGCTGGAACTGGAGCCGCCGGTGCACACGCGGCTGAGAACACTGGTCAACCGCGCCTTCGTCTCGCGGCAGGTCGAACGGCTGCGGCCGCGTGTCGAAGCGCTCGCCAACGAGCTGATCGACCGGTTCGAACCGGGCAAGACCGTCGACCTGTTGCCGGCCTTCGCGGCGCCGCTGCCGATCACCATCATTGCTGAAATGCTCGGGGTGCCGGTCGAGATGGGGCCGCAACTGCTCGACTGGTCGCACCGAATGGTTGCCATGTACATGCATGGCCGCACGCGCGAAACCGAGGAGACGGCCAACCGCGCGGCGGGCGAATTCGCCGATTTCCTGCGCGGTTGCGTCAACGAGCGACGCAAGAACCCCGGCGACGACCTGCTGTCGCTGCTGATCTCGGCGCAGGAGGACGGCCAAAAACTGTCGGAGGACGAAATGGTGTCCTCGGCGATCCTGCTGCTTAATGCCGGTCACGAAGCGACGGTGCACCAGACCGGCAATGCCATCCGCTCGATCCTGGCGCAAGGCGGCGATGTCAGCCGCTTCTTCGGTTCACCCGAAGCGACCGCGGCCACGGTCGAGGAATGCCTCCGCTTCGACGCGCCGCTGCATATGTTCACGCGTTACGCCTACCACGAGATCGAAGTCTCGCCTGGAATCGTCGTGCAGCCGGGTCAGACGATCGGGCTGCTGCTCGGCATGGCTAACCACGATCCGCGCGCCTTCGTCGATCCCCTCGCCTTTCAGCCCGGCCGTTCGGACCAGAAGAACGTGTCCTTCGGCGCCGGCATTCATTTCTGCATCGGTGCGCCGCTGGCCCGGCTCGAATTGCAGGTGTCGCTGAAAACCCTGTTCGAACGGCACCCAAAGCTCCATCTTGCCGAAAGCCCAAGCTTCCGCGACACTTACCACTTCCATGGGCTGGAAACGCTCGCGGTCGGCTTTTGACGATCGCGGGTTGGCCGCCGGCCTATTTCAACCATGGCGCCCTGTGCGGCTGCCTTGCCCGCGAAATGCTGGCCCAGGGCATCGGCCAGGAAGGGCTCGATCTCCTGGCGCAGTATTATTGCGACGAGATCTCCGATGCGGCCTGCCTCAGCCAGTTTCCGGTGAAATAGTCATACCCAGGCAGTGCAAGCTTGGCTCGATGCTCGCGGGGAGCCTGAAAGCCGTTGCTGGCAGGCCCCTGTTGATCCATGCCAAATCGCAAGATCGGTCGAGCGCGACATATCCCGAAAGGCCTAACTGGTGTCGTCACGGAGGAAGAGACGTTGAAGGCCGCACTTGAAAACTACCAGGCCCGAATGCAGCGGGTGCTGGACCATATAGACCAGCATCTCGATGACGATCTGAGCCTGGAGGCGTTGAGCGGTGTCGCGGCGTTCTCGAAATACCATTTCCACCGGCAGTTCACGTCCACCTTCGGGGTGTCCGTGCATCGCTATGTCCAGCTCGCCCGCATGAAGCGTGCTTCGTACAGGCTTGCCGAGAGTGACGCCCAAAGCGTCACCGACATAGCCATGGATGCCGGCTACGACGCGCCGGATGCCTTCGCCCGCGCCTTTCGGCAACGGTTCGGACAATCGCCCTCGTCGTTCCGGAAGTCTCCCGACTGGGGGTCGTGGCTCATGGCCTTCGGGCTCCTCGAAAAAGCAAGGAACACGCTCATGCAGATAATCTTTGAACACGACGACGTGACGATCCGCGATGTGCCTCCGACCCCGGTGGCGATCATGGAGCACCGCGGAGACCGGGCGACGCTCCAGGACACCATCCAGCGGTTCATCGCCTGGCGTAAGGCCGCTGGCTTGTCGCCCGAGACAAGCCCGACCTTCAACGTCTTCCGTTCCGAAAGGGAGCCCGCGGTCCCGGCTGACTATAGCATGGACATTTGCGCCGGGACCGACCAGCCGATCGAGGCGAATGACGCGCGGATGAAGGCTGGCGTGATCCCCGGCGGGCGCTGCGCGGTGCTGCGCTACCCCGGCAATACCAACAATCTCGAACCCGCAGCACTTTACCTTTATCGGGAATGGCTTCCGGCGAGCGGCGAGGAAGCACGCGACTTTCCGATCTATTGCCAACGGCATCTGTCCCACTTCCCGGAGGGGCCGCTACGCGAAGTGGTCGTTGAACTCTTTCTGCCTCTGAAATAGCTCGGCAGGACAGCGGCTTGTCCCCTTCCGATCGCGAGAATCATGGCGATGCGAGATCAGAGCTTGATCACGTATTCCTTGCGAGTCGTTTCAAGCACTTGCCAGCTGCCATTGAAGCCTGGCCTCAGCACGAAGCTGTCGCCGGTCTTGACGGTGCGCGCTTGCCCACCGTCCTCCGCGATCACCGAAACGCCGGACAGGATGTGGCAGAACTCCCACTCGTCATAGACGATGCGCCACTTGCCGGGAGTCGATTCCCAGATGCCGGCATAGAGGCCGCCGTCGCGCTCCTCGACGTTCCAGGTGCGAAATTTGGGATCGCCAGAGATCAGGCGATCCGGCGCCGGCGCGCCGGATTCGGGTTCGACGCTGTCCGTCGATATTGTCAGGTAATGCGCCGACAAGACTTGCCTCCACGAAAAGAGCCGGCGCTGCGCCCGGCTCACCCCCACCCCGGCGCTGCGCGCCGACCCTCCCCACAAGGGGGAGGGTAAAAAGATCAGACCTTGGCAAGCGCCTGTTCGAGGTCGGCGACGATGTCGTTGACGTCCTCGATGCCTATGGAAAGCCGCACCGTGTCCGGTCCTGCGCCGGCCTTGACCTTCTGCTCATCGGAAAGCTGGCGGTGCGTGGTCGAAGCCGGATGGATGACCAGCGACTTGGTGTCGCCGACATTGGCGAGATGCGAGAACAGTTCGAGCGCCTCGACGAATTTGACGCCGGCGTCGTAGCCACCCTTCAGCGCGAAGGTGAACACGGCGCCTGCGCCCTGCGGCGAGTATTTCTTCTGCAGCGCGTTGTTCTTGTCGCTGGGAAGGCCGGGATAGTTCACCGACGCGACCTTGGGGTGGTTGGACAGCCAGGCGGCGATCGTCACGGCATTGTCGCAGTGACGCTGCATGCGCAGCGGCAAAGTTTCCAGGCCGGTCAGGATGAGGAAGGCGTTGAACGGCGAGATAGCCGGGCCGAGATCGCGCAGGCCGAGCACACGCGCGGCAATGGCGAAAGCGAAATTGCCGAAGGTTTCATGCAGGACGAGGCCGCCATATTCGGGGCGCGGTTCCGACAGCATCGGGTATTTGCCCGACTTCGACCAGTCGAAGGTGCCGCCATCGACGATGGCGCCGCCGATCGAATTGCCGTGGCCGCCGATGAATTTGGTCAGCGAATGCACGACGATGTCGGCACCATGCTCGATCGGTCGGATCAGGTAGGGCGAGGCCAGCGTGTTGTCGACGATCAGCGGCAGGCCGTGCTTGCGCGCGATATCGCCGATCTTCTCGATGTCGACGAAGGTGCCGCCCGGATTGGCGAGGCTCTCGATGAAGATCGCCTTGGTCCTGTCGTCGATCTGGCTTTCGAAGGTTGAGATGTCGTTGGTGTCGGCCCAGCGCACCTCCCAGCCATAATTCTTGAAGGCATGGCCGAACTGATTGATCGAACCGCCATAGAGCTTGTTGGCGGCAACGAAATTGTCGCCCGGCTGCATCAAATTGTGAAACACGATCACCTGGGCGGCATGGCCGGAGGCGACCGCAAGTGCCGCCGTACCGCCTTCGAGTGCCGCCATACGCTCTTCCAGCACCGCCTGGGTCGGATTCATGATGCGGGTGTAGATGTTGCCGAAAGCCTTCAGTCCGAACAGTGAGGCGGCATGGTCGGCATCGTCGAAGACGAAGGAGGTCGTCTGGTATATCGGCGTGGCACGAGCGCCAGTCGCCGGGTCGGGCTTGGCGCCGGCGTGGACGGCGAGCGTATTGAAACCTGGCGTGCGGGTCACTGAAAACCTCCCTGAAAAACCTTCTGAAATTCGCCGGGCATTCTTGGCGAAGCCCGGCCTCGAATGCAAAGAAGAAAATGCCCTTCGATGCAGGACCTCCTATCAAGCGGCAGGAAAATACGGGCGTTTGCCAGAATAATTTTGCGCTGTTGCCCCTCGCCTATTTCTGCCGCACGCCAAAACTCTGGAATCCGGAGCGCATCAGCGGCTTCTTCGACGACAGCACGCCGGAGTTGACGCCGGTCCAGCCGATCTCGCCGGACAGTTTGCCGTATTCGATCTTGGGGCAGCGGTTCATCACCACCTTGATGCCGGCGGCCTCGGCGCGGGCGGCTGCCTCGTCATGGCGCACGCCAAGCTGCATCCAGATCACTTTCGGCACGGGATCGAGCCGCAACACCTCGTCGACGATGCCAGGCACCGCCGCCGGCGCGCGAAAAATGTCGACCATGTCGATCGGCTCCGGAATGTCGGCCAGCCTGGCATAGGTCATGCGGCCGAGGATCTCCTTGCCGGCCTGACCAGGATTGATCGGGAATACCGAAAAGCCCTTGGCGAGCAGATATTTCAACACGAAATAGCTTGGCCGCACATCATTGGCGGATGCGCCGACCATGGCGACGGTCTTCACCGAGTTGAGGATGCCGGCGATGTAGGTGTTGTCGTAGCTTTCGTGGTTCATGGCTCGTCCTCATACAATGCCTCGTCGAGAAAGCCATCCGGGTCATTGCTGAAATCGCGCATCATGCGGAAATGGTCAGTATCGCGAAAATCGGCGGGTTCCAGCCCGAAGCGGCTGATGCGGAACAGTCGCGCCCCGGGACAGGCCATCAGCAACGGCGCATGCGTCGCCATGATCACCTGCGCGGTGCCCGACTGGTCCATGCGCCGCAGCATCTTGAGCAGTTCGATCTGGCGCGATGGCGAAAGCGCGCTCTCGGGCTCGTCGAGGATGTAGATGCCTTGCCTGCGGCAGCGCTCCTCGAAAAAGCGGATGAACCCCTCGCCATGCGACCAGGACAGGAAGTCCGGCGGCGGCGGCTTGAACGGATCGTCCAGCGCCGCCTGGTCGAGATAACGAGCCACGGAATAGAAGGATTCGGCACGAAAGAACCAGCCGGCGGTGACCTTCGGCAGCCAGTGGCCGCGGAATGTGTTCGCCAGTGCGGCGCCGCTCTTGTCGACGGCGCTGGAATGGTCGACTGGCCGGTAGCCCTTGCCGCCGCCGGCTTCGTCATAGCCGGCCAATGCGCCGATCGCCTCGAGCAGCGTCGATTTGCCGGTGCCGTTCTCGCCGACGATAATGGTGATCGGCGTGGTGAATTCGAGTTCGAAGTCGTGGCCGCGAAACAGCGGCAGGTTCCAGGGGTATTTTTCCCAATCCTCGACCCTCGCGGGGTCGAGCAGGATACGCTTGAGATAGGGTGCCTTGAGCCGCGTCAGCTGCTTGCGGTAGGCCATCAATCGGGCAGCGAGATCGTGCCGTCTTCCGCGATCGGAAAGGCCGGATTGTGCGCCACTTCCCAGACATGCCCGTCGGCGTCGGCGAAATAGCCATACCAGCCGCCCCAGAAGGCGCGCCCGGCCGGCTTGACGATGCGGCCGCCGGCTTTCTCCGCCCTGGCGAGGACTTCATCGACCTCCGTGTCGGAACGGGTGTTGTAGGCGAGATAGATAGCGGACGGTGCGCCGGAAAAGGCAACACCCGAATCCTCCTCGGCGCTGGCGCGCGGAAACAGGCCGAGAATGACGCCGCCCATCTGGAAGAAGGCGACACCCTCGGTGATGCCGGTGTGACGGGTCAGCCCCATCGCTTCGTAGAAGCGCACGGCGCGGTCGAGATCGTCGGTGGCGATGGTGACAATGGAGATGCGGGGTTCCATGGTGCTGCTCCTATTCGTCCGCCCACTCCGGCTTGCGCTTGCCGATGAAGGCGCCGATGCCTTCCTCGGCGTCACGCGCCAGCATGTTCTCGACCATGACGCGGCCGGTAAGGGCATAGGCATCCGCCAGTCCCATTTCGGCCTGCGCGTAAAAGGCTTCCTTGCCGGTCTTGACCACCAAAGATGATTTGGCAGCAATGGTTTGCGCGTATTTGGTGACAATCTGATTCAGATACTCACGCGGCACGACGCGGTTGACCAGGCCGAATTCCTTGGCGGTTGCGGCATCGATCGTTTCGCCAGTCAGCAGCATCTCCATCGCATGCTTGCGCGAGACGTTGCGCGACAGCGCCACCATCGGCGTCGAGCAGAACAGACCGATGTTGACGCCCGGCGTGCAGAAGGTCGCCTCATGCGAGGCAATCGCCAGATCGCAACTGGCGACCAGTTGCAGCCCGGCGGCGGTGGCGAGGCCGTCGACTTCGGCAATCACGGGCAGCGGATGACGCACGATCGCCTGCATTAGCGTGGCACAAGCCGCAAACGTCTCTTCGAAGAAGGCCTTGCCATGATCGGCATCGGCGCGCCGCGCGGTCATCTCCTTGAGATCATGGCCGGCGCAGAACACCTTGCCGGACGCCGACAGAACGATGACGCGAACGGCCTTGTCGGCCTTGGCGCGTTCGAGTTCCACCGTCAGCGCCACCATCACCGCCAGCGACAGGGCGTTAGCGGGCGGATTGGCAAGCGTCAGGCGCAGCACGCCCTTGTCCAGCCTTGCGGCAACCGGACCGTCAGCGGCAGCAGGCTTGATGGCAAGGATTTCGGCCATGGATAGGGTCTCCGCGATTCCGCTCGGGGTTGGCAGAGTATCTAATACCGGATCGGGTTTCGTCCAACACCGATCGCTTGCACCAAGGGACGAAGGTTGCCAGAAATGCCGCGCTGCGCTCATACAGGCATGCGCGAAACGAGAGGCCGACATGCCCGCCCATTCCAATCTCAAGCCGGTACTGACCGCACAACAAATCAACGCGCTGATGGAGACCGTCTATCCGCAACTCAACGAGCAGTTTAGATACTACGAGGCGATCGACGTGTTCCCAGGCGGCTGTATTGTGCGGCTCAATGCCGGCGAGCGGCATCTGCGTCCCGGCGGCACGGTATCCGGCCCCTCCCTGTTCACGCTGGCCGACATTGGTGGGTATGTCTGCGTGCTGTCGCATGCCGGACCGGATGCGCTCTCGGTGACCACCAATCTCAACATCAATTTCGTCCGCAAGGCCGAGGCCGGACCGATCGATGGTCACTGCCGCATCCTGAAGCTCGGAAAGAGCCTGATGGTGTTCGACATCGACATGGTTGCCGGCCCGGAAGGCCACACGGTGGCTCACGCCACCGGTACCTATTCGATCCCGCCGAAGCGTAACACATAGTGCCGGTGCGAGGACACGGCGCAGCAGGATGACATTATGGTCCTTGGTTTGGGCAAGAGCAGTCGGACCGGGGTAACAAGAAAGCTTTCCGCCGGGCAAGCAACCGACTAATCTTGGCCAGCATCCACGGTCGGAACCAGAGAGACTGAGCCCTTGGCAACGAACTCCACCTCTACGGGACACGAAGCCAGCGATGCGGGGTGGCTTGACTTGCACTTCGAGTCGTCGCGTCCTGAATATGAACAGGCGCTGCGTGCGATAGGCATTCAGCCGGGTTGGGCGGTTCTGGACGCTGGCTGCGGCAGCGGCAGCTTCTTGCCTGTCCTGCGTGACTTGGTAGGGCCGAGCGGAACGATCGATGTGATCGACATGGCACCCGAGAACATCGCGCGGGTGAAGGGCTGGATACCGGACCTTGGCCAGGAGCCGACAATCCACGCCCAAACTGGCAACGTTCTGGAATTGCCCTTTATCGACGCTTCCTTCGACTGCGTCTGGTCGGCCAACGTCATGCAATACCTGACCCCCGCCGAGTTCGTCCAAGCGGTCCGGGAAGCTTGCCGTGTCCTGAAGCCCGGCGGGACGCTTGCCATCAAGGACTTCGACTCGACCCTGTTGCATATCCTGCCGATCGACCGGGGCGTTCTCTCGCGTTTCATGGCGATCCGCCTGCAGGCATTCCGCGACAAGGGGGTATTGGGAACGGATTGCGGATCGACGCTGCCCGCTCGCCTTCGAGCCGTCGGCATCACACCTTTGTGGCGTAAGGGTTGGCTCGTGGAGCGCTGGGCGCCCGTTTCGTCTTGCACGCGCGCTTATGTCGCCGATCTCCTGGCTTACTTCGCATCCGTTTCAACCACTTACGACCTCAGCCAGGCCGACCGGAGCTATTGGCAGCGCCTGGGCCAAAATCCGGGCGAGCTGCTCGACCAGCCCGACTTCTGTTACCGAGAACTTTTTGTCCTTACGGTCTGTCGTACGACGTAGAGGCGTCACATTAGACCGGGATAGGCGACGCGCTACCGAGTCGATCCCAATTCACCGCCGCCTTGGCAGAAGGCAGCCACCTTGTCTCGGTTCCGTTCCTGTCGAACCATTTCGATGTGGTAAAATAATACCTTTTTGCTAAGCGATTGTTTTTGCTGCTTTTTGCGTACAAACCTGCTTTTCCTATGCCTTGACGCCACAACCACCCTCGCCTATAAGCCCCTCACGAAGCAGCGGCCCGCAAAGGCCGCCGTTTTGTTGTTGGCGGCGGGCAAGCGCTTTTCGCCAATCCAAGCAACAAGAAACGCCTTCCCTCGTGAAGGTCCGAACCGAAAGCAGAAAACATGACAACCTTTTCGCAGAAGCCTGCGGATGTGGTGAAGAAGTGGATCCTGATCGACGCCGAAGGTCTCGTCGTCGGTCGTCTGGCCACTGTCATCGCCAATCATCTTCGCGGCAAGCACAAGCCGACCTTCACCCCGCATGTCGATGACGGCGACAACGTCATCGTCATCAATGCCGACAAGGTGGTGTTCACCGGCAAGAAGTTCACCGACAAGGTCTATTACTGGCACACCGGCCACCCCGGCGGCATCAAGGAGCGCACCGCGCGCCAGCTGCTCGAGGGCCGTTTCCCCGAGCGTGTCGTTGAGAAGGCCGTTGAGCGCATGGTGCCGCGTGGCCCACTCGGCCGTCGCCAGATGAAGAACCTGCGCGTCTATGCAGGTGCCGAGCATCCGCATGTCGCCCAGCAGCCCCAGGTTCTCGACGTGGCCAAGCTGAATTCCAAGAACAAGAAGGTCGCATAAGATGGCTGAGCTTTCCTCGCTCGCAGAACTGGGCGCCGCCACCGGCAACACCAATACGCAAGCCGCGGCCCCCGTCCACGTCCAGAAGCTCGACAAGTCGGGCCGCGCCTATGCCACCGGCAAGCGCAAGAACGCCATTGCGCGTGTCTGGGTGAAGCCCGGCTCGGGCAAGATCATCGTCAACGACAAGGAATTCGCGACCTATTTCGCGCGCCCGGTCCTGCAGATGATCCTCAACCAGCCGATCATCGCCTCGAACCGTTCGGGCCAGTACGACATCGTCGCCACCGTCGTCGGCGGCGGCCTCTCCGGCCAGGCCGGCGCCGTGCGCCACGGCATCTCCAAGGCGCTGACCTACTACGAGCCGACGCTGCGCGCCGTGCTCAAGAAGGGCGGCTTCCTGACCCGCGACAGCCGCGTCGTCGAGCGCAAGAAGTACGGCAAGGCGAAGGCCCGCCGCAGCTTCCAGTTCTCGAAGCGCTAATCGCACCGCCGCTTCAGACAATCGAAAGGCCGCCTCCGGGCGGCCTTTTTGTTTGCGGCTCACCAATCACCCCATCCATGCCTTTGGCGTCACGACAGCTCAGGACTTGCCGGCCCTGATGAAATCGATGAACGCCCGCAACGGAGCCGGCACCAGGCGCCGGCCGGGATAATACAGAAACGGTCCGGAAAAACTCGGCCACCACGGTTCGAGAATGGGCTCAAGCGCACCGCTACCGAAGTAAGGGCGAAGCCAGCCCTCGAAGAGGCCGATGATGCCGGTGCCGGCGATGGCCGCATCGACGGCAAGGTCAGTCGCCCCGCCGATCCGCACGATCAAAGGCCCCGTCGGATCGACCCGGACCACCTCGCCGTCGCGCTCGAATTCCCATGGCAGCATCGCACCGCTGGCAAAGCGGCCGCGCACGCAGGAATGTCCAAGCAGGTCGCTCGGGTGTTCCGGCCGTCCATGGCGATCGAGATAGGCAGGGCTGGCGGCGGTGGCGAAACGCTGCACGCGCGGCCCGATAGGCACCGCGATCATGTCCTGCTCCAGCCGCTCGTCATAGCGGATACCGGCGTCGCACCCTGCCGCCAGCACGTCGACAAAGTTCTCGTCGGCGATCACCTCCAGCCGGATACCGGGATAGGCGGCAAGGAAACCCGGGACGATGTCGGGCAATATCAGCCGCGCCGCACTCACCGGAACGTTGAGCCGCAACGAGCCCGCCGGCCTGTCGCGAAACCCGTTCACCACGTCCAGCGCCGCCTCCACCTCCGACAGCGCCGGGCCAAGCCGTTCCAGCAAGCTGAGGCCGGCCTCGGTCGGGACAACGCTGCGCGTCGTTCGGTTGAACAGCCTGACCCCGAGCTGTGTCTCGAGGCGACGCACTGCCTCGCTCAAGCCCGACGCGCTGCCGCCGCTGGCACGCGCGCCATCGCGGAAGCCGCCGGCGCGCGCCACCGCTACGAAAGCGTTCAGATCACTGAGGTCCATCATTGTTCGCAATTCCGCACAGCCTGTGTGAATTGTACCCGATTATCACCGGATCGAGCAGCGACTATCTCTGCCTCCTCAAAAGGAGATCAATCATGTCCAATATTCAACAGGCCGGCACCTTCACCCTTGGCAGCCATACCGTGAAGCGGCTCGGCTACGGCGCCATGCAGCTCGCCGGACCCGGCGTGTTCGGGCCGCCCAAGGATCAAGACGCGGCATTGGTCGTGCTGCGCGAAGCGGTTGCACAAGGCGTCGACCACATCGACACCAGCGACTTCTATGGTCCGCACGTCACCAACCGGCTGATCCGCGAGGCGCTGGCACCCTACCCCGACGATCTCGTCATCGTCACCAAGATCGGCGCCCGCCGCGGTGCGGATGGTTCATGGCTGCCGGCCTTTTCTCCCGAAGCCCTGACCCAGGCGGTACACGACAATCTAAGCAATCTCGGGCTCGAAGTGCTCGATGTGGTCAATTTGCGCATCATGTTCGACCCGCACGGTCCCGCCGAAGGATCGATCGAAGCGCCGCTCACCGTGCTGGCCGAGCTTCAGCGAAAGGGGCTTGTCAGGCATATCGGACTAAGCAACGTGACGGCTGCGCAAATCGCGGAAGGACGTGGGATCGCCGAGATCGTCTGCGTTCAGAACCAGTACAATCTGGCGCATCGCGACGACGACGCCCTGATCGACGACCTTGCCCGCGACGGCATCGCCTATGTGCCGTTCTTCCCGCTTGGTGGCTTCAATCCGTTGCAATCCTCGACGCTGTCCGATGTGGCGAAGCGCGTCGGCGCCACGCCCATGCAGGTCGCGCTCGCATGGCTGCTGCGTCGCGCCCCCAATATCCTGCTGATCCCCGGCACATCTTCAGTCGGGCATCTCAGGGAGAACCTAGCAGCTGGCGAACTGGTGCTTTCGGGCGACGTGCTCAGGGAATTGGATGGCATAGCGATGGCTGCTTGAGGGTGGGACCCACTGGGGAGCAAGGCCCTCCAGTTAGGGCTCGGCAGTCACCCCACCCGGCGCTTCGCGCCGACCTCCCCATCAAGGGGAGGTAGGGTGGCGCGCTCCAGCACTTGCCAGGCCTTGCGAGACACTCGATGGGTGGGAATCTGCCGTGACCTTCTACCTCCCTCGATGGGGAGGTCGGCGCGAAGCGCCGGGTGGGATGCGGCGCCAGCGTTCCTAATTGATACTCGCCGTATTCGCGGGCTCAACCGGCCGCGCCTCGATGGCATAAGGCACGCGAAAACCGTTCGCCGCCAGCCAGCCGATGGCTGCCTTCGGCTCATCGGTCTGGATGATGGTGGCGCCGCGATCGGCCCAGAAGCCCCAGGCTTCGCGCGGCAGGCTGGCCTGGACTGCCAGTTCATCGCCGCGGCCCCCGGCAAGGAAGCCGCCCGGCTTGTTGACGATGGCGTAGGTGTCGGCCCAGATGTGCCAGTTGCCACGTACGGCAGCCGCGCGCATTCGCGTGCTGAATAGCGGCCCGCCGGTCTCGGTCAGCGTCTCAGCGCCCGCCCGCCAGTTGATCAGTTCGATCGCGCGCGGCGACAAGGCTCGGTCGACCGTTTCGGCGAAACCGGCATTATGCACCGCGTCGTCGGCGATGATCGGCATGAACTGAAAGCCGCCGTTGATGGCGCTCATGGCGGCCTTAACCGTGGAAATCCTGTTCTGGTTCCACAGGTTCTCCTTGACGATGACCTGCTCGGCCATGCCGAGATCGCGAGCGACAGCGATCATGCCCGAGAGATCGCCGACGTCGAGCTTGTTATCGAGATTGATGAGAATCCTGTCTCGCGTTGCCGTCAGCATCTCGCGCAGCGTCGAGACCGTCTCATCGGTAACGATGCAGGTACCTTCGATCACCAGCCTACAGATCCTGAGTTCGGCCAGCGTGTATTTGACCACCTCGCCCTTGCAGGTCGTGGTGCGATCGAGCCAGCTGTCATGCACGACGACGAACTCACCGTCCTTCGAACGCCGGATGTCGACCTCGACGATCTCAGCGCCCATGGCGATCGAGCCTTCGACGGCGGCAATCGAGTTTTCCGCATAAAGCGTCTTGCCGGCCCGCATGCTGCCGGCGCGATGCGCGGCCACCATCACGTGGTCGCGCCACTGGTTGGCATGGTTGAAGCGGTCGAGAATCTGGCTGGCGCGGGTCTCACCGGCCAACGACTGGCCAGAGAAGACCGCAAGTGCCGAGGAAAAGAATAGGCTGAGCCAGATGGTCCGCATCGAGAATCGCTCCTTGCCGGGACGAAATCGAGATAAGCGATGCCCGTGACAGGGAGGTGAACGCAGCCGGCTAGGATGCGTGGACACTTGTCTGAATCCAGAGGACGGTTGCCGCGATGTGACGATGGCAGGATAGTTTCTTGAATTGTGTGGCGAGGCGTTGGAACTGTTTGAGCCTGGAAAAAGCGACATTCGATCAGGTGACATTGGGCATAGGGGCGTTTGTCGATCGGGTATTTGCGCGCCCGTGACATCGCAATGACGCAACAGATCGGCATCTTGGGCCGCGTCGGCCATGACGACAGATGCTGGTCGCGTTTCCGGCGAGCCGAAGCATCTCTCAGGGTCACCCGTGGGGACAAGACTGATGCTATTGGGATTTGGCCGCCGCAGCCGCGAGCATCGCTTCTCCCATCCCATTGACGCCTTGGGCATTCAGCATTTCACCAGCGTTCTGAATATCGCGCACCTCTTTGTTCTGGCTGAGTTTTGATTTCCCAACCAGGCCGGTGATCTCGATCTCCAGAGCGACGATCGCCTTAACCATCGTGTCAATGAAGTCCCTCGGCGCGTCGCCCATCTTCCACGGGGCAGGCTGCGAGGCTTCCTGCATATGAGTGAGCTTCGCCACGTTACGGCGCACATATCGCTCATCATCCCGGACAGTGATGCGTCCGTGGGCGTGGACGACGAGATAGTTCCACGTCGGCACCTGCTTGTGGAGTTCGTGCTTGCTTGGATACCAGTTCGGCGAGATGTAAGCGTCGGCCGCACGGAAGATAACGAGGACTTCATCGCCATTGGCGACTTCCTGCCAGACTGGATTCTTGCGGGCAACATGGCAATTGAGGACGCCCTTGTCTCCCTTCGAGCGGTCGAGCTCAAAGGGGACGTGGTTCGCATCGAGGCTGCCTTTGCTTTGGGTGACCAGGATACCGAGCGGGTGTCTCTCGATAAGGTCGAACTGGGCGTTCTGATCGGGAACGGCAAAATGGGGCGGAACGTACAACGGTATTTCTCCTGTCGTGAGTGGCGGCTGTTAGTGATCGGCGAAATCTTACGGAACGGGCCCGGGCATCTTCGTTGCGGTCGACGAGCGCCCCGCATCTCGCTGTCCACCACGCTCAAGGACGGCCATCGAGAAGTGGGCGGGCACATCAGATACCGCCGCGTATGTGTGCGGTTGATCAGTGACAAGCCGCGCACTCTCGCCCTGGCTCAAAATTACTGCATGGGTACCCACCAGGACACTCAGGGACCCCTGAGTCACCGAGATCAGCTCGCGCGTATCCGGACTATGAGCATCTGCGGAAAACACGTCGCCCGGCATAATGACCCAGCTCCACAATTCGAACATCGTGCGTCCCGAGGTCGATGAATGAAGTTGTGCAAAGCTTCCTTTGGCGCTTGTCCAAAGCGTCCTCGTCTCTGTCCGCTCAATAGGAAGGCGAACTGTGGAAGGATCGTCATTCAGCAAATCGGCCACGGAGAGCGAAAACGCCGCCGCCAATCGGCAAAGTATGCCGATACTGGGGTTCGCCTTGCCTTGCTCCAGCGAGACGACGGTTCCCTTGGACAACCCGCTCAGTTTTGCCAGTCGATCCAGGGTCAGATTTTGGTCGCGCCTCAAGTCTCGGATTCGAACCGCTATCGCTTTGCCAAGCACCTGCTCGGAATCCATCGCTGTCGTAACATCGGTCATTATATTGACTTAGTGCCTCGGCTCACCTATTGCGGTCAATATAATGACCGACGCGAATTTGCAACTGCGCCGTAGCGAGGAAATCATCGATGCGCCAAGGCGCCAGGCGGATTGCTACGAATGTCGGTGGGACTTGGGCATCCCCAGGACATTATCGATGAACTGATACAGGCATTAGGATGAGTGGACACTCGTCGATCGGGTATTTGGCATCATAGGCCGCGTCGGCAATGACGGCACCCCTCGAGGTGACCCAGGGGTGCCGCGATGCCGAAATCATTGTCGCCCGCCAGGGAGACGAAAGCACGACAACCGCCCTCATGACGATCTCGGCGAGAGTTCCAGTCGGTCCTGGCGCGGATCTGTCGCGCCCCTGCAATGGGATCATGCTGAAATCAGGCCCGCAAGGCGAGAGGCCGTCCGTATGATACAAATCCTGTCTTGGAGCGGCGCTCGCGCAGCGCCATTCCGTCTCGCCAAGCTGTGACTGGTATCTTCTGTGCCGCTTCTGTAGTTGTTGCACCCCGATGAAACGAGGATCCGCAATGGCGAACAACAACATCGACAACGCCTTCACCGCCCGTTCCAAAATGGGCGCCGCGTTCGAGCCGACCTATTCCGGCGCGCTGTCGTTCATGCGGCGTAAATACACCAAGGACGTGAAGGGCGCTGACGCGGTGGTGTGGGGCATTCCGTTCGACGCCGCTGTGACCAACCGGCCCGGCGCTCGTTTCGGGCCGCAGGCTATACGCCGCGCCTCGGCGATCCTCGACAACGACCCGCAATACCCGTTTTCACGCGATCTGTTCGAGCATCTGGCAGTCGTTGACTATGGCGATTGCCTGCTCGACTCGGGCAACCACCAGAAGACGCCCGCTACGATCGAGCGCGAAGCGGCGAAGATCCTCAAATCAGGCGCCTTCCTGCTGACGCTCGGCGGCGACCATTTCGTCACTTGGCCATTGCTCAAGGCGCATGCCGCCATCCACGGTCCGCTCGCCCTGGTGCAGTTCGACGCGCATCAGGACACCTGGCCGGATGATGGCAAGCGCATCGATCACGGATCCTTCGTCGGCCGCGCCGTGAAGGAAGGAATCATCGATCCAGACCGCTCGATCCAGATCGGGATCCGCACCCACGCGCCCGACACGTTCGGCATCAAGATCCTCCATGGCCATGAAATCGAGGAAATGCGGGCGTCCGATATCGCCTACGCCATCGTCGACCGCACCGGCGGCAAGAAGACCTATCTCACCTTCGATATCGACTGTCTCGATCCGGCCTATGCGCCGGGAACAGGCACGCCGGTAGCCGGCGGACCGTCCTCGGCGAAGATCCTTTCGACGCTGCGTCAGCTCAACCAGATCGATATTGTAGGCGCCGATGTCGTAGAGGTTGCGCCGGCCTATGATCACGCCGATATAACGGCGATCGCCGGCTCGATGGTGGCCATGCAATATCTCGGCCTGCTGGCGGAGCGAAAGGCAAGGCTTGAAGAGCTGAGCAACAACGGCAGCCACCAGGGTGCCGCAGTGAATCAAGGACAGGACATATAGTCTTGAATTAACAGGGAATTTGATCAGTCCATGAAACCGAAAATCTTCATCGACGGCGAACACGGCACTACCGGTCTGCAGATCCGGGCGCTGCTTGCCGAGCGCGGCGACCTGGAAATCATCTCGGTTCCCGCCGAGCGTCGCAAGGAAACGGCTGCGCGCGCCGAGTTCCTCAATGCCGCCGATGTCGCGATCCTGTGCCTGCCCGACGATGCGGCGAAGGAGAGCGTGTCGCTTATCGCCAACGACACTACCAAGGTCATCGATGCGTCGACCGCGCATCGCGTGGCGGAAGGCTGGGCGTATGGTTTCGCCGAGATGGACAAGACGCAGGCGAAGACAATTGCCTCGGCAAAGCGCGTCGCCAACCCCGGCTGCTGGCCGCAAGGGCCGATCGCCACGCTGCGGCCGCTGGTCACCGCTGGTCTGCTGCCCGCCGATTTCCCGATCACCGTCAATGGCATTTCGGGCTACTCGGGCGGCGGACGGCCGATGATCGAGGACTATGTCGCCAAGGGCGAGGACGCCTCGGAATTCCTGCCTTATGGCCTCACCTTGCAGCATAAGCACGTGCCGGAACTCAGGGCCTACGCCAAGCTGTCTCATGATCCGATCATGCAGCCGGCGGTCGGCAATTTCGCGCAGGGTATGATCACCGTGGTGCCATTGCAGCTTGGCGGTCTCGATCATGTGCCGACGGGTGCGGAGCTGCATGCGGCGATTGCCGACCATTTCGCCGCGATCGAAGGCGGCGTTGTCGAGGTGGCGCCCTACGCGCATTCGGAGCGCATGCCGGAGATCGATCCGGAGATCTACAACGGCACCAACCGGATGAAGGTCTACGTCTTCGCCAACGACAAACGGGCGCAGGCGCTGCTGCTGGCGGTCTATGACAATCTCGGCAAGGGTGCCTCGGGTGCCGCCGTCCAGAACATGGACCTGATGCTCGGCCTTTGATGGACGCGCCAGTCCGGTCGGTGCGGGCAAGCTTCTGATCGCCACGGCCAAATCAATCCGCCCTGCGCCGGGGCGTTGCGTCAGGCGGAATTTGACGGCGAGAAGACGATCCGTTCAAACGAATTCTGGATGTGAGTGGCCGACCGGCTCGGAATCAGTTCCTGAGCGCGATTTCGTGCGGCAACGGATAGGCGCCCTTGGTGCCACGCCAATGCGCTGATGCAAACCCCAGCACGATGAGCGCAAATCCCTGATGCGCCAGCGCCATATGCAGCGGCACATGCATCAGCAGCGTGCCGATGCCAATCGAAGCCTGGACCAGCACGGCCAAAAACAGCAGCGTCGCACGGCGAGCGTGTGTTGAGCCTGTCAGCCGCCGGCGCGTGGCGATCATGTGCCACAAGGCCACGACGAACACCGTGTAGGCGCCGAGCCGATGGACGAACTGCACCGTCTTCGGATTCTCGAAGAAGTTGCGCCATGCCGGTTCGAGCAGCAAGAGATCGCCCGGGATGATCTTGCCGTCCATCAGCGGCCAGGTGTTGTAGCTCAAGCCGGCGTCGAGCCCGGCGACCAGCCCGCCGAGATAGATCTGAACCAGCGCCAGAAGCACGATGAAACCGGCCAGCCTCTGCGTCGACCGGTCGGCGGCAGGCTCGGAATGCGGCGCAAGGCCCCGCGCCACAACCATGGTCGCTGTGAAGATCAGCGCCGCGAGCGTCAAGTGGGTGGCCAGACGGTATTGGCTGACGGAGACCCGTTCGACCAGGCCGGAGGCCACCATCCACCAGCCGATGGCGCCCTGCAGGCCGCCGAGGAAGAGAATACCCAAAAGTTTCGTCCCCAGGCCGCGCTCGATGCGGCGCGTCGCCCAAAAAAACAGCAGCGGCAAGGCAAAGACCAGGCCGACGCTGCGCGCCAGGATGCGGTGCGCCCATTCCCACCAGAAGATCGACTTGAACGCCTCGATGCTCATGCCCTTGTTGAGCTCGGCATATTGCGGGATCTGCCGATAGAGCTGGAATTCCTCTTGCCACTCGGCGTCATTGAGCGGCGGGATGATGCCATGGATCGGCTTCCACTGCGTAATCGCAAGGCCGGAATCGGTCAGCCTGGTAGCGCCGCCGACCAGCACCAGCGCAAACAGCACCAGCACCACCACATAGAGCCAGCCGCGCAGCAGGGCCCGATTGTGGAGGTCGCGGTCGCGGGCCACAAATGGCGCGGCAGCTGGTATGGCAGCCATGGTCTCGTCCCGGCAGGTTGGTTTGGCGGATTGGTGGACCATCGCACTCGTGCTGGCAAGGCCATGCAGCGCGGCACGCCGTCGCGCCGCGTCTCACAGGTTGCACAGCTTCGCGCCAGGGCCTATGCGAGGCCAACACTCTGAGTTTGCCGGTCCCTTGTCCGAGTTGCCGGCATCCTCGACAGGAGACCAACCATGCCCCTGCGCCTGAAAAAGCTGATTGGAATGTTTTTGCTGATCGCGCTCGTCATCATCTATGCGCTGGTCGCATCGATCTTCGCGGTCGCCCGGCTGTCGGAATCGGGCCCATGGGTGCACTTCCTGTTCTTCCTGCTCAGCGGCTTGCTCTGGGTGCTGCCGGCGATGGGCATCATCAAATGGCTGATGCTGGAGCCACGGATCAAGCGCTAAGCGGAACCCGCCACCGTCAGATGGTAACGAGCATCTTCCCTGCATTGGCGAGCGGCGTCGTCACGCCCGACAGCATGGTGCGGATGTGGGCGAGGCTCTGGTAGCGGCCGTTGACTGAAATGCGCGGCAAGGCATGCAGGAACCCGGCATGTTCGGCGCGCAGCACCCCGTGGCGTGTCGTTACGGCGGATGCATAGCCCGAGTCGCGGGCAAAGCGGACTTCGCGGCAGCCAACAGCACTTGCATAGCCATAGGGGTAGGCGAAATGGCCGGGCTTTTCGCCCAGTTCTGCCTGCAACATCGCGCGCACGGCGCCGGTCTCCTGACGGGCGTCGGCTTCTGAAAGCCGCTTCAGATTGCTGTGGTTGATCGTATGAGCGCCGATCGTCACCAGCGGATGCGCGGCGATGCTGCGGATTTCGTCCCAGTTCATCAATGTCCGCAAGCGCGGGCCGTCGGCGTCAACGCCATTTGAGCGAGCCAGGTCGCGCAGCACCGCTTGCAGATCCTCTTCGCGGACTTCGGAGGTGAGATAGGCATGCAGGCGTGCATTGGCCTGCAGTTTCTTCGCAGGTGTCGAGCAATCGATCGTCAGTGGACCGTTCGGTCGCATCAAAGTGAGGCTATCGCGCGCGTTGACGATGTCCTCGACCACATCCCACCACAGGTCGGCGGTGCCGTTGATCAGCCCGGGCGCGACATAGATGGTGATCGGCGCACCGTGCTTCTCAAGCAACGGCAGCGCCTCGGTCATGTTGTCGCGATAGGCGTCGTCGGCGGTAATGGTGGCGAACTGGCCACCCTTGCCGCCTGCCTTGATGCGCTCGACGGCTTCGTCCATGGCGACGAAGGCATAGCCGCTCGCCTTCATGTCGGCGATCATGGCATCGAGGAAGCCGGGCGCGATGTTCAAATGGCGGTTGACGCTGTGCGGCTTTTCCGGCGTCGCGGTGACGCGGTGCAGCATCAGGATAGCGCCAATGCCGCCGATGAACGGCTTGGCCAGCGGTGCAAGGCCGGTATAGCGGGCGAAGTTCAGCGCCAGTTTCCGGATTGCCTCCCCGCCGTCGATCATTCATTCACCTTTTGCGCCTAGGCTGATCCAAGCACGGAACGCGCCTGCGCGAAGCCCCAAATCGCGATCAATATGCCCTAAGGATTGAGGTATGGTTGACGCAACCGCGTCATTTGACGGCAATCGGCTTGCGGCGACCGAGGCGTCGCCGCGCGCCTTGCCGCAGGACCATGCCGGCTTCTCCATTTCAGTGGTGTCGGCGGACGGGCTCGCGGCCTATGCCGAGTTCTGCCGCTCGGCCCTGTTTGGGCCGGCGCAAAGTGCTGGCTGGGTCCTGAACTGGGCTGCACAGGTCAAGCCGGATTTGCTCGTCGCGATATTGAGCGCCGATGGCAAGCCGGTTTTTTCGCTGGCGCTGGAGGTCACCGCCAGCGGTCCGTTCCGCGTCGCTCGCTTCATGGGAGGTCGCCACGCCAATGGCAACTTCGTCGCCGCGGACCCGGGCTGGCTGACCGAAGCGGATATCCGGGCCGTCCGATCGATGCTGGCGGCCATTGCCAAGGAACGTCCGGACATCGATCTCGTCGCACTGGAACGATTGCTGCCCAATCTGGACGGCGTCGCCAATCCCCTCGCCTCGCTTGACCATTTTGCCAGCCCCAATCTGTCGCTGGCCGTCGACCTTGTCGGAGGCTTCGATGCGCTGCTTTCTCGCGCCAGCGGCAAACGCAAACGCAAGAAGCACCGTTCGCAGATCCGGAAATTCGAAGCCGTCGGCAGCCATCGCCGGATCGAGGCGCGCACCGCCGACGAGGTCGCAAGGCTGCTCGATGGCTTTTTCGAGATGAAGGAATTCCGCTTCCGCAAGGTGGGCATCACCAACGTCTTCGGTGACGAGTTGGTGCGAAGCTTCTTTCGCGCGCTGTTCACGCAAGCGCTCGCGGAAGACGTACCTTCTTTCGTGCTGCACGGGCTAGAGGTTGCCGGCAAGCTGCGCGCCGTCACCGGATCGAGCCGCTCGGGCAAGCGCCTGATCTGCGAGTTCGGCGCGATCGCCGACGACGACCTCGGCCATACCAGCCCCGGCGACTTCCTGTTCTTCGACAACATCCAGGAAGCCTGCGCGACCGGCTTCGAGGTCTATGATTTCTCCGTCGGCGACGAAGCCTACAAGCGGCTGTGGTGCGATATCGAGACCCAACATTTCGAAGTGCTGATACCACTGACCCTGAAGGGCCGCGTGCTGGCGCTGACGCTCAGGCAAGGCGCGCGGCTGAAAGCCTTCATCAAGAACAACCCGACGATCTGGAAACTGACCAAGATGCTGCGCCGCAAGGCGGCGGGACAAGCGGCATCCACTGCGGGCGAAGACGACAGCTAGCTCTCAGAAATCGAGGGCCTCCCTCAGCGCCGGGCCGGCCCTGACGCGCAAATCCAGATCGGCCTCGATATGATCGAGGTGGTGCAGCATCAGCAGGCTCGCCCGCCCGCAATCTCCGCTCCCCAGCGCGCCGACAATTTCCGTGTGTTCGCCGTGCCCACAGGCGGATATGCCAGACCGCCCGTAGAGCGCGATGACCAGTGACGAGCGCGCCACCAGCTCCTCCATGAAGCGCTGCAGGATGGCATTGCCGGCGACGGCGGCGAGCAACAGGTGGAAATCGCCCGACGCCCTGATTTCGGAACGCCGCGCATTCGGCCCACGCTCGGCAATGAAGCGGCCCTCCTCGTCGAGCTGCGCCTTGAATGCAGCTATGTCGGCAGCGGTGACGCGGCCGCAGGCGGCGATGGCAATGCCCGGTTCGATCAGCCGTCGCGAGGCGAACACCTGGCGCGCTTCCTCTGGCGATGGGTTGGCGACGAAGGCGCCACGGTTTCGCTCGGTGCGCACCAGCCCTTCGAAGGACAGCATCTGCAGCGCCGCGCGTGCCACCGTACGGGAGACGTCGAACAGCGTGCCGACCTCGCCTTCCGACAGTTTGGTGCCCGGCGCCAGCCGGCGGTCGACGATGGCGTCGCGTAGCTGGTCGCGGATCGCCTGGGCACGATCCTGCGTGGCACTGTCGGTGGCGGAATAGATCTGGTCGGCAAAGTTCATGGCGGCAATTCTTTCCGTCCCCTTCTAACGCGACTCTCGACGTCAGCACGAGAGGCAAAGTGGACACGAAGGCAAAAAAGATTGCATACGATTTGTGTATAGATCGCAGACAATCGCCCATAATTTGTGCAACGCACAAAACGCCCGTTTGATAGGCGACACCCGAAAATCCTGATTTCCCCGACAATTCAAATGCTTGGTCGGCAGCATGGCGATTGGCATGCATGATGCTTTGATTAACACGACCAAACGGGGAATGCTTGATGTCCAAAGCCGCCGAAATCGACATTGTGTCCGTTTCGAAAGTCTATGGAACGACGACCGCCGTCGAGGGTATCAGCCTCAAGATCCCGGCCGGCACCTATTGCTGCTTGCTCGGCCCTTCCGGCTGCGGCAAGACCTCGACGCTGCGCATGATCGCCGGCCATGAGAGCATTTCCAGCGGCGACGTCCGCCTCGGCAATGTGGTGGTGACGGACTTGCCGCCGGCCAAGCGTGGCACGGCGATGATGTTCCAGTCCTACGCGCTCTTCCCGCATCTCGACCTCATCGACAATGT
Organism: Mesorhizobium sp. M0047; assembly: GCF_040323315.1. NCBI lineage: Bacteria > Pseudomonadati > Pseudomonadota > Alphaproteobacteria > Hyphomicrobiales > Phyllobacteriaceae > Mesorhizobium > Mesorhizobium sp. M0047. The sequence goes on along the minus strand of NZ_JAMYUW010000022.1, from coordinate 59,676 downwards.
CGCCTTCAGCCTCAAGATGAAGGGCGTCGACAAGGAAAGGCGCCGTGCCAGGGCGCTCGACATGCTGAAGCTTATGCAGATGGAGGCCTATGCGACGCGCCGGCCCGCACAGCTTTCCGGCGGCCAGCAGCAGCGCGTCGCGCTGGCGCGCGCGCTGATTACCGATCCCGAGGCGCTGTTGCTCGACGAGCCGCTTTCCGCGCTCGATCCGTTCCTGAAGATCCGCATGCGGGCCGAGCTGAAAAAGCTGCAGACGTCACTCGGCATCACCTTCGTCCACGTCACCCACAGCCAGGAGGAGGCGATGGCGCTCGCCGACCTGATCGTGGTGATGAATGACGGCCGCATCGAACAAGCGGCGCCGCCGCGCGACGTGTTCGAGCGGCCGGCCACCGCCTTCGTCGCCCGCTTCATGGGCGACCATAATGTCATCTCCGGCCGGGTCACCGGCGAACGCGGCGCCATGGTCACCTTCGACGTGAAAGGCGGCGGCTCGCTTGCCGCCAGCGGCCAACCACGGGACGTGGGAGCGCCGATCGACATCGCCATCCGCACCGACCATGTGCGCATCGGCGAGGCGCCCTCGCCCGGTCTCGGCTTCACCGGCATCGTCTCCAACGTCGAATATCGCGGCGCCACGGTGAAGCTGTCGGTCACCGGCGCCGGCATCGACGATTTCACCGTCATCGTCGACGATTCCGATTTCTTCGCCAAACCCGTCGCCATTGGCAACGCCGTACCGCTCGCCTGGGATTCCGAGGATGCCATTGTCCTCGGCCGCCTGCATTCATGACGTCAACCAAGCAAAACAAGATAGGGGAATAGGATGACAAACACTACGCAAACCAAGGCGGGCATCTCGCGCCGCTCGCTGCTCAAGACGGGTGCCGCTGCCGTTGGCCTTGCCGCCGGCTCCGGTGCCATATCAGGCTTTCCGACAATTTGGGCGCAATCCAACATCACGTTGCGCCAGTTCGGCACCGGCGTATCGAACCTCAACGCCATTGCCGACAAGTGCAAGGCTGATCTCGGTATCACGCTGGAGATGACGGCGACAGATTCCGACGCGGCCGCCCAACGTGCAGTGACCCAGCCCGACAGTTACGACATCGCCGACATCGAATACTGGATCTGCAAGAAGGTGTTCCCGAGCGGCGTCCTGCAGCCGATGGACGTCAGCAAACTGAAGTACTACGACGAACTGGTGCCGCTGTTCAAAACCGGCAAGCTGACGCCCGACAGCGTCATCGCGCAGGGCACGGCGCCGCACACGGTCGGGTATGTCGACGCGCAGGACTCAAAGACCTTCGCCAAGGCACCGACCAACTGGTTCACCATGGTGCCGACGATCTACAACGCCGACACGCTGGGCATCCGCCCCGACCTCGTCGGCCGCGACATCACCACATGGGCCGATATCATGGACCCGGCCTTCAAGGGCAAGACCGCAATCCTCAACATCCCCTCCATCGGCATCATGGATGCGGCGATGATCATGGAAGCCACGGGCAACATCAAATATGCCGACAAGGGCAACATGACAAAGGACGAGATCGACAAGACGATCGACTTCCTGATCAAGGCCAAGCAGGCCGGCCAGTTCCGCGCCTTCTGGAAGTCCTTCGACGAGAGCGTCAATTTGATGGCGTCGGGCGAAGTCGTCATCCAGTCGATGTGGTCACCCGCCGTCGCCGCCGTGCGCTCCAAGGGCATCGCCTGCCGCTTCCAGCCGCTCAAGGAAGGCTACCGCTCATGGGGTGGCGGCCTCGGTCTTGCCGCCCACCTCAAGGGCGCCGAGCTCGACGCTGCTTACGAGTACATCAACTGGTACACTTCGGGCTGGGTCGGCGGCTATCTCAATCGCCAGGGCTACTATTCGGCCAACATGGTCTCAGCCAAGAAATTCATGACCGAGGACGAATGGGGCTACTGGATCGAAGGCAAGCCAGCCAAGGGCGAGATCAAGGCACCGGACGGCACGGTCATGGAGAAGGCCGGCGCGGTGCGTGACGGCGGTTCGTTCGAGGAGCGCATGGGCAAGGTCGCCTGCTGGAACTCGGTCATGGACGAGGACCGCTACATGGTGAAGCGCTGGAACGAGTTCATCGCGGCTTGATCTAGTCAGCGCCCTTTCTCTTCCCCTTCTCTCCTTGTGGGAGAAGGGGATTGGCGCGCAGCGCCCGCACCACAAACCTGCACCGAGAGCATTAATGACAGTCGCGCTCGACCGCCCCGCAATTGCCGCCGCCGCGAAACCAGCCCGACGACGACGCTTCGCGTTCGGCGGGGTCACGCCCTATCTCCAATCGGCGCCACTGGCGCTGATCCTCGGCGCATTCCTGCTCCTGCCCATCATCATGATCGTCGTCGTGTCCTTCTGGGATTACGACTTCGCCGCCATGTATCCGGATTTCCTGACCACCAACTATTCCGACGTTCTGGGCTCCTGGGTTACCTGGAAGACCTATCTCAACACTATCAAGTTCGCTGCCATCGTTTGGGCGCTGACCTTGTTCATCGGCTTCTGGGTTGCCTATTTCCTCGCCTTCCACATCCGCACCACGGCCATGCAGATGGTGCTGTTCCTGGTCTGCACCGTGCCTTTCCTAACCTCCAACATCATCCGCATGATCTCGTGGATTCCGGTGCTCGGCCGCAACGGGCTGATCAATTCGACGTTGGTGCATCTGGGGCTGGTGCCGAAACCGATCGAATGGTTGCTCTATTCCGAATTCGCGGTCGTGCTCGCCATGGTTCATCTTTACACGCTGTTCATGGTGACGCCGATCTTCAACACGCTGATGCGCATCGACCGCTCACTGGTCGAGGCCGCGCGCGACGCGGGCGCGTCCGGCTGGCAGGTGCTGTGGAACGTCATCATTCCGCTTGCCAAGCCGGGCATGGCGATAGGCACCATCTTCGTCGTCACGCTTGTCATGGCCGACTTCTCAACCGTGCAGGTGATGTCGGGCGGCCAGAGCGCCTCCGTTGCGCTGATGATGAAGAACCAGATGTCGCTGCTGCAGTATCCGGCCGCCGCCGCCAATGCGGTGGTGCTGCTGGTGCTGGTGCTGCTGATGGTCGCCGGCATCCTGCGCATCGTCGACATTCGCAAGGAGCTCTGACGTGAGCCACGAAAAACGCACTGTCGGTTTCTACGTGCTGGCGGTCTTCTTCACGCTGTTCGTGTTGTTCCTCTACGGCCCGCTGTCAGCGATCCTGATCCTCTCCTTTCAGGGCGAGACCGGCGGCCTCACCTTCCCGCTCAACGGCGTGTCGCTGCATTGGTTCGCCAATCTGTTCGAGCGCCAGGCGGTCGGCGATTTCGGCGGCAGCTTCAAGCGCTCGCTGGTGCTGGGCGTCATGGTGATGATCGTCACCGTCGTGGTGTCGCTGCTGGCGGGCCTCGCCTTCCGCCAGAAATTTCGGGGCGCCACCGCGCTGTTCTACCTGGCTGTCGCCAGCCTCGTCGTGCCCTCGATCATCATTTCACTGGGCATCGGCGTGGTCTTCCAGCAGATCGGCTTTCGTCCGGCCTGGTACACGTCCGCCTTCGGCGCGCATCTGACCTGGACCTTGCCGTTCGGCGTACTGATCATGTTTGCAGTCTTCAACCGCTTCTCACCGGCCTACGAGGAAGCCGCACGCGACCTCGGCGCCACCTCCTGGCAGACCTTCGCCCATGTCGTGCTGCCGATGATCGCGCCGAGCCTGATCGGCGTTGGCCTGTTCGGCTTCACGCTGTCCTACGACGAGTTCGCGCGTACGCTGATGACCTCAGGCAGCTTCAACACGCTGCCGCTCGAAATCTATGGCATGACCACCAATGTCACGACGCCCGTGCTCTACGCGCTTGGCACGGTGACCACGGTGTTTTCGTTCCTGGTGATCCTGGCGACGTTGGGCGCCATCCTCTATGTCGGCCGCCGCCGGGCGAGAGCGTGACCGTGCAGATACTTGTGGTAAACCCAAACACGACCTCGAGCATGACCGAGACGATCGCCGCCGCCGCACGCGCCGTCGCCGGTGCCTGGACGGAAGTGGTTGCCGTCACTTCGTCCATGGGACCGGTATCGATCGAAGGCTATTATGACGAGGCGCTGGCCGTACCGGGCCTATTGATGGAGATCGCCGCCGGCGAGCGTGCTGGCGCGCAGGCGGCCATCATCGCCTGTTTCGACGACACCGGCCTGGATGCGGCACGCGCCATGGCCGGTATCCCTGTCATCGGCATCTGTGAGGCGGCGCTTTCCATCGCCGCTTTCATCGCCCAGCGCTTCACCGTGGTGACAACCACCGAACGCTCGCTTGTACCTGTCGAGGGGCTGGTGCAGCGCTACGGCATGGCGGGACGCGTCCGCGTACGCGCTGCGGACATATCCGTGCTTGCGCTGGAGGACCCGGCATCTGGCGCGGTCGGAAAACTGCGCGACGAAATCGCCCGAGCTATCGCGGAGGATCGCGCCGAGGCCATCGTGCTCGGCTGCGCCGGCATGGCCGACCTTGCGCACCGGCTGCAAGCGGAGTTCCAACTGCCGGTTATCGACGGCGTCGGCGCAGCACTCAAGCAGGCCGAGGCGCTGATCTCGCTCGGCCTGTCGACATCGAAGCGCGGCGCCTATGCAAGCCCGCTGGCCAAGCCCTATCGTGGTGTGCTGAAATCCTTCTCACCCGGAATAGCCGCTGCGGAGTGAGCGCCATGAAGCCGACCATCCGGACGCTGTCGCTGCAGGAATTGGCTGTTCTCGTCGACTGGGCGGCCGCGGAAGGCTGGAACCCAGGCCTTGAAGACGCGGCGATGTTCCAGGCCGCGGATCCCGAAGGCTTCATCGGCGCCTTTGTCGGCAACGAAATGGTCGCGGCAATCTCGGCGGTGGCCTATGGAATCGAGTTCGGCTTCATTGGCCTCTACATCTGCCGGCCGGACATGCGCGGCAAAGGCTACGGCAAGGCGGTGTGGAACGCCGGCATGAAAAGGCTTGCCGGCCGCACCATCGGCCTGGACGGCGTCGCAGAGCAGCAGGCGAATTACCGGGCCATGGGCTTCAGCCCGGCCTACGAGACCACTCGCTACAGCGGGCGCAAGGTGGGCCCATCGGGCAGAGCCGACGGACTGCGGTTGTTGACGACAGAGCTCGTGCCCGACATCATCGCCTATGACGCGCATTGCTTTCCCGCGCCCCGGCGTGCCTTCCTGCAGCGATGGCTGCAGGCGCCGCATCACGGGCTGGCGGCGATCAATTCGCGTGGCACCAGCGGCTATGGCGTCGCGCGGCGGTGTCGGTCCGGCTCCAAGATCGGTCCGTTGTTTGCCGACGATATGAAAATCGCCCTGCAATTGCTGGAACGACTGGCTGGTGCCTGCGAAGGCGGCGATCTGAGCATCGACGTTCCAGCCACCAAACTGGACTTTATCGCAGCGCTCAATGCGGCAGGTTTTGTGCCGACCTTCACCACCACCCGCATGTACAAGGGCCCGCCCCCGAAGCTCGGCCTGCAACGATTGTTCGGCGTGACGACGCTGGAACTGGGATAGCGACCGGACCGGCCTTTGCGAAGGAACTCCTTCAGGCGGCAGTGCGCCGTCCCGGCACCGGATTGCCGGGCGGCTCGTGGCCGAGCGGCGTCACCAGCGTCAGGTCGGGATAGCCGCTTTCGATAAGCTTGACCGCGGCCTGTGTTACTTCGTCGTCCGACTCCAGCATGGAGAGAAAGACCTCGGTGGCATCGCCGGTCAGACGGCTGATGCCTTGCGCGTCGGCTGGTCCGCATTCGACCACGACCAGATCATAAGCCGTTGTCAGCGACTGCATGATGATCGGCAGCCGGTCGGCGGCGCGCATGGCGCGGACCGGATCGGCGGTGCCGACGGGAATGACGTGACAGTCCGAGTAGAGATCGGCGTGGATGACGTCGCTGAACTGCGCCTCCGAAGCGAGCAGGTTCGTGATGCCGGGGAAAAGTCCACTGTCCAGCATCGGCCGTGAGGCCGCTCCCGACGCGGTGAGATCCAGCAACAGGACGCGCAGGCCGGCGTCGGCGACCTCGCGTGCCACCAGGACCGCGGATGCGGCGGCCTCGTCGCCCTCCGGCGAGACGAAGATGGCGCGCGCGGCACCACTGGCGATCAGCTTTTCGGCAGCCTTCTCAACGTCGATCTCACCCAGGGTCGAACGCACCGGTTCGGGCTCGACAGCCGTCTGCTTGGCTGCCGCTGCCTCGGCCATTGCGACCATATCAGGCGCTTCGGCCATGGCGGGCATCGTGGCGTAGGGCTTGGCCTCCGCCGCAGCCGGGCGGTTCCCCATCTCCGGGCGAAGGACGGGATCCCGGAGGACGGCGGGTTCCTGGCGGACAACCGGCATTGCGACCATGTCAGACGCCTGCGCCACATGGGGCATCGCGACCTCATCGATCCGTTCGAAGCGGGAACCGGTCGCCGGACGCATCGCACGCCCGGAAAACAGCTCCCGCAGAAGCGTCACGATGGCCATGATCAGCAGCGATGCGGCGAAAGCGGCGCCAACGATAGGTCCGACCTTCGGGAAATAGGCCTCGGAGGGAACCGAAGCCTTCGAGGCGATCCGGGCGTCGACCGGCAGATAGTTGCGGTCTTGGCGCGAAGCCGCTTCGCGATAGTTGGCCAGATACAGCTCGAGCTGCTGCCGTTTGGCGGTAGCGTCGCGCTGCAGCGCGTCGAGATCGACCTGCTGTTCGCCGGCTTGCGCCGAAGCCGCCTTCAACGTGTTGACGTCGGCGACAAGCTGGTTCTCGCGGGCCTTGGCCGTCTCGGCCTGCATCAACAGGCCTTTCATGATCTTCTGGGCCTCGCTGCGGATCTGCGCGTCGAGGTCGGCCAGTTGCGATTTCAGCGCGCGAATACGTGGATGATTGCCAAGCAACGCGGTCGACAGATCGGCGATGTTGGAGCGCAATTCGACCTGTCGCTCGCGCAAGCGCTGGATCAGGTCCGATGACAAAACCTCCGGCACGGCATCCAGCGAACCGCCAGTCTGCAGCGCCCTGCGCACACCGTCAGCGGTCGCTTCGGCAGCGGCGCGGTTGGCGCGCACTTTCGACAGTTCGCTCGACAGTTCCGAAAGCTGCTGGGTGGCCAGCACCGAATTGTTGCCACCCATCAGAAGATCGGACTGTGAGCGGTAGGCGGCGACCTTGGCCTCGGCATCCTTGACCTGCTTCGACAGGTCGGCGATCTCCGGTGCCAGAAAGTCAGCAGCGGCGTTGTTGGATTCGAGCTTGGCCGCCCCTTGCCCCGCTATATAGGCGGCAGCAATGGCGTCCGGTATGGCGGCCGCGAGCTTGGGATCTTCCGACGAGAACTCAATGGCAATGATGCGGGTCTTCTCGACACCATAGACGTTGAGCTTCTCGTGCATTTTCTTGAGGACGCGTTCTTCCGCCGGAATCTCCATCGGATCGCTTTTCAAGCCTACGAGGACCAGGGCGCGGCTCAACGGCGACATGTCGAGCGCGTCGTCGAACTCGGGCAATTTTTCCAGACCAAGCTTTTGTGCGACCTGCTTGAGGATTTCGTTGGAGGAAATTATCTGGACCTGGGTGGCGACGCCCTGTTCGTCGAGAATTGGCTTGTCGGTGTCATTGTTGTTGCTGGCCGGCCGCGTGTAGACAGATTCGCGTGGTGCGATCTCCACCTGCGTCTCGGCCTTGTAGTGGCGGGTTGCCAACGAAGCGAAAGCGAATGCCAGCCCTGTCACCGACAGCACGACGACGACTATGCGCAACCAGTTCCTCGCCAGGCTGGCGAAGAGCTGCCTGAGATCGACATCGACATCTGCGGCCGCGGACTGAACGGACATGCATCCCTACTCCGATACTGGGTCAGGATGCACCGTAAACAACTATGGTAACTCAGCCGTTAAGAACACGGTAAGTTTCCGTTAGGGTTTACTGGCGAGTGAAAAACAAACCTGCAAAAAAACGCAAAAACTCTTGCCGATGCGCCATGCGTCAGCCCCTCCCTTTACCGGTCATTAACCCTAACAGGATGATAACGAACCCGATCCCTGATGTTTGCTGCGACGCCGCAGCGGCAAGTCGAAGGTACCTGTCCGGTCATGAAAAGCACTGCTCCCCTGTTTCGCGCTCTGCTTGCCGTGTCGATGCTTGCTGGCTGTTCCAGCTATCGGCCGACGCCGGCAGCCTTCCACGAGGTGCTTGATCAGCCCTATCGTCTTGGCGCCGGCGACCGCGTCCGCGTCACAGTGTTCGAGCAGGACGGGCTGACCAACACGTACAGCGTCGACCAATCCGGGTACCTCTCCTTCCCGCTTGTCGGCGCCATACCGGCACGTGGCCACACCGCGCAGCAGATGGAAAAGCAAATCGCCGACAAATTGCGGCAAGGCTATCTGCGCGATCCCGACGTTTCGGTCGAGATCGATCGCTACCGGCCGATCTTCGTCATGGGCGAAGTGGGTGCCGGCGGCCAATATTCCTATGTCCCCGGCCTAACTGTGCAGAAGGCAATCGCCATTGCCGGCGGCTTCACGCCGCGCGCCAACCAGGAAAGCGTCGACATCACTCGCGACATCAACGGCAAGGTGATGACCGGCCGCGTGGTCACCTCCGACCCGCTGCTGCCCGGCGATACCGTCTACGTCCGCGAACGCCTGTTCTGACGAACCACGTGGCGGACACCCTCAGGATCGTCCATTGCTTTCGCTCACCCGTCGGGGGAATTTTCCGCCATGTGCGCGACCTGACCGAGGCGCAGGTCGCTGCCGGGCATTCCGTCGGCATCGTTTGCGATTCGACGACGGGCGGCGAGTTCGAAGAACATCTGTTCGAGCAGATGAAGGACTTGCTGGCGCTCGGCATCCATCGCACGCCGATGCAGCGCCATGTCGGCCCGGGCGACCTTGCCTCGGCCTGGCGCACTTACAGGATCATCAAGGAATTGCGGCCGGACGTTTTGCACGGGCACGGCGCCAAGGGTGGCGCCTATGCCCGTCTGTTCGGCTCATTGTTGCGGGTATCAAGGTCTCGCGTAGCCCGCCTCTATTCGCCGCATGGCGGCTCTCTCCACTATGACGAGAACACGACCACCGGAAAGCTGTTCTTCGCGCTCGAGCGCTTCATGGCCCGCTTCACCGACTGCCTGCTGTTTGTCTCCGACTATGAGAGGCGAACCTATCGCCATAAGGTCGGCGAACCGCCCATTCCCAACACCCTTGTCTACAACGGTCTGCGCGCCACCGAATTCGAGCCGGCGATCACCGAGCCCGACGCTGCCGATCTGCTCTATATCGGCATGATGCGCGACCTGAAGGGGCCGGATATCTTTATCGATGCTTTGGCGCTGGCCGGCCCCCAGTTCGGCCGCGCGCTGACCGCGGTCATGGTCGGACACGGCGACGACCTGCCGCGCTACCACGTGCAAGTAAAACGCCTGGGGCTTGAGCGTCATGTCCGCTTCCTGCCGCCGATGCCGGCCAGGGACGCCTTTGCACTGGCGGCGCTCGTCATCGTTCCCTCACGCGCCGAAGCCATGCCCTATATCGTGCTGGAAACGCTTGCCGCGGGAAAGCCGATGGTCGCCACCGCAGTCGGCGGCATTCCGGAGATCTTCGGCACGAGTTCCCCTGCGCTGATCCGGCCCGACCCGGTCGAGCTTGCCGACAAGATAGGCCAAGCGCTGGCCGACCCTGCTGCCTATATCAACCTGATGCCCGATGGCGCGAACCTCAAGGCGCGGTTCGGCGCCGATGTGATGGCCGCCGACATCGAAAAGGCCTACTTCGCAGCGCTCGACAGATAGCCGTTTCAAAACCACAGGTTGTTTCAAGGGTTTCTTAGCTCTCTTTTGCTATTCACCGTCGGGAAGCTTGCGGAAAGCCCCATGAACGAGATCGACCCCGCGCGCCGCTTTTCAGCAGAGGCGGTGCGTAAATTCGACGGCCCGGCCGATGGCGATACTCCCATCGGCATGAACGATGTCGCCCGCCAGGTCGCTACGCAGTACAGGCGCGATACGATGTCGCCGATCATGGTCAGCGGCGTCCTGCGCATGGTCGAATTCGGCTTGCTGCTGCTGTCTGGGCTCGCCGTCTATTTCCATTTTGTCGGGTTCTTCAACTATCTCGCCTGGCAGTATCCGCTGACGATCGCCGCCGCGTCTTTCCTGGCCGTGGTTCTGCTCGACGTTACCGACTGCTACCAGGTTGTTTCGCTGATGCGGCCGATCGCTAATTTCAGCCGCATCCTGCTCGCCTGGGCTGGTGCCTTCGCGCTGATGGCGTTGACCGCGTTCGCCATGAAGATGGCGCAAGACTATTCGCGCCTTTTGTTCGGCAGCTGGTTCGTCATCGGCTTCGTCCTCATCTTCGGCCTCAGGCTGGTGATGTCGAAGTTGATCCGGCGCTGGGCGCGCGATGGTCGCATGGAGCGGCGCGCCGTTATCGTCGGCGGCGGCAAGGCGGCGGAAATCCTGATCCGCTCGGTCGAAAAGCAGCCCTACAACGACATCCGCATCTGCGGCATCTTCGACGATCGCGGCGACAAGCGCTCGCCGCCCATCGTCGCCGGCTATCCGAAGCTCGGCACCATCTCGGAACTGATCGAATTCGCCCGCATCGCCCGCATCGACATGCTGATCGTGTCGCTGCCGCTGACCGCGGAATCGCGCGTGTTGCAGCTGCTGAAGAAACTATGGGTGCTACCGGTCGACATCCGGCTGTCGGCGCATTCCAACGCGCTGCAATTTCGCCCGCGCGCCTATTCCTACATCGGCTCGGTGCCGATGCTCGATATTTTCGACAAGCCTATCAACGATTGGGATTCAGTCGCCAAGCGCGCCTTCGATATCGTCTTCAGTCTCATCGGCATCGTCGTGTTCTCGCCGGTGATGCTGGCGACCGCCATCGCCATCAAGCTGGACAGCAAGGGGCCGGTGCTGTTCCACCAGAAGCGGCACGGTTTCAACAACGAGATCATCGAGGTCTACAAGTTCCGTTCGATGTATACGGACAAGGCCGACCCGACCGCCAAGCAGACGGTGACCAAGAACGACCCGCGCGTCACCCGCGTCGGCCGCTTCATCCGCAAGACCTCGATCGACGAGTTGCCGCAGTTCTTCAACTCGCTCTTGGGTTCGCTGTCGCTTGTCGGTCCGCGCCCGCATGCCATCGCGGCGCAGTCGCACAACCTGCTCTACAACGAAGTGGTCGACGGCTATTTCGCGCGCCATAAGGTCAAGCCCGGTGTCACCGGCTGGGCGCAGATCAATGGCTGGCGCGGCGAGATGGACACCAACGAGAAGATCCGCATGCGGACGGAGTACGACCTCTATTACATCGAGAACTGGTCGCTGCTGTTCGACTTGCGCATCCTGTTCCTGACGCCGGTGCGGCTGCTCAACACGGAAAACGCCTATTGAGCGCGATCAGCCATGATTTGCCGCGCGCGGCGGTCAACGCCAAGCTGATCGCACTGGTCTCCTCATGCGCGGTCTTCCTCGGCATATTCCTGTCCGGCTTCGTCATCAGCGAACCGGCGCCCTACGAGCTCTACATGGCGGGGTTGATCGCCATCTGGGCCCTGTTCGGCCTCAGGGTGTCGCGTGCGGCAATGCCGCTCCTGGTGCTGCTGGTGACGATGAACATCGGCGGCATGATGGCGATGACGCAGATGTCGGATCTCGCCACCACGCCGCTCTATCTCGCCGTCTCGTTGTTTCTTGCCTTCACCGCCGTGTTTTTCGCCTCGGTGACGGCGGTGCAACCTAGCCTCTACCGGCTGATCTTCGTCGCCTATGTCGTGTCGGCGGTGATAACCTCGCTGCTTGGCATTTCCGGCTATTTCCACGCCTTTCCGGGCGCGGAGATGTTCACCAAATACGACCGCGCCGCCGGCGCTTTCCAGGATCCGAACGTGTTCGGACCATTCCTGGTGCTGCCCGGCATCTATCTGCTCTATCTGCTATTGACCGGACCGGTCACACGTATGCCGCTGTTGGCAGTGCCGCTGCTGATCATCACGGCGGGCATCTTCTTTTCCTTCTCGCGCGGCGCCTGGGGCATGTTCGCCGTCTCGGCTGTCCTGCTCACCGGCTGCCTCTTCCTGCATAGCGCCAGCGGCATGTTCCGGCTGCGCGTGGTGGTGATGACGATCGCCGCGCTGGCACTGCTGGTCGTCGCCATGATCGTCATCCTACAGCTGCCCGGCGTCTCGGAAATGTTCTCCAACCGCGCCCATCTCGAGCAGAGCTACGACACCGCTCGCCTCGGCCGCTTCGCCCGCTACGGGATCGGCTTCCAGATGGCGATGGAGCATCCGTTCGGCATCGGCCCGCTGGTCTTCGGCAAGATTTTTGGCGAGGACACCCACGACATCTGGCTGAAGATGCTGATGGACTATGGCTGGCTCGGCTTCGTGTCGTTCCTCGCGCTCGTCTTATGGACGATATCAGCCGGCTTCCGAATCCTGCTGCGCGACCGGCCGTGGCAGCCCTATCTCCTGTGCGCCTATGTCGCCTTCATCGGCAATATCGGGCTCGGCACCTTCATCGACATCGACCACTGGCGCCACGTCTACCTGCTGCTCGGCCTGATCTGGGGCGCCATCGCGCTGGAATACCGCCATCAGCGGCTGTTGCGGCCTGCCCGGGTTCAAGCAAGAAGCTAAAGGCCTAACCGATTGGAACTTTGGCTGATCTGGCCGGATTCCAGCCAATGCGGACTCGGGGGAAGTCCTGCTTCAAAATGGTCGGAGTGGCCGGATTCGAACCGACGACCCCTTGACCCCCAGTCAAGTGCGCTACCGGGCTGCGCTACACTCCGGACCGGTCGCGATGTATCGTGATAACCCCGGTCGGGTCAACCGAAATTCGGCGCCTATCATGCCGGTACGAATACCGGGCCTGACCTACCCTTGGCAGACATCGACCCACTCAGCACCGGTAAGATCGATCATACGCTGTGGCGCGATCCGCACCGCGGCATTGGTGGCGCCTGCGGCCGGCACGACCTCGTCGAAATCGCGCAGCGATACATCACAGAAAGTCGGCAGTGGCGCCGGCAGGCCGAACGGGCAGACACCGCCGACTGGATGGCTCGTCGCTTCGACAACCTCAGCGGCGTCGAGCATGCGCGGCTTGCCGCCGAACTGGTCCTTGAACTTGCGGTTGTCCAGCCTGGCGATACCGCTGGTCACCACCAGCATGGTGCGATCACCGACGCGCAGGCAGATCGTCTTGGCGATCTGCGCCGGCAGCACGCCATGCGCCTCCGCCGCCAAGGTCACCGTCGCCGAACTCGCTTCCGTGACGATGACATCGATGTCGGGTGCGCGGGTGGCGAAGAAGGCACGAACGGATTCCAGGCTCATCGTCAAATCCATGATTCAAAAGTTGATGAACGGCAGAGTGACTTCCAGCGGATTTTGGCCGCCGCGCGTATGAACACGCGCGACACACAAATCGGCAAGCCCCAGACTGAAGCGAATGCAGCGGCAGGTACAAAGAACCCGCCAAGGAGGCCTTGGCGGGTTCCTTGGAACACCTGGTGCAGATTATGACAGGGATCGACCTTGCGCGGCCGGCGTTGGCACGGCCGGCGTGATCAGGGCCTCCTGGGGAAGTCGAAGCGCGGACACAATACGACGCAGCTTCAACGGATCGGTCACCTTGCCGCTCTCGATATCCTCAATCTCGTCGACCGCCAGACCGCACGTCAGGGAAAGCTTTTCCACGCTGTAGCCGCGGGCCTCCCGCATCGCTCTGAGGGTGCTGTAATCAGGCCCGCTCCCGTTGATTGCCGATTCGGGGCGGGCTTCGCTTTTTGCATTATGGGGCATTGGCAACTCCATGACTGAAAGGTTTGATCAAATGAGGAGTGTTGCCTGAGACGACCGGGAAGATGCCCGCTCGCCAGCGATTTGCCAAGAGCCAAACGGACCGTCACGGGATCGTGAACCAGCCGCCTGCGAGGCGCGGCGTTTCGGCCCTGGCGATGATGACGGCGGCGGCCCTGGATTGCGCAGAAACAGTCCGGAAACAAGATTCTACAATCGGGAGATACTGACGAAAAAATTCAGGGGCGTAATCCCATTCGCAGCGATCGGATCACCGACCCGATGACCTGCTAAAAAGGAAACGATCCATGAAGAAGTCCCTTCTCTCTGCCCTCGGGCTTGCAGTTGCACTTGCTTTCACGGTGCCGGTGATCGGCGCAACGAGCGCGGATGCGGCCCCGATGGCAAGACATCATCGCCATCACCATCATCGTCACCACCACCACCCTGTTTGCCACCATGGGATGCATCGCCGCCATCACGTTCATCACCACCACATGAAGAAGATGATGAGGAAGGCCTACTAAGCATGCCAACCAGAAGACCGGCCTTGGCTACTTGTTCAAGGCTGGTCTCCTCTTGGCACTGCGGCGCGACACGATGCGGGCGCGTCGATTTCGTCGAACGACAGCGTCGGGGATCTTCAGCATCCGAATGACCGGGCCTACTCCTCAGCGCCGGCTGAACAGCAGGCTGGCGACGAGGCCAACCACCACAAGGCCGACCGCAGCGGCTACCGCCGGATGATCGCGGGCCGACTTCTCGATCACTCTGCCTCGTTTGCGGATTGCCGGCATGGCATCGCGCAGACGTTCGGCAAGATCGGAATAGGTGTCGAGCGCGGCATCGCGACCGTCCTCGTAGTAGGCACCGCCTCGCTTAGCCACTGCCTTTCTCAGGCTGGCCAATTCCTTGGTCAGAGCCGCGACCTGTCTGTCGATATCCATGCCAGAGAGGGTCGAAGATGATGCCATGATGTGTTTCCTTCACGTTTAGAAGGAAGCGTAACGCCTCATCGGAAGACGGGTTCCGGTTTTCGAAATATCGATATCGCTTCGGGCAGCTCTATCTCTTTGTTTTTACGCAATTTCCAAGGGAAAGCGCTATGCGCTTTTCCCGGGAAAACCGTTTCACACTTCTCCTGGAACTGCTTTAGCGCACCTGGTCAAGCAGGCGCTTGCATTCCAGAAGGTCGAACAGCGCTTCCTGCAGCAGCGCGCGATTGTCGCGCGAGAGTTTCGACGCGTCCGGCTGCACCGGACCGTCCTCGTCGCTCTTGCCAAGGCCGAAAAAGCGGCGGCTGGGTTTGACGCGCGGCTGGCCAACCAGTTCGTCGTCCATGCCGCGCGGCTGGGCCGCGGGAGTCAACGGCACTTGATCGGCCTGCTTTCGCTGCGAGATCGCCTCGACGGCCGCCATGTCGCCACTGCCGATGGCGACCAGGAAATGGTTGCCGTTCTCGCGCAACAGCTTCTGCACGCCCTTGATGGTATAGCCCTGGTCGTAGAGCATGTGGCGGATGCCCTTGATCAGTTCGACATCCTGCGGCCGATAGTAACGACGACCGCCGCCGCGCTTCATCGGCTTGATCTGGGTGAAACGCGTTTCCCAGAAGCGCAGCACATGCTGCGGCAAATCGAGATCCTCAGCGACCTCGCTGATGGTACGAAAGGCGTCGGGGCTCTTGTCCATGGGCGAATCCTCACGCTGGACGATGATCCGGCTTGTCCTGCCGAATCGGGTCTCATTTCAGCGGTTTATGAAGCAATATTCAAGCCCGGCGTCATGGCGGCGGCGGTTTTCAACCGCGCGATGGTCTACTTGCCGCTTTTGGCCTTGCCGCTTTGGTGGGAGCGCAAGATACGGTTCTTCAGGACGTTCGACGACTTGAAGGTCATCACCCGGCGCGGCAGGATCGGCACTTCTTCGCCGGTCTTCGGATTGCGGCCGATGCGCTCGTTCTTGGAGCGAACGTGGAACGTCGCGAAGGACGACAGCTTCACCGTCTCGCCACGGACGATCGCCTCGCAGATTTCGTCCAGCACCGCTTCGACGAGTTCGGCCGATTCAGTGCGCGACAGGCCGACCTTCCGGTAAACCGCCTCGGCAAGGTCGGCGCGCGTAAGTGTCTTTCCCCCCATCCGACCGTCCCATCAGCTCAAAACATAAAATTCGGCACAACAACGATAGAGCCTAAGTAATTGATCCGGCAAGGTCAAGGACCGAAACCGGACCGTTTGGCACTTACCAGCGAACCAGGACCGCACCCCAGGTGAAGCCGCCACCCATGGCCTCCAGAAGCACCAGATCGCCCTTCTTGATGCGGCCGTCCGCGACGGCCACCGAAAGCGCCAGGGGCACGGAAGCAGCCGAGGTGTTACCGTGCAAATCGACCGTGACCACCACCTTTTGCTCGGCTATCCCGAGCTTCTTGGCGGAAGCGTCAATAATTCGTTTATTGGCCTGGTGCGGCACGAACCAATCGAGGTCATCGGCGGTGATGCCGGCTTGCGCGAACGTCGCTTCGATGACGTCGGTAATCATGCCCACCGCATGCTTGAAGACTTCGCGGCCCTCCATTCGGAGGTGGCCGACGGTGCCCGTGGTCGACGGCCCGCCGTCGACGAAAAGCTTGTCCTTGTGAGTACCGTCCGAGCGCAGGCTGGCCGCCAGCACGCCACGGTCGGCGATTGCGCCAGTCCCCTCGCCGGCTTCCACGACCACGGCACCGGCGCCGTCGCCGAACAGCACGCAGGTCGAGCGGTCGCTCCAGTCGAGGATGCGCGAGAACGTTTCCGAGCCGATGACCAGGACGCGCTTGGCGAGGCCGCCGCGGATGTAGAGATCGGCGGTGGCCACGGCATAGACAAAGCCCGAGCAGACCGCCTGCAGATCGAAGGCAAAGCCGTGATGCATGCCGAGCCGGTTCTGGATATCGACAGCGGTGGCCGGGAAGGTGTTGTTGGGCGTCGAGGTCGCCAGCACGACCAGATCGATGTCGGCAGGCGTTAGACCCGCATTGGCAAGTGCTGCGCGCGCCGCCGCCTCACCGAGCGAAGCCGTGGTCTCGTCATCCCCAGCGATATGGCGCTGGCGAATGCCGGTGCGCTGCGCGATCCACTCGTCGGATGTTTCGACCATGCCTTCGAAATCGGCATTCTTCATGATTCTGCGGGGCAGCGCGGCGCCCGTGCCGCGCACGACTGATCTGATCAAAGTTCTTTCCTATTCCTTTGCGTCGGTAACGACGTCGGATTTCCTGTTTGCCTGGGCATGCGGGTTGCGCGCATGGAACAGGTGGAGGTCGGCCTCGATGCGGTCGAGCAGATTGTTGCGCACCATATCATAGCCAAGCTCGATCGCCGCGGCGAAGCCGTCCGAATCGGCACCGCCGTGGCTTTTCACCACGATGCCGTTCAGTCCAAGGAAGACGCCGCCGTTGGAGCGGCCGACATCCATCTTTTCGCGCAGGCGATCGAAAGCGCCCTTGGCGAAAATGTAGCCGATCCTGGCCATCAGCGTCCGGCTCATCGCCGCGCGCAGATAACCACTGATCTGGCGCACCGTGCCTTCCGCCGTTTTCAGCGCGATGTTGCCGGCAAAGCCTTCGGTGACGACAACGTCGACCACGCCCTTGCCGATGTCGTCGCCCTCGACGAAACCATGATAGTTCATCGAGGCCATGTTGGCTTCGCGCAGCATGCGCCCGGCCTCCTTGACCTCTTCCTGGCCCTTGATCTCCTCAACCCCCACATTGAGCAGGCCAACGGTCGGCCTGGCGACGCCGAAGACCGAGCGCGCCATGCCGGTGCCCAGAATGGCAAAGTCGATCAGCTGGT
Source organism: Mesorhizobium sp. M0047 (assembly GCF_040323315.1). Classification (NCBI taxonomy): domain Bacteria; kingdom Pseudomonadati; phylum Pseudomonadota; class Alphaproteobacteria; order Hyphomicrobiales; family Phyllobacteriaceae; genus Mesorhizobium; species Mesorhizobium sp. M0047. The sequence continues at coordinate 42,007 of NZ_JAMYUW010000022.1, read as the reverse complement.
GCGCATCGGCGCCGATGGTGGCGCCAACGTCCAACACCACGCTTTCGCCCCGCAATGTCGGCCACAGGGCCGCGATCGCCGGGCGATCGATGGTGGCCATGGTGCGCAGGCAGAATTTCGACATCGCCATCAGCGCGCCGGTGTTGCCGGCGGAAATGCAGGCGTCCGCCGTGCCGGCCTTGACCGCTTCCACCGCCTTCCACATCGACGACTTCCAGCGGCCCTGGCGCAGCGCCTGGCTCGGCTTGTCGTCCATCCTGACCGCTACCTCGCAATGGAAGAACTCGGTGACCGCTGCGAGCTTCGGAAATTTGGCGAGTTCCGGGCGCACGACCTCCTCACGCCCGAAGATGACGAAGCGGATGTCGGGACGGCGGGTCGCGACGGTCATGAGCGCCGGAATGACCACGGCTGGTCCGTGATCGCCGCCCATGGCATCGATGGAAATCCTGATCACGCGGTATTTATCTCACGGTTAGGCGGCAGGTCGCTTCAGCGACCCCGAAGGTTCGGCGAAAATAACGGTTTTGGGCTGCCGCACAACCGGCTTTTCCGTCACGGGCGAGGTTTTCAGGATTTTCCCAGCAAGGATCGCAGTTTTTGCTGAAATTCATTCTCCGCCGGTTCGGTCTCGCTGCCGGCCGCCAGCGAGGCACCCTGCTTGCGCGGATAAGGGTCGATGGCCAGTCCGAAGTACTGTTCGGCAAGTGCCCCGACATCGATCGTGTCACCGGAAAACGTTTCGGGACTGTCAGGGCCTTCGGCGTCGAGCAGGATCTCGCCGCCACCCTCGAAACCCTGCCGTCCAAGCTTGGAGTCCTCAGGCAGCAACAGCGCTTCGACCGGTTCGTCGATATGCGCCTCGACGGGCTCGAGCGTGACGATACAGGCCTGGGTGATGTCGGCTTCGACGCGACCGCTGACCTTCACGCCATTGCGCTTCCATGACGCCACCAGAAGCTCGGCGCGATAGGATTCGACCGAAATCAGCCCGTGCTCCTCGGCCAGCGCTGCACGCTGTGCGGCATCGGCCTCGATAACCACCGGCAGACCCTTCTGCGGCAGGCGAGTGACGTTTGCGCGGAAGGATACCGGGCTTTGCAGGTCAACGTGCTTCATTGTTCAATCTCCCTTGGCGACGGGAAACGCCAGCGTGCCGGCGACAATCGATTCGGATGACTGCGCGGCCAGTTGATCGCGAGCATCGGTGACGTAGTTGGCAAGGAGCGATGCTTCCGGCCAGGCGCCGGAGTCGGGCCGGACATTGCGGGCAAGGGCTGCGGTGAGCCCGTTGCGGTCATTTCTTTCCAGCGCATCGTCATATGCGGCGGTTCGGCCATAAAACATCCTTGCCAACTTTTTCATGCGCTTGGGTACACCGACATCGCCAACGCCCAATTCCCGCAGCGAATGATCCACGTCGAGGAAGAACTCGTCGATCAGCACCTGGGCAACCTCTTGCGCCACGCCACCCTCGCCGCGCAACCGGTGCTGGAACAGGAACATGTGCAGCGACAGCATCTCGAAACGGCCAAGCGGCGTGTCCGGCACATTCCAATGGGAATAAAACACGGTCTGCCGCGCGGCCGCCACGATTTGTGCGTAAAGCGCCTCGGTGATAGCGCGGTTGGCGTGGCGTTCGCGGCCAAAAAGGCGCTGGAACATTGGGGATGGTCTCCTGGGGACCGTTTGTTGAAGTGGCCTTGTTGCATCGGCAAGCAAGCTGGTTTACCGGTTTCGCGGCCCAGCGCAAGTTGCGGCCAGCTAATGGAGTTGTTGTTGCGCGCGCTGAATTTCAAGTCGACCTACTCGTCCAGGCCCGCCGGCGCAATCTCGCTGCTGGTTATCATTTCGGCGCTTTCCGCCTGCCACACCTCCAAGATGATCGGTGACCTCAGCCCGAGCGAGACGCTGACGCAAGGGTATGTCATCGACCAGCAGGCAATCGATTCGGTGCCCGTCGGTTCAAGCCGCGAGCAGGTGCTGCTGGCGCTCGGCACGCCGTCGACGACGGCGACCTTCGACAATGAGGCATTCTACTACATTTCGCAGACGCGCAAGCGCTACGTGGCCTTCGACAAGCCGAGGCTCATCGACCAGAAGGTGCTGGCGGTCTATTTCGGCGCCGACGGCCGCGTCACCCAGATCGCCAAATATGGCTTGAAGGACGGCAAGATTTTCGACTTCATCTCGCGCACCACACCGACCGGCGGCAAGGACCAGAACTTCCTCAGCCAGATCATCAACGGCGCCAGCAAGCTGGCCCCCGGCGTTCCCGGCGGCGGCACTCCCTGATCTCAGACCGCCTTCCCTTGAGGAGGGCAGCACCATCTCAGGCGACCAAAAACCCGCGGGAGCGATCCTGCGGGTTTTTGTTGTGGCCACGGTCAAGGCGAGACGGCGGTATGCTCGCCAAACAGAATTGGGGTGGCCGACAGTCGAGACGCCGGCCAGGCTTGGACGCTTGCGTTATCGCGAACGCAGCGAAGGCCGGGCCAAGAAGAAGCACTGAGGGATCGGCGTCGTTATCGTTCAATAGCAAAACCCGCGGGATCGCTCCCGCGGGTTTTGTTTCGACCAATGCTCTTCGATCAGCCGTGCGCGAGTACGGCCAGCAGCAGGAGAGCCACGATGTTGGTGATCTTGATCGCCGGGTTGACGGCCGGGCCAGCGGTGTCCTTGTAGGGATCGCCGACCGTGTCGCCGGTCACCGAAGCCTTGTGCGCCTCGGAGCCCTTGCGGTGCTTGACGCCGTCCTTGTCGACGAAGCCGTCCTCGAAGGACTTCTTGGCGTTGTCCCAGGCGCCGCCACCCGAGGTCATCGAGATAGCGACGAACAGGCCGTTGACGATGACGCCGAGCAGCGAGGCTCCCAGCGCTGCAAAGGCGGACGCCTTCGAGCCCGAGATCAGCAGCACGCCGAAATAGACGACGAGCGGCGCCAGCACCGGCAGCAGAGACGGGATGATCATTTCCCGGATCGCCGCCTTTGTCAGAAGATCGACCGCGCGGGCGTAGTTCGGCTTGGAGGTGCCGGCCATGATGCCCGGATCCTCGCGGAACTGCTTGCGCACCTCCTCGACGATGGCGCCGGCCGCACGGCCGACAGCCGTCATGGCGATGCCGCCGAACAGATACGGGATCAGGCCGCCGAAGATCAGACCGGCGACGACGTAAGGGTTGGAGAGATCGAAGGAGATCTCGCCCATGCCCTGGAAGTAGGGATATTTGTCGCCATTGGCGGCAAAGAACTTCAGGTCGTTCGAATAAGCGGCGAACAGCACCAGCGCGCCGAGGCCGGCCGAACCGATGGCGTAGCCCTTGGTCACCGCCTTGGTGGTGTTGCCGACCGCGTCGAGCGCGTCGGTGGAGTGGCGCACTTCCTTGGGCAGGCCGGCCATTTCAGCGATGCCGCCGGCATTGTCGGTGACCGGGCCAAAGGCGTCGAGCGCAACGATCATGCCGGCAAGGCCGAGCATCGTCGTGACCGCGATCGCCGTGCCATAGAGCCCGGCGAGCTGATAGGTCGAGATGATGCCGCCGACGATGACGATCGCCGGCAGTGCCGTCGATTCCAGCGAGACCGCAAGGCCCTGGATGACGTTGGTGCCGTGACCGGTCACCGACGCCTGGGCAATGGAGTTGACCGGGCGCTTGTTGGTGCCGGTGTAGTATTCGGTGATCACGACGATGAGACCGGTCACCGCGAGGCCGATCAGGCCGCAGATGAACAGGTTCTTGCCGGTGATGACCATGCCGGCGACAGTGCCGATCTCGCCCCAGCCAAGGCATACGGAGGTTGCGACGCCGAGACCGACGACGGACAACAGGCCGGTGACGATCAGGCCCTTGTAGAGGGCGCCCATGATCGAGCCGTTGGAGCCGAGCTTGACGAAGAAAGTGCCGACGATCGAGGTCAGGATGCAGGCGCCGCAAATGGCGAGCGGATAGAGCATCGCAGCACCCAGAACGGCGGTGCCGCCAAAGAAGATGGAGCCGAGAACCATGGTGGCGACAACGGTCACCGCATAGGTTTCGAACAGGTCGGCGGCCATGCCGGCGCAGTCGCCGACATTGTCGCCGACATTGTCGGCGATGGTGGCCGGGTTGCGCGGATCATCCTCGGGAATACCGGCTTCGACCTTGCCGACGAGATCGCCGCCGACATCGGCGCCCTTGGTGAAGATGCCGCCGCCGAGACGGGCGAAGATCGAGATCAGCGACGCGCCGAAGCCGAGCGAGACCAGCGAGTCGATGACGATGCGGTCATCGGGCTGAAGGCCCAAGAAGTGAGTCAGGACAAGGTAGTAGATCGACACGCCAAGCAAGGCCAGGCCAGCAACGAGCATGCCGGTGATGGCGCCCGACTTGAACGCGATGTCGAGGCCGGCAGCGAGGCTGTTTGATGCGGCCTGAGCCGTCCGAACGTTGGCGCGAACGGAGACATGCATGCCGATGAAGCCGGCGGAGCCCGAAAGCACTGCACCGATCAGGAAGCCGACCGCGGCAGTGATGGACAGCAACCACCAGGCGAGCACGAGGACGACGACGCCAACGATGGCGATGGTGGTGTACTGACGCGCCAGATAGGCTTGTGCGCCCTCGCGGATGGCCGCGGAGATTTCCTGCATGCGTGCATTGCCCTGATCGGCCGCAAGGACCGAACGTGTCGCCCAGATGGCGTAAAGGATTGAAAGCAGGCCGCAGGCGATGACGGCGGAGATAATTGTCATTGCCGGATTTTCCTCGATTGATGGCCCAAAAGAACCCCTCCCTGGGCCGTTGAGACAAAGATCGGATTCCGCGCACGGAATCCGCCTCTTCGCAGCGGTGTATGCGAAACAGGGCTGCGAACGTCAAGATATTGTTCGGTTTTTGCCCGGCTTTCGCCCAAATGGTTTGGACCAAGCGATGACCTGCCGTCAGTACCTCCTATTAGATCGATTGAAATTGGCCCCTGACGCAGCACGAGGCTACTCTGCCTCCCGGCCCATGCGGCGCGCCGTGTAACGCTCGATCGCCGACAGGCCGTCATAGATCAGGACGGCCAGGGCCGCCACGATCAGGCCGCCCTGCAGGACGAAGGCGAGGTTGTTCGACAACAGCCCGGCGATGATCACTTCGCCGAGGGTCCTGGCGGCCACCGTCGAGCCGATGGTGGCGGTGGCAAGGCTGATCACCACCGACAGCCTGATGCCGCCGAGGATGATCGGGGCGCTGAGCGGCAGCTCGACCTTGGTGAGCCTTTGCCAGCCGGTCATGCCGGCACCGCGCGCCGCCTCGACGACATTGGCCGGCAGCGTCGTCAGGCCGGTCAGCGCATTTTCGAAGATCGGCAGCAGGCCGTAGAGAAACAGCGCGATCAGGGTCGGCCTCTCGCCGAAGCCGACGGCCGGCACGGCAAGCGCCAGTACCGCCACCGGCGGAAAGGTCTGGCCGATGTTGACCAGGCTGCGCGACAGCGGCAGGAATTCGGCGCCGGCCGGCCTGGTGACCAGGATGGCAAGCGCTACAGCGATGATGGTCGCGGCCACGGTGGCGATCAGGACGGTGCGCAAATGCAGCAATGTCAGCGTCAGCAGGCTGCCCTGGTTGTAGATTACCGGCGCGTTGTTCTCTGTCAGCGGCTTCAGCAGCGGCTCGAACCAGCCGGGATTGGTGACGAAAGCAACGAGCAGCACCACCAAGGCTAGCCTGAGCAGCGATGGAGGCCAGGCCTTCATGCCGGCCTCGCCGCGCGTTTCACCAGACCGTCGACCGTGACGCGGCCAAGCGGCTTGCCGTCGGCGCCTTTGACGGGCAGCGCCGGCCTGCCTGACCACAGCAATTCAGCCAGTGCATCGCGCTGGCTGGCGTCGCCGGGGATCGCTTCGCCTTCGGCGGCGCCTTTCTCCACGGCGTCGCGCACGCGGCCGAGAGACAGCAACCGGAACGGCCGCTCGCTGGCGCCGACCAGGGTTTCGACGAAGGCGCTTGCCGGCTTCGCCAGGATTTCGGCGGGCTTTGCGTATTGCACAAGCTTGCCGGCGTCCATCACCGCAATCTTGTCGCCCAAATGCACGGCCTCTTCCATATCGTGCGTGACGAGGATGATGGTGGTGCCGAAGCGCTTCTGGATCGCCAGCAGATCCTCTTGCGCCTTGGTGCGGATGATCGGGTCCAGCGCGCCGAACGGTTCGTCCATCAACAGCACGTTGGGCTCGGCGGCGAGCGCGCGGGCAACGCCGACGCGCTGCTGCTGGCCGCCGGACAGTTCGTGCGGATAGCGCGGCCCGAAGACTTCGGGATCGAGCTGGTAAAGCGTCATCAGTTCGTCGACGCGGGCCTTGATGCGGTCTTTGTCCCAGCCGAGCAGCACCGGCACGGTGGCAATGTTCTGCGCCACCGTACGATGCGGAAACAGGCCGTGGCCCTGGATCGCGTAGCCGATGCTGCGGCGCAGTTCGTAACCGGGCAGCGAACGATTGTCGGCGCCGTCGAGCTTGATGATGCCCGAGGTCGGTTCGACCAGCCGGTTGATCATGCGCAGGAGCGTCGTCTTGCCCGATCCGGACGTGCCGACGATAACGGCGATGGTGCGCGGCTCGATGACCATCGAGACATCATCGACCACCGTCGTTGCGTCGTAGCGCTTGGTAATGCCTTCGATCTCGATCATGCCGTTTCAACCCTGCGCTTGGTGGCGGTCATTTCGATCACCGCGTCGAGGACGATGGCGGCGGCGAAGGCGAGTGCCACCGTCGGCACCGCGCCGAGCAGCACAAGGTCCATCGCCGTCTGGCCGACACCCTGAAAGACGAACACGCCATAACCGCCGCCACCGATCAGAGCGGCAATGGTGGCAAGGCCGATGTTCTGCACCAAGACGATGCGGATGCCGGTGAGGATGACAGGAAAAGCCAGCGGAAACTCGACGCCGAACAGGCGCTGCCTCTCGGTCATGCCCATGCCGCGCGCGGCGTCGTTGGCGGCCCGCGGCACACCGGCGAGACCGACCACGGTGTTGGCCACAACCGGCAGCAGCGAATAAAGGAAAAGCGCGACGAAGGCGGGCGCGGTGCCGATGCCGCGAATGCCGAGGGCAGCAGCCCCCGGCACATGCGTGGCAACCCAGCCGAGCGGCGCGATCAGCAGGCCGAACAGCGCGATCGAGGGAATGGTCTGGATGATGTTGAGTACGTTGAGCACGCCGGCGCGCAGCCCTTCGACGCGATGGCAGAGGATGCCGAGCGGCAGGCCGACAACCACCGCGGCAAGCAGCGAACCAAGCGCCAGCGTCACGTGCTTGGAACCTTCGATCCAGAAACTGTCGGCGCGGTTGAAATATTCCTTCAGGATCGACAGATTGTCCCAGCTTCCCGAAATCAACAACAGACCGATCGCCAAAGCCGCGACCACGAGCGCGCCAACCCTCGCCCAGGGCGACAGATTCAGCCGTGTCAGCACGTCGGCGAGCAAGAGCGTGAAGGCAAAGATGAGACTCCAGAAACCGGAGGCCGGCGAAATTCTCGCAAAGGTGTTGCCCGCCGGCGTGAGAAATGTGCCGGCGACGCCGATCAGCAGCGCGAGTGCGGCAAGCGCCACCGCGCTGGCTGCCAGGCGCAGCGCGAGCGGTGTCCTGAACAGCGCGACAAGTGCCGCGGCGACTATGATGGCGAGCAGCATCGGCCCGGTCGCTGCCGGCAATGCCTCGATAATCGAGCGCGCCTGACCGGGGACGATGCGGTTGGCACGGAACGTGGCAAAGGGCGCCGCAAAAGCCGCGTAGGCTGATATCGCGGCGATCACCACGCCGAGCTTGTCGAAGCGGAGGGTCATGGCTGCCCCTCATGAGGAGCGATTTGCCACGTCTCGCAGCTCTCTCTGGGGATTAGCGAAAGCCGACGCGATATCCAATCTCCCCCCTTGCGGGGGAGATGGCCGGCAGGCCAGAGGGGGGTGTGAAGGATCGCCAACTTTCGAGCGGCTTGTTCAGAAGCAACCCTGTCGAGGCACGCACCTTTGACGGTTTGAGAGGTCGGCGGGGCAGCACCCCCCTCTGTCCTGCCGGACATCTCCCCCGCAAGTGGGGAGATCAGCAGCTTCCAGAGGGAGGTGCCTTGCACCGGTGTCACTATGAGCTAGGTGCAGACTATTTCAAAAACCCGTTCTTCTTGAGGAAGTCTTCGGCGACTCCCTTGACCGGCTCGCCGCCGACCTGCACGCGCCCGTTCAGTTCCTGCAGCGTGACGAGGTCGAGCTTGGCGAAGACCGGCTTCAGCAGCGTCTCGATCTCGGGGTGTTGTTTCAGCACCGCTTCGCGGATGATCGGCGCCGGCTGGTAGACCGGCTGGACGCCCTTGTCATCGTCGAGCACGACGAGGCCAGACGGCGCGATGCCGCCATCGGTGCCGTAGACCATGGCCGCGTTGGCGCCATTGGTCTGGTTGGCTGCCGCGGCGATGGTCGCCGCCGTGTCGCCGCCGGAGAGCGTGATCAGCTGGTCCGGCTTCAGTGTGAAGCCATAGGTGGTCTGGAACGCCGGAAGTGCTGCCGCCGAATTGACGAACTCGGCGGAAGCCGCCAGCACCACCTGACCGCCGCCCGCGACGTACCTGCCGAAGTCTGAAAGCGTGGCGAGCTTGTTGGTCTCGGCGACCTCCTTGCGCAGCGCAATCGCCCAGGTGTTGTTGGCGGGCGACGGCGACAGCCAGACGATCTTGTTGGCGTCATAGTCAAGCTTCTTGGCCGTCTCATAGGCCTTGGCGGCATCCTTCCACACAGGATCGTCGGCCTTCTCGAAGAAAAAGGCGGCGTTGCCGGTGTATTCGGGATAGATGTCGATCTCACCGGCGGTGATCGCCTTGCGCACCACTGGCGTGCCGCCGAGCTGGATGCGGTCTGATGTCTTGATGTTGTTGGCGTTGAGCACCAGCTGGATGATGTTGCCGAGCACGCCGCCCTCGGTGTCGATCTTCGAGGAGACAACCACCTGAGCACTGGCGGAAGCCGCCGTGATGCCGAGCGCCAATGCCGCGCCGGCCAGAACCTTGACTGAAAGCATCGTGAAAACCCCTTGCTAAGAACCGGAATGCGGTGGCCGCATATGAGCATGGCTTCAACGGCCAGTCGGGGCATACGGTTTCATAACAATAGGCGCGGACGCAATATTTTTGTTGCGGTGCGGCAGATGCGGCCGGCCTTATGCTGACAGCGCTGTGTCAGGTGAAGCGACGGAGCGATCAGACTTCGGCTTTGCGCAAGCCGGTCAGCTTGAGTGCGCCTAGCGCCACGAAACACAGAACGGTGACCGGGAATATCATCCAGTTCAGCATCTCCCAGCCCCAGGCGTTATAGACCATGCCCGACATCAGCGAAGCGCAGGCGACGGAGCCGAACAGGACAAAGTCGTGGAAGCCTTGCACCTTGCCCTTTTCGGACGGCCGGTAGCTTGCCGACACCATCGCCGTGGCGCCGATGAAGCCAAAATTCCAGCCAAGGCCGAGCAGGATCAGCGACGTCCAGAATTGCCACAACGCCAGGCCCGACAGGGCGACAATGGCGCAGCCAATGAGCAGAATCAGGCCGGTCGCCACAATGCGTTCGGGACCGAAGCGATGAATCAGCGAACCGGTGAAGAAACTCGGCGCGAACATCGCCATCACATGCCAGGAGATGCCTAGCGTCGCGTCGGTCTCCGACAGGCCGCAACCGACCATGGCCAGAGGAGCGCCAGTCATGACGAAGCTCATCAGCGCGTAGCTGCCGACCGCGCAGAACAATGCCGCTACGAAGCGCGGCTGTGTGACGATTTCAGCCAATGGCCTGGCGTCGCTGGCGGCGATCTCCACCTTGCCGAAGGCTTTCGCCGGCAGCCGTAGGAACGACAGGATGATGGCGCCGACCGCGGCCAGCGGCAGGATGGAGACGAACGAACCGGCAAACATCACCGGCGCCAACAATTCGCGGGTGAAGATGACGATCTGCGGCCCGAGGATGGCGGTGACGATGCCGCCGGCCAGTACGAAGGAGATGGCGCGCGCCTTGAATTCCGGCGGCGCATTGTCGGCCGCAGCGAAACGGAACTGCTGGACGAAGGCGCCACCGACACCGATCATAAGCAAGCCAAAAGCAAACAGCCAGAAGCTGCCCTGGTAAAGCGCAAGCGTGGCGACGAGGCCGCCCAGCGCCGTGACGATCGTGCCGGTCATGAAGCCGCCGCGCTGGCCCATGCCGCGGATGATGGCCGCTGCGGGTAGCGCACCGAGCGCCACGCCGATATTGAAGCCGGTGATCGGCGCCGTCGCCAATGATTTGTCGGAGCCAAGCAGATATTGCCCGGCGAGCGCACCCATGGAAATGGCGATGGGGGCAGCCGAGCCGATGATGGCCTGCGAGGCGGCGAGGATCAGCGCGGTGCGACGCGCCTCCTTGCCTGCCTCAAAGGCAATTGCGGTCATGATGCGTCCTTGCCGCGCCCCTCGCCTCGCACGCGGCGCGACACGCGGTCGAGCACGGCATTGACCAGCTTCGGCTCGTCTTCCTCGTAAAACGCCTTGGCGATGTCGACATATTCGGAGACGATGACGGCGACAGGAACATCCTCGCGCTTCATCAGTTCATAGACGCCGGCACGAAGAATGGCGCGCAGCGTCGAATCGAGCCGCGACAGCGGCCAGTCCTCTGTCAACGCCTGGCGGATGATGGGGTCGATGGTCTTCTGGTTCTCGACGACACCCGCCAGGATGGCGCGGAACCATTGCGCATCGGCCTCGCGGTAAAGCGCCCCGTCGACTTCCTTACCGAGGCGAAAGGCCTCGTATTCGGCCGTGATCTCGAAGACGCCGCTGCCGGCCACATCCATCTGATAGAGCGCCTGCACGGCGGCCAAGCGGGCAGCACCGCGCTTGTTGGCGTGGCGCACCGCGGGCTGGCCGGGCGAAGCGGGTTCGCTCACGATAGCGCTCCCAATTGTTCTTTGAGGGCGATCATGGTCAGCGCCGCACGCGCGGCAAAGCCGCCCTTGTCGCCTTCCGAACGCTTTGCACGCGTCCAGGCCTGGGCGTCGTTCTCGGTGGTCAGGATGCCGTTGCCGATGCAGACGGAGTCCTGCACGGAGATATCCATCAGAGCACGGCTGGATTCATTGGCGACGATGTCGAAATGATAGGTGTCGCCGCGGATGACGGTGCCAAGCGCAACAAAACCGTCGTAGTTTGTGCCGCCTTCGGCCATGCCGTCGAGCGCGAAGGAAATCACCGCGGGGATTTCGAGCGAACCGGGGACGGTGACAACGTCATAGGTCGCTCCAGCTTCATCGAGCGCGCTTGTCGCGCCATCGAGCAGCGCGTCGGCAAGGTCGTCGTGGAAGCGCGCCTCGATGATCAGAACGCGTGCCTTCTTCTTCGGACGGATAAACGCTTTGCCGTGTTGGGATGTGCCAGCCATAAAAGTCTCCGGGGATCGCCGGTGACTTAGGCCGAAGCCGGATTGATCGCAAGCAGAAGATTGCTGGAGGCGTGTCGCGCCTATAGGCTCTTTGGACATGGTGCTGAGACCTGGCCGGCGGCACCAAGGCTGTCAGCCCAGGCAGCAACGGCTTCGTGATCCACAACACGGCCAGCGTCTACATCGGCTAAGGCTTCTCGCGTAAGCCGTTCTTGCTCCTTGGAATCCCTGCTTTCCATTCCAGCTACTTCCTCAATTGAACAACGCGGCGACCTGCCTTGGAGGGCTCGCAAGTCTATCATTTGACCGCCACTATAGCCCCTCTTTCGCGGCCTCCACCAGCCGCGCCGCGTAGCGGGCCATGGTGTCGATCTCGATATTGACGCGGTCGCCGACCTTGCGCTCGCCCCAGGTGGTCACGGTCAGCGAGTGGTGGATCAAAAGCACGTCGAAGCGCGTGCCTTCCACCTTGTTGACGGTGAGCGAGGTGCCGTCGAGCGCCACCGAGCCTTTTGACGCGATGAATTTCGCCAAGTCGCGCGGCGCCTCCAGCGTGAAGCGCACCGCATCGCCCTCATCCTTGCGCTCGACGATCTCGGCCATGCCGTCGACATGGCCCGAAACGATGTGGCCGCCGAGTTCGTCGCCGATCTTCAGCGCCCGCTCCAGATTGATCCGCGTCCCCGATTTCCAGCCTATGGCCGTCGTCAGCCTGAGGGCCTCCTCCCAGGCCTCGACCTCGAACCAGCGCGCGTTCGAGCCGCTGTCGGGCAAGCCCGTGACCGTCAGGCAGACGCCGCCGCAGGAGATCGAGGCGCCGATGGCGATGGTCTCGGGGTCATAGGTGGTGTCGATGCGCAACCCCACCCCTTCCCTGAGCGGCTTGACGGAAGCGACAGTGCCGACATCGGTGACAATTCCGGTAAACATCGATGTTGATCCTAAATGTCTCTTATCCACTCGGCATAGCGGTCTTCGCCGAAACGCATCTCGCGCAACTTGCGAAAACCTGCCGGGATATGGTCGAGGTCGATCGGCGATGCAATGCCGTCATCACCGATCGCTTCCGGCCCCTGGAACAGCACGATGCGATCGACCAGTCCCTCGGCGAGGAAGGCGCTCGCCACCTTGGCGCCGCCCTCGACCAGCACGCTTGCCATGCCGAGCGCGGCCAGATCCTCGAGCAGTTCCGGCAGTGCGACGCCACCCTCATGTGTTTCAGTGCCGATGAAGCGCACGCCTGCGCGTTCGAGTGCTGCCCGTCGCAGCGGATCGGCCTCCAGGCTAGCGGCGACATAGAGTGGTACCCGGTCGACGCCCGACACCAGTTTCGAGGCCTCCGGCAACCTGATCTGGCGGTCGAGTACAATGCGCACCGGCGACCGGTTCTCCAGCCCCGGCAAGCGTACCGTCAGGGCCGGATCGTCTTCAAGGGCTGTGCCAATGCCGATCAGTATGCCGTCCGCCTCGGCCCGCATCAGATACACCTCGCGGCGCGCGATATCGCCGGTGATCGACACCTGCCCCTCGCCCTCCATGCCGATCTTGCCGTCGCTGGAAAGAGCAAGCTTGAGAACCACTTCGGGGCGTTTTCTCAGCGATCGAATCAGATAGCCGGCCATCTGCTCGGCGGCTTCCCCTGCCAACACCTTCTCGACCACCTCGGCACCGGCAGCACGCAGGATTGCGTAGCCCTTGCCGGACACGCGCGGATCGGGATCGCTTGCCGCACCGACGACGCGCCCAACACCGGCATTGACCAGCGCATTGGCGCAAGGCGGCGTGCGGCCATGGTGGGCGCAAGGTTCCAGCGTGACATAGGCGGTAGCACCACGCGCTAGCTCGCCGGCCTCGGCCAGGGCCTCGGTTTCGGCATGCGGGCGGCCGCCGACCGCGGTGACGCCGGTGCCGACGATCATGGGACCGTTGCCGTCATCGCGCACGATCAGCGTGCCGACAGACGGGTTGGTCGAGGTGCGCCCGGCGTTCTTGCGTGAAAGGCGGAGCGCCGCCGCCATGAACCGGCGATCAAGGGCGGCCTGTTCGCTTGCAGTCATGCTCAGCTGGCGTCCTCTTCGCCTTTGACTTCGTCTCCCTTGAGTTCGCCCAGCAATTCGTGGAAGTCCTTGGCCTCGCGAAAATTGCGGTAGACCGAGGCGAAGCGGACGTAGGCGACATCGTCGAGCGACTTCAGCGCTTCCATGACCAGCCGGCCGACTTCCCCCGAAGCAACCTCCGTCTCGCCGGAGCTTTCGAGCTGGCGCACGATGCCGGTCACCGCGCGGTCGATGCGCTCGGGATCGACATTGCGCTTGCGCACGGCGATCTCCACCGAGCGCAGCAGCTTGTCGCGGTCGAACGGCACTTTGCGGCCCGACTTCTTGACCACCACGAGGTCGCGCAACTGCACGCGCTCGAATGTGGTGAAGCGGCCACCGCAATCGGGGCAGACGCGCCGCCTGCGGATCGCCGCGCCATCCTCGGCTGGGCGAGAATCCTTCACCTGCGTATCTTCGGACTGGCAATAGGGACAGCGCATGGAGAGCCTTTGGTTGGCGAATCTGGCGAAGCGAAAGGCTTAGAGCCTTTCCGGCCCGGATTGAAGCATTTCCGTCCCTTCGACGGCCTGCCGCATCAGAGATAGCGAGGCGCGAGGAAGATTGCCAGCGCGGCAATCAGCCAGATGGCGATGCCGCCGGCAACAGCCAGCCGGTAGTCGACACGATCGATGAACAGCCAGCAGGCGCCAAGGAAAGCGAGATAGGCAGGAATGGTCTTCACGCCGGCGAGGCAGGCATCGCGAAAGCCGCCCGGTTCGCCCCTGGCGCCCACGGCGAGCAACGCGATGACGGCAAAGGTCGGTGCCAGCGGCAGGATCCCGGGCAAGATGTTACCGCGTTTGGATGCCCAAACGATCAGCGCCGTCATCAATCCGCCGACCACGCCTTTCCAGACGATATCCATTCAATGCTTCCCTCTAATGCCTGCCCAATGCCTGCCAGACAGCAGCTTCAAGGTGCGACGTCGGCTGTCGCGAAGCCACAGGACATGCCAAGGCTGCGGTAGGCCTTGTAGAAACCGTCCATCGAGATGGTCGCGACCGGCTGTTTGCCGAAGACCACGTCGAGCGTGGTCGCACGGCGCATGGCGCGCAGCAACGCCAGGCTGGTCTTGGGCTTGTTCTCGACCATCCAGGCGAGACGGCCAGCGACGGAATCGTGGGAATAGACGATTGCGGCAACCTGGCCGGCGGCATCGCCGAATTTTGCCGCGATCTTCTTGCCGGTCGGAAGATCCTTGTTGCCGATGGCGATCGTCACCGCCGGGTAAGCATCCGGCGGCAAGGCGTCACCATTCGAGATCGAAAGCGTCAACGTACCCGGATAGCCGCCACTGTCGACGAAAGCGGTCGAGGCGACGCAGGTTTTGCGCGCATCCTGGCCCGTGTCCAGGACATCGACGATGGTGGCCCATCTGCCGAAGGTGCCGGTAGCAGGTACGTTTGGAGTGGGCTGGGTCTGCGCGAAGGCACTGCCGGACAGTGTCAGGAAAGCGACCAGCCAACCATGGACCTCAAGGGTGGCGAGGCGGAAATTGCGCATCATCAGATCTCCTGTTCGGCGCGCCACCCAACAATGGGGCAGGCGCGCCGCTGGCCGATAAGAGATGACGCCTCGCGTCAGGTCAACCGAGATAGGGATAGAGCGGGAAACGATCGGTCAGCGCCACGACCTTGGCCTTGACTGCCGCTTCGACAGTCGCATTGCCCTCGTCGGAATTGGCGACCTTGAGACCATCCAGCACTTCGGCGATCAGCTTGCCTATCTCGCGGAATTCGGCTTGGCCGAAGCCGCGCGTGGTGCCGGCCGGGGTGCCGAGGCGCACGCCCGAGGTGACGAAAGGCTTTTCCGGGTCGAACGGGATGCCGTTCTTGTTGCAGGTGATGTTGGCGCGGCCGAGTGCCGCCTCGGCGCGCTTGCCGGTGGCGTTCTTGGGCCTGAGATCGACCAGCATCAGATGGTTGTCGGTGCCGCCGGAGACGATGTCGAGGCCGGTTTCCTTGAGACTGGAGGCGAGCGCCTTGGCGTTGGCGGCGACGCTCTCGGCATAGACCTTGAAGCTCGGCTTCAGCGCTTCGCCGAAGGCAACCGCCTTGGCGGCGATAACATGCATCAGCGGGCCGCCCTGCAGGCCGGGGAATACCGCCGAATTCATCTTCTTGGCGATGTCCTCGTCATTGCACAGGATCATCCCGCCGCGCGGGCCGCGCAGCGACTTGTGCGTGGTGGTCGTCACGACATGCGCGTGCGGCAGTGGCGACGGATGCACTCCGCCGGCGACCAGGCCTGCGATGTGCGCCATGTCGACCATCAGATAGGCGCCGACCGCATCGGCGATCTCGCGAAAACGCTTCCAGTCCCAGACGCGCGAATAGGCAGTGCCGCCGGCCAGGATCAGCTTCGGCTTGGTCTCGTGGGCAGTCTTCTCGATGGCGTCCATGTCGAGCAGATGGTCGTCCTTGCGCACACCGTAGGATACGACCTTGAACCACTTGCCGCTCATGTTGACGGGCGAACCGTGGGTCAGATGCCCGCCCGAATTGAGGTCGAGGCCCATGAAAGTGTCGCCGGGCTGCAAGAGCGCCAGGAACACCGCCTGGTTCATCTGGCTGCCGGAATTCGGTTGGACGTTGGCGAAGTTGCAGCCGAACAGCTTCTTGGCCCGCTCGATGGCCAGTTCCTCGGCTATGTCGACGAACTGGCAACCGCCATAATAGCGCTTGCCTGGATAGCCCTCGGCATATTTGTTGGTCATGATCGAGCCCTGCGCCTCCAGTACAGCGCGGGAAACAATGTTTTCCGAGGCGATCAGCTCGATCTCATGGCGCTGGCGGCCAAGTTCGTTGCGGATGGCGCCGAAAATCTCCGGATCGGCATCTTCCAGCGTGGTTTCGAAGAAAGATTCGAACTTGTTCGACACTGCCGCTGCTGTTGCCATGGGCTGAAATCCTCGGGGGTTCGGGGGCAATTTTGTCTATGCATGTCGTTGCACCATAACCGCTGCACACTTCTGGGCGACATGCATTTGCCGGGCCATTAACACAGTTGTTTTCGCCCCGCCACGTTTGCGGCGCGAAATTTGCTGGCCGGTTTGCGCCAGCGAGGCAACAAGAGACTATTTCCTCGTCTTCCGACCTTTCAGCAAGGCTTCGGTGAGCGTGATCTCAGTAAACAGCGCCTGCGACGTATGGTCATTGATCTCGCCGGCGCGAAACATGTCACGCACGGCCGCGCGCTCGGCGTCGATGCCGGCGAGCCGCAGTTCCAGCTCCAGCCTTCCGGATTCGCGGGCCTCGGCGCGGGCCTCATCGGCTTCATCCGAGGCGGCGATGCGACGCCGGTAACCGGCGACGATGTTCTCGGCGGCGGCAATCCTGGCGCCGGGCACCTCGCCTTCGCCCTCATCCTCCGCCGCCGCAATGCTCTCGCTGCGCGCGATTGCCGCCTTGGCAGCACCGACACGCGCCAGGCGTTCCTCGGCGGCACCGGCATCCTCGCCCGGTTCGACCAGCCCCTTGGCGATTGCCGGCAGAGCGAGACTGGCGAAGACCAGCGAGCAGATGATCACGCCGGCGGCGAGGAAGATAACCAGATTGCGCGCCGGAAACGGCGAGCCGTCCGGCATGGCGAGCGGCAGCGACAATATGCCGGCCAGGGTGATCGCGCCGCGCACACCGGCCACGGAACCGGCGAGCCGCACGCGCAGCCCGAACGGCTCCGCCTTGCGCTTGCCCAGACGTGCGGCGATACCGGCTGCGATATCGCCGACCCAAATCCACAGGAAGCGTAGCGCGATCAGGCACAGCGTCAGCGCAATAACAGTCGCGATCGGTTGGATGATCGGATGCAGGCTCATCAGTTCCGGCGGTACATGGCGGATGATGTCAGGAAGCTGCAGGCCGAGCACGATGAAGAGAGCGCCGTTGAAAACGAAGGAAAGCGTCATCCACAGCGACATCGTCTGCATGCGCGCCGAGACGCCGAGGAAGCGGAACACGCCGGAGCCACCGGCGAGCAGGCCGGCGGCGACCGCCGTCAGGATGCCGGACGCTCCGAGGTGCTCGGCGCCGAGATAAGCTATGAAGGGCAGCAGGATCATGACCAACACCTGCGCCTCGGCTGGCACGCCGCCGATGCGGTTGAGCACTTGCAGCAGCTTGGCGGCGACGAACAACGCCGCGACGCCGATCAGGATGCCGATCGCCACGGCGTAGAGGAAACTCAGTGATGCCGCGGCAAAGGAAAAGCTGCCGGTCAGTGCTGCTGCCACGGCGAAGCGGAACATGACGAGGCCCGACGCATCGTTGAGCAGCGACTCACCTTCCAGAATGTGCATCAGCCGCGCCGGAACGACATTCTTGTCGACGATCGAAGACACTGCCACAGCATCGGTCGGCGACAGCACCGCGGCCAGTGCGAAAGCGACAACCAGCGGGATGCTCGGCACCAGCCAGTGCAAGGCGTAGCCGAAGCCGACGATGGTGAAGAAGATGAGCCCGATGGCAAGGTCCAGGATCGGTCCGCGCAGAGCCATCAATTCACGCTTCGGCGCGCCATAGGCATCGCCAAACAGCAGCGGCGGGATGAACACCAGCAGAAACAGTTCCGGATCGATCTCGACATGGATGCTGCGCACCGGCCATGCAAGTGCGGCGCCCATGGCAATCTGCAGCACCGGCAGCGGCACCCGAACCAGGCGCACCAGCGCGCCGGAAAGCGCGACGAAGGCGAGCACAACCAGAATGAAGACGGCGCCTTCCATGGTCCGGTTCCAGACTTTCCCGCCGACCATGCACAAAGCCGGCCAATCCGTCCAGCCGCCCTCCCATGAAAATGCAGCGAGACCGAGTAACGAAAAAGGCCGCCTTGAGCGGCGGCCTTTTTTTACAAAAAATCAGTCACTTAAAGCGACGACGTGATCTGCAGCTCATTGGCGCCGTCGAGCGCGTAGACGTCGTCGCGGAACTGCACGACGCCTGGGCCGGTCGACCAGGCCGAGAGATAGAGGAAGTGGACCGGCACCGGGTTGGTGACCTGGATCGGCGTGTTTTCGCCAGTCTTGATCGCCGCCTCGAAATGCTGGCGGTCCCAGCCGGGGGTGTCGCGCAAGATCCAGGTGACGAGATCGCGCACATTCTGCACGCGCACGCAGCCCGAGGAATCGAAACGCATCATCTTGCCAAACAGGCTCTGCTGCGGGGTGTCGTGCATGTAGACGCCGTCGGGGCTCGGGAAATTGATCTTGACCGAAGCCATCGCGTTGCCCGCACCGGGGTCCTGGCGGAAGCGATACTTGGCGGCATCGTCGGTCGACCAGTCGACATTGAGAGGATCGACCTCGCTGCCGTCCGGCGCGAACAGGCGAATGTGGCTGTCCTTCAGATAATCGGGATTCTTCCGCATCAGCGGAATGATGTCCTTGCGCACGATCGAAACCGGCGCGTTCCAGTACGGATTGACGATGATCTCGTTGATCTTGGAATTGACGATCGGCGTCTGCCGATCGATCTTGCCGACGATGGCGGTGTGGCGAAGCACGACGCGGTCGTTCTCGACGGCTTCGATCTGTGCCGCCGGAATGTCGACCAGCACATAGCGGTTGCCCAACGTGCCGGCCTTCTCGCGCAGCCGCTGCAGATTGGTCTGCAACTGGCCAAGCCGGATCTGCGCCGAAACGTTCATCGCCGCGTAGGTGTATTTGCCGAGCGAACCGTCGGCAGGCAGGCCGTGCCGCAACTGGAAACGCTTGACCGCCGAGTCGACATAGGAATCGAAGGCCGTCGAAATGCCGGCGCCTTGTGCCAGGTCGCCGGAAACCATCAACCGCTTGCGCAACGGCACCACATCGGGATCATCGACGCCGAGCTGCAGTTTCTTGGTCGCGGGAACCTCTACCCAGCCGCCCTGCCCGACGATATTCTGATATTGCGCGACCGCCTGTTCGGTAAAGGCGACGGTCTGCAGGCTGAAGATCGGCAGCGTCGAGGCCACCTTGCCGCCCTCGCTGGCGCGGGCATCGAACTGATCGTCCCAATTGCCGCGCGCCGAGGACTTCAAGATATCACCGATCACATCCTGCGCATTGGCGCCGCCGGCAACCAGCGCAGCTGCGAGCGCGGAGGCCCCGGAGAGGAAAAAACGACGGCTGGTCTTCATGGACGTTCCAGACATTTGTAGCAGTTCGATCACTTGCTGCGTTGATCACCGGGCGATCTCGCCCGCACTCTAAAATTGGCAATCTTAACAATTAGCCAACCATGCTCCGCATCACCTTGGTGCAACGCACGAGGCGCGATACGGATTGCGGGTGAACGCAGGGTCTTCACCACAGCATCACTGCCACTCTCGGTTCCATTGGAATATGGCGGCAACGTGGCCTGGCGTCCAAATCCGACCGGCTGGCATCCCGAAAAGAAATGGACCGATGCTTTTCGGCACCGGCCCTGACTGAAGGTCGATATTTCGGCCGCGCTTCTGTGGCGCGGGCCGGATACGATGTTTGCGCCTTACATCCGGTAGGCGATCGTATCATTCCAGAAGCGGTCGAGCCGCTGCAAAGCGCGGTTCATCTGCTTGAACTCGTCGGTGTTGATGCCGCCGACCTGCTCGATCGAGCCGACATGGCGCTCGTAGAGACCGGCGACGACTTCCGCGACCTCGTTGCCCTTCGGGGTCAGCGAGACGCGGACCGAACGGCGGTCGATGCGTGAGCGCTGGTGATTGATGAAGCCGAGATCGACCAGCTTCTTCAGATTGTAGGAGACGTTGGAGCCGAGATAGTAGCCACGCGAGCGCAGCTCTCCGGCTGTCAGTTCGGAATTGCCGATGTTGAACAGCAGCAGCGCCTGGATGGCATTGATGTCGGAACGGCCGTTGCGGTCGAACTCGTCCTTGATGACATCAAGCAGGCGGCGGTGAAGCCGCTCAACAAGCTGCAGCGATTCCATGTACAGGGAACGGATAGCCTCGCGGCGATCGTCGGATACGTTGGCGGTCTTCGCCGCCGGACGCGAATTGATCATTGTCTTTGCCTCTCGTTTGTCGCCCTGGTGATTTTTTGTTTTTCACCTTGATCGCGACACTATCGAATACTCATAAAATTCGACTTAAACGCTAGGGCTAACAAGAGCTTACCGGTAATAGGTTTCGAAAGAGGCTTAACGAACGGTCATCCGAGCAAGGATAATTAACCTAAAGATTTCGGCAGTGATTTCGGGGCTGAATTCAGGCAGCCGCCAGGTCGCCAATGTGCTCAAGGGCTTAGTGGCGGACGGGGCGCTTCTGCAGGTAGATGATGACGCGGAAGACGATGTAAAGCACCGCCACCGCGGCATGCGAGACGACAATCAGCAGGTGGTGGCCGAAAAGCTCGGGAAAGCCGGCATACATCACTGTCTCGGTCGCCGCGCAAATGAACCAGATCACCGGGCCCCAGGACGCCAGCATCCACAGGCCCGCAGCGGCGAAGGGAAAGAAAACGGCGAGCACCACGGCGGCGACTTGCCAGTGCACGGGCATCAGGTCAAAACGCCACAGCGGGCCCGGATAGAAGCCGATCAGCTTGATCCAGTACAGGATGCCGAACAGCAGGCAGTAACTTGATATGACCCGCTGGAACCAGGCAAAGATCACCTCCACCCCGGAAGGCTGCAGCACGACGCGTCTCGAGGTCACCTCGCTCAAAGCACGAGCTCCCGTTCCCCAAGCGGAGCGAAATAGGCGTCGACATCCGCCTCGCTGATCGCATCGAGGCTAGCCGGACGCCATTGCGGTTTTGCGTCCTTGTCGATGACGGCGGCGCGGATGCCCTCGTAGAAATCGTGGCCGGCAAGCATCCTGTTGAGGATGCGGAACTCCATCTTCATGCAAGCGTCCATGGACAGTGTCAGCCCGGCGCTGATCTGGCGCCAGGCGACGCGCAGGCTGGTCGGCGAGCGAGTGCGGATCGTCGCCAGCGTCTTGGCGGCGAACTCGTCAGTGTCCGCCGCGCGCTCCAGGCTGTCGATGACGCGTTTCAAGGATGGTTGCGAAAAATGGCGAGATATCGCCTCCAGCGTCGACCTGTCGGTCTCTCGCTTAGCGTGAGAGAAGAAGCCGCGCAGCGCCGGTTCCGGATCGCCGGTCAACGTCAGCCGTTCGAGGAAGATGCCCTGATCCTCGGCCTTGATGGTGTGGGTAGCCAGCCCCGACCACAGTGCATCGCCATAGCGGATACGATTGCCCGTCAGCGCCAGATACATCCCGAACGAGCCACTGAGATCGGGCAGCAGGTGGCTGGCGCCGACATCCGGGAAAAAGCCGATGCCGACCTCCGGCATGGCGAACTGGGCATTTTCGGTCATCACCCGGTGCGAGCCGTGGAACGAGATGCCGACGCCGCCGCCCATGACGATGCCGTCGATCAGCGCGACATAGGGTTTCCTGAAGCTGCTGATGCGGGCGTTGAGCCGGTATTCGTCGGCGAAGAAATCGACCGGCGGTTTTCCCGCCCGGCCGGTCTCATAGATATGCAGTATGTCGCCGCCTGCCGAAAAGGCCCTGCCCTCGGCCTTGACGACGACGATATCGACGCCCTGGTCGGCTTCCCAGGCGGAAAGGGCAGCGTCGAGCGCCCTGATCATGCGATGCGTCAAGGCATTGAGCGCCTGCGGCCGCGTCAACGTAATGACGCCGGCACGGCCCAGATGTTCGAAGCGGATCTCGTCGCCTCCGCCAAAATCCATCGTGAAAGAATCCCTTCTCCCGCGCCGCCGGGATTGAAGTGCTAGAGCGTGGCGCATGGGCGCGTCAATGCCAAGCCCTGCCGGTCGGGGTCAGTTTGGATCTCGAGGGCAGAAAGAGGCCATCCTTTGCGGCCCAGCCAAATCGGTGCGCATCAGCATTGTATCCTCCAACCGACTTCAGGACATTCGTCGAAGGCGCAGCCGTGTCCGGGTCCAGGATGAAGTTAAAACTGGGCCGCCAGCGCGTCGTCTTGGCCACCGGCGGCACCCGATGCTAGAGAGCGGCTGACAGCCTCGAACCGGACGGTGAGACATGTGGTGGTTTTTGCGCCTTGCCCTTGTTCTGGGTGGCCTGCTGGCCATCTGCGCCGCCAATGGCCTGGCCGAGGCGGCTGATATCGACGATCTCTATAAATCCCAAACCATCGTCACTGGCCAGTTCGAGCCAAACCGCCAAGCAGGTTTCAAGATCTGCCTCGATGGGGTCCTGGTGCGGGTTTCCGGCGACCAGCGCCTGCTGGAAAAACCGGAGATGACGGCACTGCGCGACAAGGCCGGCAGCTTCGTCACCGGCTTCCGTTACCGCGACCGCATGGAAGGCATTCCGGTTCATGACGAGCAAGGTACGCATGACCGGCCGCATGACCTTTATTGCCAGTACACGCCGGCGACGATCGATCCGGTTCTGGCTTCGCTCGGCAGCAAGCCCTGGCTGGCCGAACGGCCGACGCTCTCGGTCGTCCTGGCTGTGGACGACTCGCGCCGACATTTCGTCCTTGCCAGTGATGGGGACGAAAACCCGTACATGATAGAGTCTTTTCAATCGGCCGCCGGCCCCATGGCGATGTCGATTGTCGTTCCGAACAAGGCCACGCTCGCCAAGGCCGGACTCACTTTCGAAGAGGTGGGTCCTATCTCACCCGAACTGCTAGGCAATGTTGCAAGAAGTATCGGCAGCCGCCAGGTCTTGGCCGGCAGCATCGTGTGGAGCGACAAGGACCTCGGCTGGATCGCCGATTGGCGGCTTAAAGCGGACGGGAAGACCTATCATTGGCAAGTGCGCGGCGTTAGTTTCGATGAAGCGTTTCGTGTCGCCATGCGGGGTGCTGCTCAGATCCTTTCGGGCAATGGATCGCCTTGACAGGCCGTGCTGCCCTCCAGGCGATTTGCTGGCACAAACGTGTCGCATTGGTCAGCGGCAAGGGCTCGTGATAAAAGCCGCCGATCTGGAGTTTTGGCGATGAACAAATTCACCCCCGCAAAGCCAGCCGGCGCTCGCAGCGTCGACGACATCACCGGCAGCCGCCGTTTGCGCCGCATGCGCAAGGCCGACTGGTCGCGCCGCCTGGTGCAGGAGAACAGGCTCTCGGTCGATGATCTGATCTGGCCGATCTTCGTCGTTGACGGCAGACAAGTGCGCGAGCCGATCGCCGCCATGCCGGGCGTCTTCCGGCTGTCGATCGATCTCGCGGTCAAGGAGGCCGAACGCGCGGCAAAGCTCGGTATTCCCGCACTCGCCACCTTCCCGAATGTCGACATCTCGCTGCGCGACCAGACCGGCTCGCACATCCTCGACCCCAACAACGTCATCAACCGCGCCACCCGCGCGATCAAGGACGCGGTGCCGGAGATCGGCATCATCACCGACGCCGCGCTCGACCCGTTCACCAGCCACGGCCATGACGGCATCCTGCGCGACGGCATCGTCGTCAACGACGAGACGGTGGAACAGGTGACCGCCGCGGCCGTCATCCAGGCGGCGGCCGGCGCCGCCATCATCGCACCGTCCGACATGATGGACGGCCGCATCGGCGCTATCCGCGACGCGCTGGACGCCAACGGTTTCCAGGACGTGGCGATCATGTCCTACGCGACTAAGTTCGCCTCGGCCTTCTACGGCCCCTATCGCGAGGCGGTCGGCACCGCCGGCCTGCTCAAGGGCGACAAGAAGACCTATTACATCGACCATGCCAATTCCGACGAGGCGGTGCGCGAGGCCGAACAGGACGTCGCGGAAGGCGCCGACATGCTGATGGTCAAGCCCGGCCTGCCCTATCTCGACATCATCCGGCGGCTGAAGGACGAATTCCAGATGCCGACCTTCGCCTACCAGGTGTCCGGCGAATATTCGATGATCAAGGCCGCTGCCGCCAATGGCTGGATCGATGGCGAGAAGGCGATGCTTGAAAGCCTGCTGGCCTTCAAGCGCGCCGGCTGCGACGGCATCCTCACCTACTTCGCCCCCGAAGTGGCGAAGCTGTTGAAGGGATAGACCGCTAAGTCGTTTTGGAATTTTAACGCAATCCGTTAGAATGAATTCATGAGCAGGAATGAGGTCATAGAGCGGTTGCAGAGAAATGCAGATGCCATCAAAGGCATGGGCGCGACTTCGCTTTATCTCTTCGGATCGACTTTGCGGGGCGACGCAGGGCCCGACAGCGATCTCGACCTCTTCATCGATTATGATCCTGCAAGGCACTTTTCGCTGATCGATCTGGTCGGCATCAAGCAATTTCTTGAAGAGAAGATGTCAGCGGAGATCGATATCACCACCCGTGACAGCCTTAATCCCATGTTGAAGGCCGATATCGAACGATCTGCTGTGCGCATATTCTGATGGCAGTGCGCCGGATCGACCGATTCTAGCCGAAATCATAGAAGCCTTGTACGGCATCGCAGCTGCCACCGCAGGCAACATTTTGCGTCACGAATATCACAAGCCCTCCGGAACGATAGTATGGGCTGTAGTGACCGACAGCCTGCCGCCACGACGTCTTGCTGTCGAACGCATGCTCGAAGCATCGCGGCGCCAATAATTGTGGCCAGCAGACAGGCTGCGGGGCATCCTGTTTCGAGTCGGGGAAGTGTGAGATTTATCTCGTCATACGCTATCGCATCCAGAAGGAGCATTTTTGCGCAACGTGACCGCCGGATCTTTCTTGTCTGCACATGTAACTACCGCGTGTAACTAGCGCGGCAGCAACGACCGGTTCTCGCCAGCGAGGCCGCTGGCTTGTCTTCAGAGCCGACAGTCCGATCGTCGCCCTAGAATACCACTTGCACTTCACAATCAGTTTGCTATAAGAAACTGATTGTGAAGTGCAAGTGGTTATTGAGAGGAGGCTCGCATGCCCAAACTTCGTGTCAACGCTTTCACCCTATCGCTCGACGGTTATGGCGCCGGTCCCGATCAGGATCTGCAAAATCCGCTCGGCGTCGGTGGGGAATCCTTGCACAAGTGGTTTGTCGACACTCGCACCTTCCGTGAGATGGTGCTCGGACAAGATGGCGGCACCACCGATATAAACGAGGCGTTCGCGGCGCGCAGTTTCGAGAATGTCGGCGCATGGATCCTCGGCCGCAACATGTTCGGACCGATCCGCGGCGAATGGCCCGATGACAGCTGGAAGGGCTGGTGGGGCGATAACCCGCCCTACCATGTGCCGGTTTTCGTGTTGACCCATCACAAGCGCGAACCGATCGTCATGGAGGGCGGCACGACCTTCTATTTCATCACCGACGGCATCCATTCGGCACTTGAACAGGCAAAAGCAGCGGCTAATGGCAAGGACGTGCGGGTGGGCGGCGGCGTCGCCACCATCCAGCAATATCTCCAGGAGAAGCTGATCGATGAGATGCATCTGGCGATCGCGCCGGTGCTGCTCGGTACGGGCGAGAACCTTTTTGGCGGCCTGGACATGGTCAAGCTCGGCTATGTCTGCAGCGAGCAGGTTGCGACGCCGCTCGCCACGCACGTCACCATCAAGCGGGCTTAGGTGGAGAGCCAATCTCCCCCCGCGAGGGGGAGATCGCAGCTTCGTCTATCTCAATACTTCTCCGGCACATAAAGCTCGCGCGGTAGCGTCTGGCGCTCGTATTCGGGGTTGAAGACGCGCTCGGGCAGCGTGATCTCCTCGTGCGGCACCTCCTCATATGGCATTTGCTTGAGCAGGTGGTCGATGCAGTTCAGCCGCGCCCGCTTCTTGTCGTTGCCCTCGACGATGAACCAAGGGGCTTCCGGGATGTTGGTCCGGATGAAAGTTTCTTCCTTTGCCTTGGTGTACTGTTCCCAGCGCACACGCGACTGCAGGTCCATCGGCGACAGTTTCCACTGCTTCATGGGATCGTGGATGCGCATCAGAAAGCGCATCTGCTGTTCCTCGTCGGTGATCGAGAACCAGTATTTGACGACGGTGATGCCCGAGCGGACCAGCATGCGCTCGAACTCCGGCACGTCGCGGAAGAATTCTTCGACCTGATCGGGCTGGGCAAAGCCCATTACCCGTTCGACGCCCGAGCGGTTGTACCAGGAGCGGTCGAACAGCACGATTTCGCCGCCGGCCGGCAGATGCGGGACATAACGCTGGAAATACCATTGCGACTTCTCGCGCTCGGTCGGCGCCGGCAGTGCCACGACACGGCAGATGCGCGGGTTGAGCCGCTGGGTGATGCGCTTGATGACGCCGCCCTTGCCGGCCGAATCGCGGCCCTCGAAAATCACCACCAGCTTTTTCTTGTGGTATGCGACCCAGGACTGCAGCTTGATCAGTTCGGACTGCAAGGTGATCAAGTCGCGAAAATACTGCATGCGTTCGATCGAAGGCGGATGCGCGTTCTTGTAGATCTTGGCGATCTCCATCGACAGCGCCGGCTCCGATATTTCGAGCTCATAGTCCTCGTCTAGCGTGTCGGCGAGCTCGGCTTCAAGCCAGTCCCTGGCTGGAGAATTCTGCTTTAGCTCGGTCATATCAGTTGCTCCGCTTGCAAGCGCTGTCGGTCCACGTCGGCGCCCGTAGTTGCTGGCTTGCGTCTCGGAGCGGCAACACCTGAGCCGACTTCAATATAGGCCGGTAATGACGGTTTTATTGCAGCCTGGAACATGACGTCGCCGCTGCAAACCCCGTGAGGCACGATCGATCCGTTGTCGTGGCATGGCGACAAGCTGCTCAAATTGTCCTACAAATAGCGGCCACATTCGGGGTGGCCTTCCCCAACGCCCCTTCCCTAATGCAATCGCGAGGACTGACATGGAATACCGCACTCTCGGCCGTTCCGGCCTGAAGGTTTCGACGCTGACAATGGGCACCATGACTTTCGGCGGCGCCGGCGCGTTTTCGGCTGTCGGCAAAACCGACCTCGACGAGGCGCGCCGGATGATCGACCTCTGCATCGATGCCGGCATCAACGTCATCGACACCGCCAATGTCTATTCGAACGGCATTTCGGAGGAGATCATTGGCGAAGCCCTCGGCGGCAAGCGCAAGGGCGACGTGTTGATCGCATCGAAGGCACGGATGCGGATCGGCAAAGGTCCCAACGATGAGGGCCTGTCGCGCCATCACCTGATCCGCGAATGCGAAAAGAGCCTGAAGCGGCTCAAGACCGACGTCATCGACATCTACTTCCTGCACGAATGGGATGGCGTAACGCCGCTGGAAGAAACCATCGCCGCGCTCGACACGCTGGTTGCCCAGGGCAAGATCCGTTATGTCGGCTGTTCCAACTATTCCGGCTGGCAGGTGATGAAGGCGCTCGGCATCAGCGACAGCCATCACCAGCCGCGCTTCGTCACCCAGCAGATCCACTACACGCTGGAAGCGCGCGAGGCGGAATATGAATTGCTGCCGATTTCCGTCGACCAGGGGCTCGGCGTCCTGGTCTGGAGCCCGCTTGCCGGCGGATTGCTGTCCGGCAAATACCGCCGCGACAGCCCCACCGCCCGCCAGCTCGCCGGCTGGTCCGAACCGCCGATCCGCGACGAGGACCGGCTGTGGCGGATCGTCGACGTGCTTGTCGAGATCGGCACGCAGCGCGGTGTGTCGGCGGCGCAGGTGGCACTGGCCTGGCTGCTCGGCCGGCCGGCGGTCAGTTCGCTGGTGATCGGCGGTAGAACCGAAGCGCAGTTCCAGGACAACATCGCGGCGGCGAGCCTGGTGCTCACCGGCGACGAACGCGGTCGCCTCGACGCGGTCAGCCGGCCGCCCTTGCTCTATCCCTACTGGCACCAGCAGCTGACGGCAAAGGACCGCTTCGGCCCCGCCGATCTGGTGATTGACCGAAGCGGCATCTGACGAGCGAAATTCGGCGCCAAAGCCCGCGACGCTCTAACTCTGGATAAAGCGCCAGACCTCGGGATCAGGCTCGATCTGGCCGCTGAGGACAAAATATTTGTAGAGCACGAGCAGCGAGATCGCCTGCTCGTGCTGCTGGTTGGAGAATTGGCGGCAATAGGCATTTGCCGCTGCGATAATGCGTTGCGCCTCGGCCGGGTGTCGTTCGAAATAACGCACCTTATCGGCGACATCGGCGAAATCCGGGTCGAGCGGCACATAGTGGACACCAGCCTCAAGTTGCCTTTCCGCAAACCATGTCTCGTATGTCGGCGGCGGCATCAGGCAGAGCGAATTCGAATTCAGGATCCATTTGAGGTTGGTCGCCACGTCGTTGCCTTCGATCGAGACAATGTAGCGGTAAAGCAGCTGCTGGCTGACGCTGAGAAAAGGCTTGCTGTATTCGGCCGGCGCGTTTGGCTTGTGCGAGCCGGCGTCGCAGAACGGCAAGTCACGCACAGCGTCGATAAATCTTGTCCGTTTGGGATTGTTGAGATCGCCGCGCCAGACCACGGTCGGGCGCTTGTCGGCGAATGCTGTTGTATCGGCCGGCATGTGGAAGTGCCGGAACTTGTTGAATTTCATGATCACCGCATTTTTGTCGTCAGCGCGGATCGGCCGATCCTTGACGAGCGACGGCACCTTCGGCACCTCGATGACGTCGCCGAATTCGCTGTCGACGAGCAATGCCGGATCGAAATAGCGGGCAAATTCCTTGAGGTCGTAATAGTACATGGTCGGCGTGGACGGCAGCTTGTCGATCCGCACCGCGGCAGGGCTGGGCGTAAACGCGTCGTACAGCTTGTTGTAATAGTTCAGCCGCCGCTGCACCACCTCATCCGTGAGTCTGGCCTGTTCGAGACGGCCCGCCAACCGTCGGCGGAAGAGTGCCTGTGGAGCGATGTCGCGCAAGACGTTTCGCGCGTAATAGAAAACCTTCGCCGTCGTTCGGGGAATCGTGGCCATAGTTCACTTGATCAAGACAAACGGGCAGCGCTCAATATGTTGGATACCTTGGCATCCCGGCTCTCCCTACATCATCGTGCCGCGCATCTTGCAAGCCCCGCATCTTGCAAGCCCCGGCCATCATCGACGCGAACGGCCCGGGGACTATCGCTTCAGCTGTTGTGTTTGACGGCTAATGCTCCTAGGCAGGACCAGAGCCGCTAAAAGCAATTCCAGGAAAAGTGTCAAACGGTTTTCCCGGAAAAAAGCGCGTAGCGCTTTCCCCCAGGGGATTGCGCCAAACAAAGAGCTGGAGCGATTCTGCGTTTCCGTGAAACGACGAACCGGTCCAGCAGTGAAAAGGAGCCGATATGGCGCGACCACCAAATTACGATCAGGAACGCAAGGAACGCGACCGCCAGAAGGCGGCGAAGAAGGCCGAGAAGCTGGCGGCCAAGGTTGCGGCGAGAGAACGTTCAAAGCCCGAGGACGAGACCGAAACCGAGACAGACACCGAAAAGTGACGGCAAGCGGCCCGCGAAAGCGGGCCGCGCCACAGTCCAGATTGTCTGCCTAGATTATCGCGCTTGTATCAGGCGCGCTTGCATATCAGGCTGGCGCCTTGTCGCTGACAAAGACATCCACTTCGCGCGCTGCCGCAATGAAGGCGCGCCTGGCGTTCATGGCCGGCTTGTCGCCCGCCAGCGCATCGTGGCACGCCTGCAGCGCCGCGCGATGCTTGGGGCTGCGCTTGCCGGGCCAGCTGTTGAGGAGGTAGTCGGAAGCCTCACGCACGGTGCGCAAGAGCTGAGTGCTTCCCGCTGCGGCTGACTTCACAGTCACAGGTGTTTCAAATCGGTTGTTTTCCATCGCCGCTCCTTACGCCATCGGCGTCTGTGAAGCGAGGCCGAAAGTGCGCACACATCCAGCCGCCGCCTTTTTCCGCGACCCGCATCCTGTCGGCGCTGATCGTTTGGAGCAATTCCCAAGGGAAAGCGCTATGCGCTTTTCCCGGGAAAACGGTTTAAGCGGCGACGACGGCAAAGCCTCTGGCGCGAAGACCGCGGCGATCGTTGGCCAGCGACGTCACCAGTCGCTCGCGGCTGCCGACGATATGGCCCGAAAGCAGGCGCGCGGCTTCATCGGCATCGCCAACACGTGCCGCCGCCAGTATGGCGCGATGTTCGGCCCAGGCGCGGCTGAGGGCCGCTTCGTCGCGAACCTCCAGCCAGCGCGCCCGCGACAGGCGGGTCATGGCATCGCGGACCGCCCGGAACAGGAATTCGTTGCCCGACAGACGCGCCAGTTCGATGTGGAAATCCATGCCGACGCGATGCCATTCCTCGCGCGGCGTGTCTTTGTCGCAGGACTCGAGCATCGCCTCGATGACATCGACGGCACTGCGGTCCACCAAGCCGCATGTCAGGCGAAGTGCCGCGACCTCGACAGCCTCCCTATAGACGGCGATCTGCTCGAGTTCAGCCAAATTGATCGGAGACACCGTCCAGCCACGCCCGTCCCTGCCGACCAGGCCCTCGGTCTCGAGCCGCAGAAGTGCTGCCCTGACCGGGGTTCGCGACGCACCGAAGCGGCTTTCGATCCAGCGCTCGGTCAGCTTCTCGCCGGGGCCGATCTCGAGGCCCAGGATCATCTGTCGAAGCTGTTTTTCGACGCTCTGCATCTGCGACATTGTCGTTTCCATTTTCTGGCCGCTTCGGACCGCTTGCCAATTGCTGTTCCCGATCACTGTGGACAGGTTGCATTGACAGCGGGCAGGCTTGCGTCCATGACGAGTACCATATTGGTATCCCAACTTGGTATCCGCAGCAACCCGTAGCTCCGTGTTGCCCGGACAGGACGTATGACAATGCGGCAGAACACGCCTCCGGCGAACGACAGCACCTACAACATCCACTGGCGGCGCAATCTGTTCGTGTGTTTTGCCGGTTCGTTCTCGACGCTTGTCGCCATGACGCTGCTTCTGCCTTTCCTGCCGCTGTATATCGAGCAGCTGGGCGCCGAGGGTCACGCGGCAATCGTGCAATGGTCGGGGATCGCCTATGGAGCGACCTTTCTCGCTGCGGCACTGGTAGCGCCGCTCTGGGGACGTCTCGGCGACCGCTACGGACGTAAGGTGATGCTGGTTCGCGCCAGCTTCGGCATGGCCATATGCATGTCGCTGACCGGCATGGTGCAGACGGTCTGGCAATTGGTGCTGCTGCGGCTGCTGATCGGTTTTGCCGGCGGCTATTCCTCGGGGTCGACCATCCTCGTCGCCATGCAAACGCCGAAGGAGCGCTCCGGCTGGGCCTTGGGCCTGCTGTCGGCCGGCATCACCGGTGGTGCATTGGTCGGCCCGCTGGTTGGCGGCGCCCTGCCGCCGGTGATCGGCATTCGCGCGACCTTTCTCCTGTCAGGCGGCGTCATCTTCCTGGCGTTCCTTGCGACCACGTTTCTGATCAAGGAAAATCCCCGGCCGAAACCAGCAGATGCGGCTGCGAAGCAGAAGCCGAAAGGCGGCTGGGCGCAAATACCGGACAAGCGTCCTGTTATCGCCATGCTGGCGACCGGCATGCTGTTGAGTTTCGCCACCATGTCGATCGAGCCGATCATCACCGTCTACGTGCAGCAGCTCGTCGAAGACCAAAGCCGCGTGACGTTGATATCAGGCGTCGTCATGTCTGCGGCCGCGCTTGGCGCCATCCTGTCGGCTTCGCGTCTTGGCAAGCTCGCAGACCGCATCGGTCACTGGAACGTCGTCATCGGCGCGCTTGCCGTGTCCGCGCTGCTGCTGATCCCGCAGGCCTTCGTGACGCAGAGCTGGCAACTCATCGGCCTACGCTTCCTGATGGGCCTGGCGCTGGGCGGCCTCTTACCCTGCATCACCAGCGTCATCCGCCACAATGTTCCCGATGGTGTCGGCGGCAATGTGCTCGGGCTGTCGATCTCCGCCCAGTATGTCGGGCAGGTCGCCGGCCCTTTGCTTGGCGGTTTTGCCGGTGGCCATTTCGGCATGCGCTCGGTGTTTCTGGGCACATCGGTCTTGATGGCCGGCGGTGCGGTGTATAATTGGCTGGCGCAATCGCGCCGCGAGCAGGACATGCTTGCCAACGCCGGCAAGCCCTAACGGGGTTGGCGTATCACGGAGCCCTGGACATGAGCAAAGCCGAGCAATTTTCCGGCAACAGCAGTCGTATCCTCGTCCTGGCCGGCGGTCTCTGTGGCGCCGCCGGCGTGGCGCTGTCGGCCGCGGCGGCGCATCTGGGCGGAGCCTTCGTCGGCACTGCCGCATCCTTCCTGCTCATGCACGCGCCGGTCTTCATCGCCGCCGGATTGCTTGGCGAGAACCGGGTCCTGCGAATGGGAAGCCTGACCCTGCTGGTTGGCCTGCTCTTGTTTTGCGGCGATCTGCTGGCCCGCGATTTCCTCGGCTCACGGCTGTTCCCGCTGTCGGCGCCGATCGGCGGCACCTTGCTCATCGTCGGCTGGCTAACGATCGCTGCATCGGCGCTGGCCCGGGCGCGTTCCTGACGCCCCTGGCCCCCTGCCCGATACCAGGCCCTGCGCCAGCCAAACATGTCTGCGGAGCAATTAGTCCTGCCCGCGTTCGGGCTGGATGAGCAATTCGCGAGTTGGGCGTCGCAGCCTCGCCAACCGACGCGCCGCCGGCCGCTCGGACGCCGGCGCGATGCCCCAGTAGTTGCGGTAGATGTCTTCGAACAGATAGCTCACGGGATGCATGATATGCACTCCTTTCAATATTTGAATCGATCCAATCTGGCGCCACGAAAAAGTAGCGCCGATCAGCTCCGCTTGCGCTCCACAAGGAACCGCAGCTCGCGAACCCATGGGCTGGAGGCGGCACGGCGCCTCCGTCTCGCGATGCCCGACGAGACGCTCCAGTCGTTGCGGTAGATGTCTTCGAATAGAAAATTGACGGGATGCATGACACACCTCCCTGGTTGTATCGATCCAATCAACAGCGGCATCATTGATTGGATCGATTCAAACATACACCTCGCCGAGTCTGCCATCAAGCCAAAATTTGAACCGATCCAACGAAAGTGTTAGATGGGATGAATTCAGGGAGACGGAGATGGCGCCATTGACCTCTGCAAAGACAAGACCGGTGCGGCTGGCAGACATTGCAAAGGCGGCCGGCGTGTCGCACGGCACCGCCTCCAATGTGTTCGCCCGCCCGGAGATCGTGCGCGAGGAGGTTCGCGATCGGGTCAAGGCGGCAGCCGAGGCAATGGGATATGGCGGACCTGACCCCAAGGGTCGGCTGCTGCGCGCCGGCAAGGTGAACGCCATCGGCGTCGCCACCGCGGAACCGTTGTCCTATTTCTTCGAAGACCCTTTCGCCCGGGTGATGATGGCCAGCATCTCGCAGGCCTGTGACGCGACCGGTGCGGGGATCTCGCTGGTCTCGGCCGCCAACAGCGAACAGCTCGCCTGGAACATCCAGAGTGCGCTCGTCGATGGCTTCATCGTCTTCTGCGTCGAGGGCGGTTCAAAGCTGGTCGAACTGGCGCGCGACCGCAAACTCCCCTTTGTCGCACTCGATCTCGATTCAGACGACGACGACGCGGTCGCGGCGATCGGCGTGGACAATATCGCCGGGGCAAGCCTGGCGGCGCGCCATCTGACCGAGCTCGGGCATCGTCGCTTTGCCGTGCTTGCCCTGCCATATGCCGATTCCGGCTTCGGTCCGACCACGCAGGAGCAGATGGAGAAGGCTCTCTATTCCGGAACGCGCGACCGCCTGCGTGGCTACTTCGCGGAACTCTCGCGCGTCAATATCGACGTCTCGCGTGTGCCGATCTACGAGACGGAAAATAACGAGGAGAGCGTGTGGGCGGGCCTCGATCATATTTTCGCCGCCGCCGAGACACCGACAGCCATCCTGGCCATGTCGGACAGGATAGCGCTCCATGCACTGGACTGGCTGCGGCAGCATGACATCACTGTGCCGGGTGACGTTTCGATCGTCGGCTTCGACGGCGTCCCGGAAGGAGCGGTTTCCAAGCCGCCCCTGACCACAATCGTCCAGCCGATCGCCGAGATGGGCCGCCTTGCCGTCAAGGCGATCCTTGAAAATGACGGCTCGTTCAGCCGGCAATTGCTGCCGGTCGACCTCGTGGTGCGAGCCTCATCCGGCCCCTCACCCGCCTGACGCCTCAACGCCCATCACCGGCCCATTCTTGCCGCCATCGACATGCCGAAGGACGGATGGAGGGGCGGTGCCACGTTGCGTGCCGGCCTGCTTTTGCCGGACCAGCCAAGGCCCGAAATCCATTCGAGATAATAGGCGAGCGCGAACTGCATGGCGATGCCGGCTGATATCAGCAGGCAGTCATAGGCAAATCCGCCGGGATTGATCAGCTTGAGCACCTGCGCTGCCATTGCAAGCACCGTGCCGGCAATGAAAACCGGCAGCGATCGTTTGCCCAATATGGCAAGCGGATGATCGCGGCCGGTGCGGAAAATGTTCGAAACGGCCGGGAAGGCAACGATCAAATAACTCACCGCCAAAATATGCAGCAACCTCGGCAGTGAAAGAAAGGTCTTGTCGAAGCCGGTCAGCACCGGAGGCAGGCCTAGCCAGGAGATATGGCCCCAGAGAGGGCTGTGCACCCAGACCAGCGCCATGAAAATGTAAGCCAAGGCAGCGCCAACCAGCCAGCGATTGACCGGAATGGCGCCACCGCGACGCACATGCAGCGTGCCTGCCAGGCCGATGTTGAAAAGGAACTGCCACGACAGGGGGTTGAGGAACCAGAAGCCGGGCTCCGGATAGTTCGCCGGAGCGAT
This sequence comes from Mesorhizobium sp. M0047, assembly GCF_040323315.1. Taxonomy (NCBI): domain Bacteria; kingdom Pseudomonadati; phylum Pseudomonadota; class Alphaproteobacteria; order Hyphomicrobiales; family Phyllobacteriaceae; genus Mesorhizobium; species Mesorhizobium sp. M0047. Next base: position 6,928 of record NZ_JAMYUW010000022.1, on the reverse strand, counting down.
CTGGTAAATTCCCGCGACCAGCCACAGCGCGCCGGATGCGACCAGCGCCAAGACCGGCCGATAGCTGACGCAGAGCAGGAAGACCGGCGCCAGCAAGAGCAGCACCGCATACACCGGCAGGATGTTGTTGTAGCCGAGCTGGTGGCCGAGCGTCACGATGCCGATCAGCACTTGCGGTGCATTCTTGATCAACGGCTCGATGTTGATCATCGTCAAAAGCTCCGGTCGCCTGGCGAACACCGCCGCCGCGCAGAAGATCGCCATCACCACCATGGTGGTGACGATGTGGGCGGTATAGAGCACACCGGCGCGGCGCCACATCTTCAACGTCGCCAGCAGCCGGTTTCCAGGCTGGAACTTCTTGCCATAGGCGAGCGCGACCGCCATGCCGGAGATCAGAACGAAGACCTCTGCCGCATCCGAAAAGCCGAAATTCTTGTAGGTCAGATACTCGAAAGCCGTACCCGGCACATGGTCGACAAAGATGGTCAGCAGCGCGAGTGCGCGGAACACATCGATACGCGTGTCGCGGTCCGAGACACGCAAATCGCGATCTGGGACACGCTCAGCGCGGTCCGAGACACGCAAATCGCGGTCCGAGACACGCATATCGCGGTCTGGGGAAATTGGGGTGGTCATCGACAAAAAGGCCTCAAAGCTGGTTGTTCATTCCGGCAATGCGACCCCCGGCGCACCGCATCGATTCCTCCCGAGGAATGTTATCGGCGAGGAAACGGACTGTAATGCGCCCGGTTCAATCAACTTTCGCGGAACTTGAAAATATTACGTTTTGAAGCCGGCAAACTGACCGAAGTCATCATGAAATCAAAAGGATGAGGCATGACTGAAGAGACCCCACAAGATGGTGCATTACAGCGTGACCTCGCCTTCTCCTATCACCTTTACTGCCCGGTGGATTCATCTGGCGACTGCTTCTTCCTGCTGCATGGGTCGGGCGTCGACGAGACGACATTGGTAACGCTGGCACAAGAGATATCGCCGCGTGCGATGCTGATCGCCGTGCGTGGCCGCATTGTCCAGGAGGATGGTTTCCGCTGGTTCGCACGCATCACGCCAACCCGTTTCGAGCAGCACAGCATCCGCACCGAGAGCGATGCCATTGCAAGCTTCGTCACCGACGTGGCCACGCGCCACCATCTCGACCTCACCCGCACGACATTCCTCGGCTATTCGAACGGCGCCAATCTGATTTCGAGCCTGATGCTGCTGCATCCCGGCTTAGTCGAACGCGCAGCGCTGCTGCGGCCGATGCCGGTGCTCGACGACGTGCCGGCGACGGATCTGTCAAAGGTGCGGGTGCTGATCATCGCCGGTGCCGCTGATCTCACCTATGCACCCTTCGCCCCTGCTCTGGTGACATTGCTCAGCCAGCATGGTGCCGAGATCGACGCCCGGATTGTCCCATCAGGTCATGAATTCGGCAGCGCCGACGCGGTTATCGTCAGGCAATGGCTGTCGGGATCGGCGGCGGTGGGGCTCACCAGCATGACCTGCCTGCCTACCCTCGTCCCATCCTGTTCCAGGCGTCCAGCCCGGCGATCTTGTAGGCTTCGGCGAGCGTCGGATAATTGAAGGTGTTGTTGACAAAAAAGTCGACCGTGCCAGCGAGATTGATCACCGCCTGGCCGATGTGAATGAGCTCGGTGGCGCCCTCGCCGACGATATGCGCGCCGAGCAGGCGGCGCGTTTCAATCGAAAACAACAGTTTCAGGAAGCCTGTATTGACGCCCATGATGTGGCCGCGCGAGGTCTCACGAAAACGCGCCACGCCGACTTCATAGGCGGCACCGCTCTCGCGCACCTGCTCCTCGGACTGGCCGACGGTCGAAATTTCCGGCACCGCATAGATGCCGTAGGGAAAGGTTTCCGGCGGCGGCGGCAAGGGCACGCCGAAAGCATGGCAGGCCGCCACCCTGCCCTGCTCCATGGAAGTCGAGGCCAGACTCGGGAAACCGATGACGTCGCCGGCGGCGTAGATGTTGGGCACGCTGGTCTGGAAGGATTGCGGATCGACCTTGATACGCCCCCTGGAGTCGGCGTCGATACCGACGATATCCAGTCCAAGGCTGGCGACATTGCCGGTGCGGCCAGCGGCGTAGAGCACGACCTCGGAACGGATGGTGCGGCCATCGGCCAGTTCGACCTCGGCAGCGTCCGGCTTGGAGCGGATTTCCTTGACTGCGCTGCCAAGCCGGATGGTCATGCCGCGATCGCGCATCTGGTGGATGAAATCGTCGACGATCTCGCGGTCGACGAAATCGAGTATGGAGTTGCGCGGCTCGACCAGCGTCACCGGCACATCCAGCGCGGAAAAGATCGTCGCATATTCGACCCCGATGACGCCGGCGCCGATCACCGTCAGCGTGCGCGGCAAACGATCCAGCTCCAGCATCTCGTCGCTGTCGAAGACGCGCGTCTTGTCGAAAGGCACCTCGCGTGGCCGGTGCGGCCTTGTGCCAACCGCGATCAATGCATTGGCAAAACCGACCTCACTGTAATCGCCGGTGTCGGTAGTCAGGCTGACCCTGTTGGGGCCGAGAAATTTTACCGCGGCGCGGGCGCTCTTGACCGTGTTGCGCATGAACTGGTGCTGCAGCACCTCGACCTCGTGGTCGAGCGTCTTATGCAGGCGCTCGACCAGATCGCCGACCGAGATATCCTGCTTGACCCTGTAGCCGCGCCCGTAAAAACCACGCTCGCGCCAGCCGGACAGGTTGAGCACCGTTTCACGCAGCGTTTTCGACGGAATGGTGCCGGTATGCACGGAGACACCGCCCAGGCGCCGGCCGCGGTCGACCACCAGAACCGATTTGCCGAGCTTGGCCGACTGCACCGCGGCGCGGCGGCCGGAAGGGCCGCTGCCGATGACCAGCATGTCGTAGTCCATATTGCCCCTACCCTCGAGCGCTTTGTTGCGCCGCAGCAAGCTAATGCCATCCGCACCGCAAATTCAACCAATTCAGATTGCATCTGACGCCGTATGAGCTTGCGCGCCGCAAAAAGCCCGATCTTGATTCCGCTACAGGTCTTCACCATTTCACTACTGAGCGGCCCGCACCCTATGCCGGGTCCCTGTCACGAGGAAATGACATGAACGCGCGCGTTCTCGACGGGGAAATTATCACCAGCAGGCTCGACGATGTCAGGGCCTATGATGGCGTGCGCACGCGGCGCATCTTGGCCTTCGTGATCGACTATGTCATCGTCGCGCTGCTCACCATTCCGTTTGCCATTCTGGTGTTCTTCCTCGGGCTTTTGACCCTCGGACTCGGCTGGATGCTGTTTGGCGTCCTGGTCCCGGCCGTCGCCATCCTCTACATCTGGAACACGCTTGGCAGTGCCGAACAGGCCACCACGGGCATGAAGCTGATGGGCATCCGTCTCGACCGGCTCGACGGCAGGCCGATCGACGGCCTCACCGCGGTCGTCCATTCGGTGCTGTTTTGGGCTGGCAACGTCATCCTGTCGCCGCTGGTACTGCTGGTGACGCTGTTTTCCGACCGCAAGCGCACCTTGCACGATCTTTTGCTTGGCACGGTCGTCAGTCGTACCGACCGCTGAAACGGCCCTCTGAAGAGCAGTCGCAACCGACAAAGCGCAAATGTGAAGGCGTCGAGTCAGCCACGCCCTCACAATCCTGTTGAATTTTTCGCCGTCCGCGCCAAAGGTAGAGTGATTCGAAGGAGTGTTTCCAAGGCTCGATGACGCAGCATCCGACCCAGTCGCCGCAGTTCTTCCTGACCGCGCCATCGCCGTGCCCCTATCTCGATGGCCAGTTCGAGCGCAAGGTGTTCACGCACCTGGTCGGCGACAAGGCCGCCGAGATGAACGACCTGTTGACGCAAGGCGGCTTCCGGCGCTCGCAGAACATCGCCTACAGGCCGGCCTGCGAGACCTGCCGCGCCTGTGTCTCGGTACGCATCCTCGCCCAGGAATTCGTCGCCAGCCGCAACATGAAGCGCGTGCTGCAGCACAATTCCGACCTCGTCGGCCACATGCACAATGCCGAGCCCTCGACCGAACAATATTCCCTGTTCCGCAGCTACCTCGATGCCCGCCACCGCCGTGGCGGCATGTCCGACATGACCGTGCTCGACTACGCCATGATGGTCGAGGACACTCATGTCGACACCAAGGTGATCGAGTACCGGCGGCGCGGGCCCGACACCTTCATCACCGGCAAGGGACAGGGCGAGCTGATCGCGGTGGCGCTCACCGACAAGATGGCCGACGGCCTGTCGATGGTCTATTCATACTTCAATCCCGATCTCGAGGAGCGGTCGCTCGGCACGTTCATGATCCTCGATCACATCGCCCGCGCCAGGGCGATGGGCCTGCCCCATGTCTACCTCGGCTACTGGGTCAACGGCTCGCGCAAGATGAATTATAAGATGCGCTTCATGCCGCAGGAGCATCTCGGCCCCAAAGGCTGGGAGCGCTACACCAACGAAGCGGTTTCACGCTGAGTCTTTCCACGATCCGCGCTTAACACTGTTTCAAGGCAGGAGATGCTGGTCGTTCAGCCGGTTGGCTGGAGAGAGTGCGCCATAGCACCGGCGGCCGCCAGCCTGCTCTTCATTGCGAAAGTTCCTGCATGTCCTCTCACCGTGATCACCAGAAAGGTCTTCTGATAACCGCCATCGGCGGGCTGACGCTGACTGCCGACATACCGTTGATCCGCCTCGCCGACGGTGGAGCATGGACGATCATGCTGCTGCGCACCGGCACTACATTCGTCGCGGCGATGGTGATCTGGTCGGTCTGGCGCACCCTGAACCGGAACGCCCCGCCACTTATCCCCGGCTGGTCCGGCCTGATTGTGGCGATCTGTTATGGGCTGACCGGGATCTCCTTCGTCACCGCTGTCTATACGACCTCGACCGCCGACCTGGTGTTTATCCTGGCCTTCAACACCGTGTTCGCGGGGTTGCTGTCCTGGATATTCCTGCGGGAGAGGCCGCGGCTGGTGACGATCGCCGCCATGCTTATCATGATCGTCGGCGTGCTGATCATCGTCGGCGGTTCCGTCGGCACCGGAAAGTTGTTCGGCGATTTCATGGCGCTGTGCTCGGCCTTCTTCATCGCCGTGGCCATCACCATCTCGCGCGCCAGCGGCAAGGACATGGGATTCACCTCGCTCGTCGGCGTCCTTCTGCCGCTTGGGCTGGCAGCCTTCATGGTGACAGGCGAAGGCTTCCACGTGAACGCGCCGTGGTGGATCATCTTCAATGGCGCCGTGATCATGCCGATCTCGTTCTTCTGCCTTGCCGCCGGGCCGAAATACATTTCGGGGCCGGAAGTGGCGATGTTCTACCTGCTCGAAACGGTGCTGGCGCCGGTCTGGGTGTGGATGATCTTTGCCGAGACACCGACCCGCAACAGCCTGATTGGTGGTGCGATCCTGGTCGTGACGCTGATCGCACATTCGGCCTGGCAACTGCATGACGGGCGCAAGCGCCGTAGCGACTTTGCGGTGCATCATCCGGTGTAGGGCAAGCCGGCTTCCGAGATCAGGCGCTGGCCTTCTTTTTTGCCAGGTCGGGTTCCGGCAGGGCCTCGATTTGCGGGCCGGCTTCAATTTCGGCCGGCGAACCAAGTGCGATTTCGTCGGCCAGTTCCACCTCGCGCAGCCATTCGCGCCAAATTGCGACCAACAGGGCCATCAACACGGGGCCGATGAACAGGCCTAGGAACCCCATGGTCTTGACGCCGCCGATCAGGCCGAAGAACGTCGGCAGGAAGGGCAGTTTTATCGGCCCGCCGACCAGCTTCGGGCGCAGTGTCTTGTCGACGATGAACAACTCGACCGCGCCCCATAGAAACAGCGCCAGCCCGGCCATCGGCGATCCGCTGGCGGCGAGATAGATCGAGACCAGGGTGAAGGATAGTGGCGCACCGCCGGGGATCAACGCCATGACGCCGGTCAGGGCGCCGAGCGTTACCGGCGACGGCACGCCGGCCAGCCAATAGGCAATACCCAGCACCAGCCCCTCGCCGATGGCGATGACGGTCATGCCGGTCACGGTCGACGATATCGTCGCCGGCACGACACGCGAGATCCGCTCCCATCTGGTCGGCAGGATGCGTTCGCCGAGACGGTCGACCTGGCCGGCAAAGTGCTCGCCGTCGCGATAGGCGAAGAACAAGGCGATCATCATGAACAGCAGCGTCAGGAGCAGGCCGAAGGCACTGCCGCCGGCCGCCAGCACGCCGCGGTAGATGCTGCCGATATTGGCGCCGCTGACCAGCTGGATCAGTTCACCAATGCCGCCGGGATGGCCAAAATTCGTCGTCCATTGCTCGTTCAGCCACTCGCCTACGACAGGCATGGTGGCGATCCAGTGCGGCGTCACCGCACCGTGCCGATTGGTCTCGATGGCCCAGGCGACCCACTCGCGGACCTCGTTGATCGCATAGGTGCCGGCGAAGGCGATCGGTATCACCAGGAAGGCGAGGATGAAGAGGATGGCAAAGGTTGCGGCGATGGTGCGGTTACCGCCAACTGCGACAAGCAGGCGGCGGTAGAGCGGCCAGCTGGCGAAAGCGATGACGAGCGCCGCCAGCACCGGAAACAGGAAGCCATGAAAGAAATAAACGCCGGCGGCGACGATCAGCACCAGCAGCCAGCGCGCCGCCGACAGTGGCGGAATGACGGCGGCCCGCAGCGGCGTCGACAGGCCGAACAGGCGCTGCTGCCGTTCCGGTTTCTGGATTTTTGCTTCCTTCAAACGCCTGCCTCTTTCAAACACCCTTCCCGCTTATGCACTGACATAGTGCAGCAATCGTGACGATAGTCCAAATGGTTGGGTATCTCCCCCCTTGAGGGCAGGGGAATCGCATATGAGTAAGAGTAAGTCTTGCGTTGAGTGGAAAGGTTGATTCTTTAGGGGCCTTCTCTTTGAAGAGG
>NZ_JAMYUW010000021.1:0-94540 GCF_040323315.1 Mesorhizobium sp. M0047 | reverse complement strand
AGCTTGCGTCCATCGCCGGTCTCCTTCCCGGCCAACAGAATCCCGCTTGGTTACCAGAGCGTTAACGATTCATGATTCCGCCCTGTGCAGCATCGCATTCGATGTTGTTCATGCGCGGTCAGCGGGCGACGCACGGGCGATGGATATTAGGAATTATTTCCTGCAGCGCTTGACCCGGTGACGGCAGCTGTGCTACATATTTGCCTATGGTGCTGATTTGCGCCAACAACCCGCCGCCGTGGCGGGTTTTCCGTTTCTGGCGGCTCGCCGCGAAATGCTCCGCCCGATATCTCCCTGACCAAGCTGGCCCAGTGAGCTTGCCCAGTGAGCTTGCCCAGTGAGCTTGCTCAGTGAGCTTGCCTTGACGCGCCGCAGCCGCTATCGCCTGCCCATTGCATGAACTTGGCCCAGGACAGACCATGACCCGCCCGATCATCGTGTTCGACCTTGACGGTACGCTGATCGATACGGCGCCGGACCTGCTCGACAGCCTGAACCACAGCCTTGCCGCCAGCCAGATCGCGGCGGTCGACGAGGCCGGCTTCAGGCGCTTTGTCGGCCACGGCGGCCGCGTGATGATCGAGCGGGCGCACGCCGCCCAGCGGCGATCGCTTGATGTCGAGGAGCACGACCGGCTGCTCAAGCTTTTCCTCGATCACTACACCCTCAACATCCCCGGTAAATCACGGCCCTACCCCGGCGTCGTCGAAGCCATCGCGCGCTTCGAGGCCGCCGGCTATATCCTGGCCATCTGCACCAACAAATACGAAGCCAACTCGCTGGCGCTGATCGAGGCGCTCGGCATGACCAGGCATTTCGCTGCCATCGCCGGACAGGACACCTTCGCCTTCCGCAAACCCGACCCGCGCCACCTCACCGAGACCATCAAGCTGGCAGGCGGCGACCCGCATCGCGCGCTCATGGTCGGCGATTCGCAAACCGACATCGACACCGCAAAAGCGGCCGGCATTCCTGTGGTTGCAGTCGATTTCGGCTACACCGACCGCCACGTGCGCGAATTCGAACCGTCGGCTGTGATCTCGCATTTCGACGCCCTGACACTCGATCTGGCGCAAAAGCTGATCGCCGCTGCCGGACAGTGACCGGAAAGCGGCCGGCGTCGGTCGGAGACAGGGCTGAAAGGACAGCAAATCCGTTCCTTGTCAGAACGCCGGACACCGCCTTGACTTCACCCGCCGGCCTCCCTTATATCGCGGCTCGCTTGGCCTTCGGGCAACGAGCGGGCGATTAGCTCAGCGGGAGAGCACACCCTTCACACGGGTGGGGTCGCAGGTTCAATCCCTGCATCGCCCACCATTTTTCCTTACTGAAATTGCTGTCATCAAAAAGCGAGCCGTCCACACCGTCACCGCAAGGCTGTGCCCGCAAGGCCGTCGCTGAAGATGATCGGAGCGGCAACCACCTCCATCCGCCTCAATCCGTCGGGCCGACGATTGCCGCCACCTCTTCGTCGGACAATGGCGGCCCCAGTACATCGAGCCCAAGTTCCCGCGCAACGGCGCCGAGACCGTCATGGTCGTCGGTCGTGAGCTGGCGTTCCTCGACCATCGAAAAGAACCGTTCGAACCCCCCTGGCACCACGCTGATAGTGAGATGCACGGCATCGGGCCCAAAGCCGCGCCAGGTATGCGGAATGGATTTCGGCAGTAGAACCGTGTCTCCGGCGGCCAAAGAGAAAGTCCGTTCTGGGGTCCACACCGCAATCCTGCCGTCCAACACCTCAATGATTTCGTCTTCGCGATGATGCAGATGCTTGGCGGGACCGAACCCGGGCGGCGCCCGATAGTCGAAGATTGAATAAGTGCCTCCCGAGCCGCTGGCTCGGACGTGACAGCGCTCGCCGAACGGGCTGATCGAAACGTCAGCGCATTGAACGGCGCGATCGAAACTCAATTCACCTGGAGTACTGATATTCAACTGCATTCATGCCTCCATGGAATGTCCACCGGGACGGCAAGAAGACGCGGTCTGCCAACAACAAAGCGTCGTCTTCCGAGCAGCAACGATGCACATCCATTGTGTCATCTGTGTGGATGCTCTTCGATACCGGTTTTAGCGACCTCCAATTTGCCATTGCGGCGCAATGCGTGACGGTCCCGACAGAAACTCAAGCGCTCTCCCGGGAGTTTGTTCGGCGTTATGGAGGCACGGACCGGTGGGTTGGCAGGTTTTCCACTGCCCGCTGCCCGCAAGGACTACGACGGGCAATCCGGGATGAAGTAAATTGCCATCTCTATTTCTAAAATGTCACTGTTTGCAAAGCACCTGCGCAGTTTCGGACCACCAGCTGGGCAGCTGTTAATCGGCAGGCTGGATCGTCATTTATTCCCGCCGGGGAACAAACCAAGGCACCAGCGAGTTTCCTTCCGTCGCAACCTTTGAGGGAAAGCCATGTCCAGACTTCTGCTGGCGACCAGCGTCGCCGTTCTTCTTGCCGGCGGGCCGGCCTTTGCTGCGGACGATACGCCGCTGCCGCCACCCAATGCCAAGAAATTGTCGGAGATCCTCGCCAAGGTCGAAAAGCGCGACGGCTTTCTCTATGTGAAGGAGGTCGACTGGGACAGCGGCGCCTACACCGTCACCTACTACACGGCGGACAAGGCGAAGGTGGAGATCAACTACGATCCGGTAACGGCCGAGCCGAAGTAAGGGCTGTCGTCGAAGGCCGTTCGGACGCGAATTCATTGGCCGTTCCCATCGGCATTTCCGGGTCTGGCGCCGCCCCTCACCCGCCTGCCGGCATCCTTTCCCCGTATAGTGACGGAGAGAGGGACGCTCGCCGCCGATTGCACCAATCACCAACGTTGCAAGGATGGTACCGGCATTGCGGCCAGCCCTTTCCCCCCGCACTAGATGTCCGATAGGACAATGAGGGGCGGCGCCGGCTTCGACAATTGACATCCACCACGAGTTGGAAACGGTTGCTCGTCTGAGGCGATTGCCCTGCCTGCCCTTGCGCCAGATCGTCTTTGATGGCTGACTATGGCGGTTGATTGCGCCGCGTTGGGGGATGGACATGGCGACGGCGAAGCACGTGATGAAGCGCATATTGATGATGCTGGCCGGCTATCTCGTGGCGGTGCTGGTCGGCCTGATCTCAATCGCGGCGATCTATGCCGTGCTCAGTTCCTTGCCCAACTCGCCAAACTATTTCGACGTCATGGGCGTCTCGCCGATAGCGGTTCTGGTGGTGCCGCCGCTCGGCATGTTCGTTTATTTCCTGACGATTGTGGTGACCGCGCTACAGACGCTGATCTTCGCGCTGATCGCCGAGTTCTTCTCGCTGCGCAATGTCCTGCTGCACATGGTTTTCGGCGCCGGTGCCGCGGTCGCCGGCTTCGCCCTGATCTGGCCAAGCGTACCGGAGGACATGGATCCGCAACGCTGGGTCGACATCGGCATCATCGCCGCCGCAGGCCTTGTCGCCGGGCTGCTCTATTGGCTGATCGCCGGGCGGGACGCCGGCTTCCGGCGACCGCTGCTGGAGCGCTAAAAACTAACTCGACGGTGAGCGCACCGCCTCGGTGGCGTCCAGGGCCTGCTTCAGCCGCGAGTCGCGGTCATAGACGTCGTCGAAATATTCGACCTTGCCGGACAGGTCAGGCCATGCGGTGAAATAGGCGACATAGACCGGGATATTGCGGGTCACGTTTTCGGTCGCGTGGCCGTGCTTCAACTTCTCGGCGATATAGTCCACCGACGTGCCGAGCACCGCCGCCGCCATGCCACGCGGGTCCTGCAATCGCACACAGCCATGGCTGAGCGCGCGCATGTCACGCTCGAAGAAGGATTTCTGCGGCGTGTCGTGCATGTAGATGGCGTGCTTGTTGGGGAACAGGATCTTCAGTTCGCCCAGCGCATTGGCCTCGCTCGGCTGCTGGCGCACGCTGTAGGGGATGTTCGCGCCATAGGCGCCCCAGTCGACCGCTGACGAAGGAATACGATTGCCTTGCGAATCCGTCACTTCGTAGCCGGCCCGGTCGAGGTAGCCGGGATCGTTGCGCAACCTGGGCAGCATTTCGTTGACGATGATCGACTGCGGCACGCCCCAATAGGGATGGAAGTCGACCTGCTTGATCTGGTCGTAGAAGAAGGCGGTCTGGTTGGTGGTCCGGCCGACGACCACGCGCGTCTTCAGCTTTTCCTCGCCATTGTCGATATAGCTCGCCGTGAAGGCCGGCTGGTTGATGAAGACACGCGGGCTGCCGAGATCGGAAGGCAGCCAGCGCAGTTCCTCCAGCGCCACTTCCACTTTCAGCAGCTTGTCGGCCCTGGATGTCCCCGCGAGCGACGCAACGGTGCGCGGGCCGATGACACCATCGCCCTTCATGCCGGCCTTTTGCTGCACGGCCTTGATGATTGGAATGAGTTCCGGGTCATAGACTTCGCTGGTGGCCAGCCTGGACAGGATCTCGCCATAGGCGCCGCCCGTCTCGTCATCGAGATTGCGCGCGATCAAAGTCAGCAGCTTCGGCAGTTCGGGGCTGGTTTCGCCCGGCTTCAGCAACAGCTTGGGGTCGACGACGATGTCGTTTTCCGCACTTGCCTGCAGGGATTCCAGTTCGACGCGCAGCGCCTGGTATTCAGCATTCTGCGGATGCCGCGATTCGAGATAGGTGCGCACTTCCTGGGTATGCGCCAACGTTTTCAGTACGCCTTGCAAGTCGAGCGGCTTGGCCGGGAAATCATAGTAGCCGGTCATGCGGTTGGGCTCGACGCGGCCGTTCTGGGCGTCATGAGCATAGCGAAGCACGCGCGCCGACAGCGCCATCTCGAAACGGACGAGTTCTTTCAATTGGGCATTGGAGTCGGTCGTCGACGTAGCTACGGCGGGCACTTCGACCGTATAGTCGGCCGGCGTGAGGCCGTAGCTTGAAGCTTCGCCAAGCACCCGAACAGCATCCTGTGCTCGGCTGTTGAGGCTGGTCCCTGTTACCCAGATGAAATCCGGATTGGCCGAGTAATAGGCGATCAGCGCCTTGGCGATATCGGGCTCGGCATAAAGTTCGTAATCATTCAAGCTGGCAACGGCATCGCGAAACGCAGCAACGGTCACTGACGGCACGAAAGCCGCATCCTGCGGCACCGCCGGCCCTGGCTTCGCCGCCAGCGCCGAGAAGTCGACGCGGACCAGCCGATCGGCCTTGTAGGTGTAATAGGACGGGCCGCTGATTCTCACGCTGCCACCGCCGCCCGGCACTTTCGGCTTGTTCTTCGGCGGCGGCGGAAACTCGCCTTGCGGCGCGTGCTTGCCGCCGCCGAAAAGCATGTCGAACAGCCCTTGCGCGCCTGCGTGCGGGATACCGAAAGCGAGCGTTGCCGTGATCGCCATCAGCGGCACCGCAGCTGCCTTGTTTCCGAGGAATTTCATGGATCACCCGCTCCGGCCGCAACCGGTTCCCGTTCCGCACGCTAGATCGTCTCGCTCACCGCATGGCGGATGTAAGGCGCGACTATGCTGATTCATACCGATTTCGTTAAGCTTTCATAAATTTTGGAACGTCTGTTGCAGAACGGTTTCACAACATCGTGACGGCTGGAGCGGGGTGTTTGCGTCCAGCCGGGAAATCCATTGCAGATCAGGCGTTGGCGCCGCCATCGATGGTCAGCGCGGCGCCGGTGACGAATCGGCCCTCCGGGCCCGCCAGCCAGGCAACCATGCCGGCGATGTCCTCGGCCCTGCCGAATCGCGGCGTCGCCATCTTCTGGCGCTGGTGCTCCGCATGCGGGCCGTCTGCTGGGTTCATGTCGGTGTCGGTCGAACCGGGATGAACGACGTTGGCGGTGATACCACGCGGGCCGAGGTCGCGCGCCAGCGCCTTTGTCAGGCCGACAAGGGCCGCCTTGCTGGCCGAATAGGCTGTGAGGCTGCTGTCGGTCGCCCGCTCGGCAAGGTTGCTGCCGATCGAGATGATGCTGCCGCCCTCGCCCATATGCGTGGCTGCTGCCTTGGAAGCGATGAACGGTGCCCTGAGATTGACCTCCATGGTTTCATCGAAATCGGCGAGCGACAGCGTATCGATCGGTGCGGCGCGCCAGATGCCGGCGCTGTTGACCAGAATGTCCAACTGACCGAATGCGGTCACGGCGTCATCGACGGCCTTGTCTATTGCAGCGGCATCGCGGTTGTCGGCCTTGATCGCGATGGCGCGGCCACCCTTGGCCTCGATATCGGCGACGACAGCGCGGGCCTGCTCTTCGCCATGCACATAGGTCAGCGCGACACTGGCGCCGTCGGCCGCGAGCCGTCGCGCGATCGCCGCACCGATGCCGCGACTGCCGCCGGTGACGAGCGCGGCCTTGCCGCTCAATTTGCTGGATGACATCGATTTTCTCCTTTTTGTAATGATCGGCACATAAATATCTGTCAGCCTTGCCCAGCCACGTCAACTGAATTATGTATCGATCGTCACAGAAACGAGCACCATGTCGGAACGAGGCCGCCCCCGCACCTTCGATCGAACCGCAGCCCTACGCTGTGCGATGGAGGTTTTTTGGACCCGTGGTTACGAAGCCGCATCGATGAGCGACCTGACCGCCGCCATGGGCATCAATTCGCCCAGCCTCTACGCAGCCTTCGGCAGCAAGGAGGCGCTGTTCCTGGAGGCAACGGACCTTTATTCGCGTACGGAGGGAGCCGATATCTGGCTGGCACTGGAGAAAGCACCGACCGCGCGGCTGGCGATCGAACAATTCCTGTGCCTGACGGCGAAAGCCTATGCGCAGACCGATCGCCCGCAGGGTTGCCTGATCGCGCTCGGCGCGCTGCATAAGGACTCGAGCCGCGGCGCCATCTGCGACGATCTGCGCCGTCGCCGCGCCGAAAACCACATCGCCCTGCAGAAGCGTCTCGAGCGCGGCGTTGCCGAAGGTGAACTGCCGGCGGATTTCAACTGCGGCGCCGCCGCGACTTTCTTCGCCACGGTTCAGCACGGCATGTCGATCCAGGCCCGCGACGGCGCCTCGCACGATGCCTTGCTGGCAACGGTGGCCGGGGCCATGGCGGCCTGGAAGACAATGGCCGCAACCGATGCGGCGTGACAAACGCCGGCTGGTGTGCTCGAAATTCGCCAGCAAGCCGGAGGGATGAAGGCGTGAAGAAAGGTTATCGCGAACTGCTGGACGAGGCGAACGCCGAGATCGAGGTGGTTTCGCCCGAGGAAGCAGCCGGGCTGCTCGACGATGAAGACACCATATTCGTCGATCTGCGCGATCCGCGCGAAGTGGAGCGCGACGGCCGGATTCCCGGCGCCAAACATGTCACGCGCGGCATGCTGGAATTCTGGATCGACCCCGAAAGCCCCTACCACAAGCCGTTCTTCGCCTCGGGAAAGAGCTTCGTCTTCTTCTGCGCAGGCGGCTGGCGCTCGGCGCTGGCCACCAAGACGGCGCAGGACATGGGGCTTGCGCCGGTAAAGCATATCCTTGGCGGCTACACCGCCTGGAAGGCGGCCGGACTGCCGGTCGAACCCGGCGAGAAGAAGAAATAATTTCGATCGCCGGTCAATGCAGCAGCGACGGCTCGCGATGCGCCACGAAGCCTACCGCGCGTTCGATCACACCCTTGTCCGCAAGAATGCGGCGGTGGCCGAGCCCGTCGGCCCAGTAGAGCCGCACATGGCCGCCAGCGCCGGCATAGCGCCTTGCATGATCGGCAGAAACCTCACGGTCGTCCGGTGCGTGGATGACCAGGGTCGGGACCGGCGCCTGGGCGAGCTGACGGTCGCCGGTGAATTCGTGCAACGGCCGACCGGAAAGATGTTGGACACGATCCGCCATTGCGGCTTGCGAGCGCGGACCGACATTGAGCATGCGGCTGAAGTCGGCGAAGATCGCCGGCAGGGAACTTGGCGCCGCGATCAGCACCAGACGTCCGGCCGCCAGCGGCGGGATGTTCTTGACCGAACCGGCGACGGCATTGGCGGCGACGGCACCGCCGAAGGAGTGACCGACCGCTGCCACGAACGGGCCGAACCACTCACCGGCAACCCGCACCGCATCAACGGCATTGACCATGTTCAGCCGCCTGCCCTGCGACTGGCCGTGGCCCGGCAGATCAATGGAAACCACCCTGTAACCGGCGGCGCGATAGCCTTCGATCAACGCGCGCATATATTCGGTGCGCGAGCGCCAGCCATGCACGACAAGCACCGTGCCAACGGCTGCCCCGCCCGGCTCCGGCCGGAACTCGTGCACCATGACGCAGCCGGTCGCGGTCTTGAGCCGGTGATGGCGCGCCTCGGTCATGAACTCGGCAGCGCGATCGACTGCGCGCCGTTCGCCGTCGCTGAGCGCCTTGACGTTCGGTGTGCGGCAGAACAATTCGAACGCCGCGCGCCCGATCAGGCGCGGCGCGACACGCTCGGCCGCACCAAACACGCCCCGGATGACCTTCAGCCCGAATGATGCCATAGTGAGAAGCCATCCATACGTTCAAGCATGAACATAATAGTTCAAAGATGAACAATAAACAAGAGCTACCTTGGGACAACCCGCGCTTTCGCAACTGGGTCGCGGTAGCGCGCGCCTGCCATGTGCTTGAGCGCACGCTGGCGGTGAAGCTGGGGCCGCTCGACCTGAAGCCGGCGCAGCTCGATGTGCTGATGAACCTCTACCGCCATCCCGGCATGTCGCAGCACGACCTTGCCCGCAAGCTGCTCGTCGGTCGCTCCAACATCACCATGCTTCTGCCGCAGCTGGAGGCGCGCGGCCTGCTGCGCCGCGAAGGCGACGACAAGGACAAGCGCATCCTGCGGCTCGCGCTCACCGAGGCCGGCGAGGCGCTGCTGATGCAGGCGCTGAAAGTGCACATGGCGCTGATCGAGAAGGCTATGAGCCAATCGACGCCGGAACAGTGCGACATGATCGGCGAGCAGATGCGCAAGATTTATGAGGTGCTGAAGGAGGCGTGACCCGCCCCTCAGCCCAAACTTACCACATCGTCTTCTTCGCCCGCTCCGGCCATTCCTTGTCGTAGGTGTCGCCATCGATGTTCTTGCGGCTGGTGATTTCCAGGATCTGTCCGGGCGACGGCAACGACTTCGGGTCGACATGCCTCGCCGGATTCCAGAGTTCGGAGCGGACGATGGCGCGGGCGCATTGGAAGTAGACCGAATCGATCTCGATAACGGTTACCGATCGCGCCGCCTTGCCTTCAACCGCGAACGACGCGCACAACGTTGTATCCGTGGTGATATGAGCGCGACCATTGACGCGCAGCGTCGTGCCGGAGCCCGGCACCAGGAACAGCAGGCCGACGCGCGGGTCGCGGATGATGTTTCGAAGCGAATCGGCGCGGTTGTTGCCGCGACGGTCCGGCATCATCAGGGTTTTCGGATCGTGGATGCGCACGAAACCGGCGAGATCGCCGCGCGGCGAGCAGTCAAGCCCCTCCGGCCCGCTCGTCGCCAGCGCGACAAACGGCGAGGACTCGATGAAAGCGGCGTATTCTGGAATGACACGGTCGAGTTCCTTGACCAGGGAGGCCTCGCCCGGAACGCCATAGAGCGCCTCGAGCTGCTCGACTGTGGTGATGACGGACATCGTTTTCGTCTCCAAAACCTTCGTCGGCGCTACTCCACTTCGATGACGCTTTGACGACAACGACAGGAGCACGGTTCCGAAAAGTGTGAGCGGTTTTCGGACGACATCTTGCTCGATCTCTTCGCCTCTAGCGGTCCCGGCTCAAGCCCTTTTCCGCAAGCTCTGCCAGATAGGCGTCCCAGCGCGCATCCTTCTCGTGGCCGAGCGTGTGCAGGTAGTTCCAAGTGAAGATACCGGTGTCATGGAAATCGTCGAAGGTGATGCGCACGGCGTAGTTGCCGACCGGCTCGATCTTGAGGATCTTGACATTGCGCTTGCCGGGAACCGTCACACGCTGTTCAGGCGAGTGGCCCTGCACCTCGGCCGATGGCGAGGCGACGCGCAACAACTCCGCCGGCAGTTCGAACGGCCGATGATCGGGAAAGGTGACGGACAGCGTTTTGCGGTCCTTCGAAACCCGGAGTTCTTTCGGTGCGGTCATGCTGTTCGATCCGTATTATCCATCCTTCCCTACGCCGCTTCGTCAAACGGGAAAAGGCTGTTTGATGCCGACCGACATGCTATGTCGGCGTAGGGATGTTACCAAAGATCAACAACCGCTATCTTGAATGACATGCTGGATCGTATCACATAGCGGTATATAACGATGCCGCTCACGGCCACGGAAAGCGCTCGAAGCATGGACATGATCGACCCATTCGGTCGCACGATCAGCTATCTCAGGGTGTCGGTCACCGACCGCTGCGATTTCCGCTGTACCTATTGCATGGCCGAGGACATGGCCTTCCTGCCGAAGAAGGACCTGCTGTCGCTGGAAGAACTCGACCGGCTGTGCAGCGTCTTCATCGAGAAGGGCGTCAGGAGATTGCGCCTCACGGGCGGTGAGCCGCTGGTGCGCAAGAACATCATGCATCTGGTGCGCCAGTTGTCGCGGCATCTCGAAAGCGGCGCGCTGGAAGAACTGACGCTGACCACCAATGGCTCGCAACTGTCGCGCTTTGCCGCCGAACTCGCCGATTGCGGCGTCAAGCGTATCAATGTGTCGCTGGACACACTCGACGCCGACAAGTTCCACAAGATCACCCGCTGGGGCCACCTCGACAAGGTCATGCAAGGCATCGATGCCGCGCAGGCGGCCGGGCTGAAGGTCAAGCTCAACGCGGTGGCACTGAAGGATTTCAACGACGCCGAGTTGCCCGCGATGATGCGCTGGGCGCATGGCCGCGGTATGGATTTGACGGTCATCGAGACCATGCCGATGGGCGAGATCGATGCCGACCGCACCGATCAGTATTTACCGCTGTCGCTGCTGCGCGCGTCGCTGGAACGCCAGTTCACGCTGACCGACATTCCCTTCAAGACCGGCGGCCCGGCGCGCTACGTCCATGTCGCCGAGACCGGCGGACGCCTCGGCTTCATCACGCCGATGACGCATAATTTCTGCGAGAGCTGCAACCGGGTCCGGCTGACCTGCACCGGCACGCTCTATATGTGCCTCGGCCAGGAAGACGCGGCTGACCTGCGCGCGCCCTTGCGGGCCTCCGAAGGCAACGAACTGGTCGCCGAGGCCATCGACGAAGCAATCGGCCGCAAGCCGAAGGGCCATGACTTCATCATCGACCGCCGCACCAGCCGCCCATCGGTGTCGCGCCATATGAGTGTGACGGGCGGCTGATCTTTTCGTGAAATTCATGCAAGATCGCCCCGAGGTCATTTGCTTCGAGGCGCGATATGCAGCGGCGTTCTTCATTCCTGGCGTTTGTCACAGCAATTGCAGCGACCAGTGCAGTCGCCGCGCCGTTCACCTATGTGAATGAGCGCTTCGGCACCGTCTGCACGTTCCCCGACGAGATTTTCACCGATCGCCAGCCCGAGCCGGACAATGGCGACGGACAGGTATGGCTGAGCACGGATGGCGCCAGCCTGATCTGCTCGGGCATCCGCAACATCGACGATGAGACGCCGAAGGGTTTTGTGGCTGCCGAGAAGGCCAGCGATGAAGCCGGCTACAAGGTCACCTACAGCAAGTCCGGCAAGGACTGGGCGGTGCTGTCTGGGATGAAGGACGGAAAGATCTTTTACGAGCGGCGCCTGTTCGGCAGGGATGGCATCATCCGCACGGTCTGGATCGACTACCCGCCGGCCCTCAAGTCGAAATACGACCCGCTGGTGGGTGCCATCGCCGGCAGTCTCAAGGGGCCATGAGCGTTTCGTGACCGTGAGCATTTCGGCCACACCGCGAACAAATCTTTACCCGCGAATGCTCTGCTGATTTACCGATGGTCCGTTCCGGCCTAGCCTTCCGCTTGGGACGGTTTCATCCAACAGGGGGAATAGACCATGGGCAAACTCCTTCTCTCTCTTGCATTGCTTGGCCTCGCTTCCGTGCCAGCGGCCGCCCAGTCGATCGGCGGCACCTATACGGTCGCCGGCACCAACTTCGACGGCTCGGCCTATGGCGGCGAGGCAACCATCGCGCTGACCAGCGGAACGACTTGCACGATCCACTGGGAGACGGGCGGCTCGTCTTCCGACGGCATCTGCATGCGCAACGATGACGCCTTCTCCGCCGGCTACGTCATGGACAAGGATATCGGCCTTGTCGTCTACAAGGTGATGGACGACGGCTCCCTGCACGGCCTGTGGACGATCGCCGGCAAGGAAGGCAATGGCACCGAGGTGCTGACGCCGAAGAAGTAAGTTCTGCCGCCATTGCACGCGATCTCCTGGGCCACAAACAGGGCTGTGGCCCAGCCCTTTGTTATTGCTGTTTCATGCCCGGCTGCTACAGGCTTGCTGCAAAGCAGAACCGGTAGTCGTCTTGCCCTTGTCTCCAAATCTTCGCGGCGCGTTGTTCATGGTGGTGGCGATGGCCGGCTTCACCCTCAACGACGCCATCACCAAATACTCGTCGCAATCGATGAACATGGCGCAGGTCATGTTGATCCGTGGAGCTTTCGCTTCGCTCTTCGTCGGCTTGCTCGCCTGGCAGCGCGGCGCGCTTGCCCGCCCGGGTTCGATGCTGCAGCCGCTGGTGGCCATGCGCGTGATCAGCGAAGCCGGCGCAACGGTAAGTTTTCTCGTCGCCCTCGCCCATTTGCCGATCGCCAATGTTTCAGCAGTGCTCCAGGCGCTGCCGCTGGCGGTGACGATGGGCGCGGCACTCGTCTTCGGCGAGGCTGTCGGCTGGCGGCGATGGCTGGCCATCGCCGTCGGATTTGGTGGCGTGCTGATCATCGTGCGGCCAGGCTTCGAAGGCTTCAGCATCTACTCGCTGTCGGCACTGGCCAGCGTCGCTTGTTGTGCGGTACGCGATCTCAGCACCAAGCGGATTCCCAAGGCTATTCCCACCCTGCTGGTGTCGACCGCGACCGCGCTTGCCATGACTGTCGTCGGCGCGGCGCTGTTGTTGCCGATGGGGGGCTGGACACCGATGACGGGCAACAGCACCGCCCTGTTGGCCCTGGCTGCCGTGCTGGTGCTCATCGGTTACCAGTTCATCATCATGGCGATGCGCTCGGGCGACATCTCCTTCATCGCGCCGTTCCGCTATACGGCCCTGATCTGGTCGATCCTGCTCGGCCTGTTCATCTTCGCCGATATTCCAGATCTGCCGATGATCGTCGGCGCCACCATCATCATCGGCTCCGGCCTCTACGCGCTTTACCGCGAACGAGTGGTCGGCAGGCGAAAGATCGTCGCCGAAAGCACCGGACCGGCAATGGTTCCCGACGGAATCTAGCCAAGCCATTTGAAGGTTCTTGTGATTTTCGGCGGCAGGCGTACAGGCTCGATGGCATGAAGCGAGATGTTGCGGGGATCATTCTGGTCGGCGGCCGTTCGAGACGGATGGGCGGTGGCGACAAGACCCTGTTGCCGCTTGGCAGCGGCCGCGTGCTCGACCAGGTCATCTCGCGCTTTGGCCCGCAGATCGGGCCTCTCGCGCTTAGCGCCAACGGCGATCCGGCGCGGTTCTCGCGCTTTGGACTGCCGGTGCTTGCCGACACGGTGACCGGCTTTGCCGGGCCACTTGCCGGAATCCTGACCGGCCTCGAATGGACCGCGGCCAACACGGCTTGCAAGGCGATCGTCACCGCTGCCGGCGACACGCCCTTCCTGCCGCTGGATCTCGTCGAGCGACTGGCCGTCGCCACCGATCAAAGTCCAGCTTCGATTGCCGTCGCTTGCTCGGGCGGCAAGCGGCACCCGACCTTCGCGCTCTGGCCGACGGATTGTCGCGTCGCCCTGCGGCACTTTCTGGTCGATGAAGATATCAGGCGGGTTTCGGCTTTCATCGACCGGCACGGCTTCGTCGAGGTGGAATTCCCGCTTCTTCAATCGGCGGGCCACCCGGTCGACCCTTTCTTCAACATCAACCAGCCTGATGATCTTGTCGCTGCCGAAGGTCTGTTGCAGCATGAAATCATGAACAGACGCGTCTTCGGCATCACCGGTTGGAAAAACTCCGGCAAGACGACATTGACCGAAAAGCTGGTCGCCGAACTCGTTCGGCGCGGCTGGAAAGTGTCGACGGTGAAACACGCTCACCACGATTTCGACATCGACAAGCCGGGTGCCGACAGCTACCGCCATAGGCAGGCCGGCGCCACGGAAGTCGCGATCGTGTCGGGAACCCGCTGGGCGCTGATGCACGAACTGCGCGGTGAGGATGAGCCGACGCTGGAGGTGATTCTATCACGGCTCGCGCCTTGCGACCTGGTGCTGGTCGAGGGCTACAAGCGCGAGGCCCACCGCAAGATCGAAACCCGCCGGCTGGACGCGAAAGACCGCACGCCGCTTTCGGCAGGTGATCCCAACATCGTCGCCGTCGCCGCCGATTTCGCGGCTGAAGGCGAGCGCCTGCCGGTGTTCGATCTCGACGATGCAAAGTCGATAGCCGACTTCATCGAGCGCACCACTGGGCTCGTTGCTTGAGCGCTGACGCAGCGGCAGAATAGCCTTCCCCGTTTTTGCGGTTTTGCAGTTGCTTTTTTCTTGGAAAGAGTGGGAGTATCGCGCCAGCGGGCGGCCAAAAGCACCGCCCCACAGAGCCGTTTGGAACGACGGCCGGGACCATAAAGAGAGGATTATCATGCGTATTGCACTGCGTATCGCGCTCGCCGCTTCGGCCGCGCTGTTGACGCTCGGCGTAGCCCAGGCCCAGGAAAAGACCCTGAGGATCGGCACCGAAGGCGCCTACCCGCCATTCAACAACCTCACCGCCGATGGCCAGCTCGTCGGCTTCGACATCGACATCGCCAAGGCGCTTTGTGACGAGATGAAGGTCAAATGCACCTTCGTCGCCCAGGATTGGGACGGCATCATTCCCGCTCTTCAGGCCGGCAAATTCGACGCCATCGTCGCTTCGATGTCGATCACGCCGGAGCGGTTGGAGAAGGTCGACTTCTCGCACAAATACTACAACACGCCGTCGGCGCTCGCCGTGCCGAAGGACAGCACGCTGAAGGGCGTGACCAAGGAAGATCTCGCCGGCAAGACCATCGGCGTGGCCACCACCACCACGCACTTCAACTATGCCTCGAAGACCTACACCGACAGCACCGTCAAGGGCTATCCGAGCAGCCCCGAGGAGCAGGCAGATCTTGCCAATGGTCGTCTCGACGCAATCGAGGACGATATCGTCGTGCTGCAGCAGTGGCTGGATTCGCCCGATGGCGCATGCTGCAAGATCCTCGGCCAGCCGTCGCCGCAACCAGTCGAGATCTTCGGGCCAGGCGCCGGCATTGCCGTGCGCAAAGGCGAGACCGACCTGGTCAACAAGCTCAACACGGCCATCGACGCCATCCGCGCCAATGGAAAATACAAGGAAATCAACGACAAGTACTTCAAGTTCGACGTCTACGGCGCCGAGTCCTGATAAACTAGGGTGAAGACGGCGGGGAACTTCTTCGCCGTCTTTCTATTCGTTCGGGAACGCCGTGGAGATAAGACCTGTCGATGCCAGCCCAGAGCATATGGACACTTCTCAGTTGGGGACCCGATGGCTGGCTTGACGATATCGCCTATGGCGCACTGATCACCGTTGCGCTTGCCCTTGCCACGTTGCCAATCGGATTGACGATCGGCTTTTTCATTGCTCTTGCCAAGCAGTCCGAAGAATCATCGCTGCGCCTTGCCGCCAACATCTACACCACGGTCTTTCGCGGCCTGCCGGAACTGGTGACGCTTTTCCTGTTCTTCTTCGGCATGCCGATCCTGCTGCAGCATCTCGTCAGGTATTTCCGGCCGGACGCCACCATCGACGTCAACAGCTTCGTCGCCGGCATGATCGTGCTCGCGCTGATCTTCTCGTCCTATGCCAGCGAGGTTTTCCTCTCGGCCTTCCGCGCCATACCGAAGGGCCAATATGAGGGCGGCTACGCCATCGGGCTTTCTAACTGGCTGACCATGCGCAAGGTGATCGTGCCGCAACTGCTGCGCATCGCGTTTCCCGGACTGGAGAACTGCTGGCTAAGCCTGCTCAAGGACACGTCCCTGGTATCGGTCGTCGGCTTGGCCGAGACGCTGCGCAATGCCAGCATTGCCGCCCGCGTCACCAAGCACGCTTTCCTGTTCTTCGGCGTGGCCTCGCTGGTGTTTCTCGGCCTCGCCGTCGTGTCGTCCTTTGCCACCGGTGCAATTTTGCGTTCGCTTGGCCGGCGGGAGGCGCAGCGATGAGCGCTACAGCCGCCATGGTCGAACGGCCGCCGCCCCAGGCGCGGGGTTGGCCGCGCAGGCGTATCGCCGGTTATGCGCTGGTCTGCCTGTGGATCCTATTCGGCGCTGGCATCGTCAGCTATCTGGTCATTGCCTGGAATGCCGATTTCTTCGCCAAATATGCGCCCGCCTATTTGCGAGGGCTTGGGGTAACGCTCGCGCTGGTTTCCATATCGATGGTGCTCGGCGCAATGCTTTCGGTGCCTGTCGCCTATGGGCGCATGTCCAGCAACCGGATTCTGTCCGGCCTCGCTTATTGCTATGTCTATTTCTTCCGTGGCACGCCGCTGCTGGTTCAGACCTATCTAGTCTATTATGGATTAGGCTCGTTCAGGGTCGAACTGCAGTCGGTTGGCCTCTGGGATTTTTTCAAGGACGCGTTCAATTGCGGCGTCTTTGCCTTTTCGCTCAACACTGCCGCCTACCAGGCCGAGATTCTACGCGGCGCCATCGAGAGCGTGCCTCGTGGGCAATGGGAAGGGGCAGCATCGCTCGGCCTGCACAAACTGCAGACATTGCGCAAGATCATCCTGCCCCAAGCCTTGATCGTCGCCTTGCGGCCCTATGGCAATGAACTGATCCTGATGGTCAAGGCGTCCGCCATCGTCGCTATCATCACGGTCTATGATCTGATGGGCAATGCAAAGCTCGCCTTCGCCAACTCGTTCGACATTCAGGCCTATATCTGGGTCGCTCTCGTCTATCTGGTGATGGTCGAGATCTTGCGCCATGGCGTTGAATGGATCGAGCGCCGGATCACCGTTCACCTGAAACGCTGACCATTTTCAAATTGGCTGCACCAGTCGATCTGGACACACGCGTCTTGACGAATTGGGCGCAGGGCCTAGAGCTTTCGCAGCAAATTCCGTTTCCATTCTGAAGGGCAGGCTCATGGCATCCGTTGCATTTCTCGGTCTTGGCGTGATGGGCTATCCAATGGCCGGGCACCTGAGGAACAAGGGTGGCCACGACGTCACCGTCTACAACCGCACCAAGGCCAAGGCCGAGCAATGGGTTGGCCAGTATGGCGGCAGCCTTGCGGCGACGCCGGCGCAGGCCGCCGAGGGCAAGGATTTTGTCTTTTCCTGCGTCGGCAATGACGACGATTTGCGTTCGGTGACGACGGGCGCGGACGGAGCTTTCCAGACGATGAAGAAGGGTTCGGTCTTCATCGACAACACCACGGCCTCGGCCGAGGTCGCACGCGAACTGGCGGCGGCAGCGCAAGCGCGCGGCTTTTCGTTCCTCGATGCGCCGGTCTCCGGTGGCCAGGCCGGCGCCGAGAATGGCCTCCTGACCGTCATGGTCGGCGGTGAGCAGGACGCTTTCGACAGGGCCAGGCCCGTCATAGATGCCTTTGCCCGCATGGTTGGCTTGATGGGGTCGGCCGGTGCTGGTCAGCTCACCAAGATGATCAACCAGATCGCCATCGCCGGCCTCGTGCAAGGGCTGGCCGAAGGCATCCATTTCGGCAAGAAGGCCGGGCTCGACATCGAGAAGGTGATCGAGGTCATCTCCAAGGGCGCGGCCGGTTCCTGGCAGATGGAGAACCGCCACAAGACGATGAATGCCGGCAAGTATGATTTCGGCTTCGCCGTCGATTGGATGCGCAAGGACCTCGGCATCTGTCTGGCGGAAGCCGACCGCAACGGTGCCAAATTGCCGGTGACCGCGCTTGTCGACCAGTTCTACAAGGATGTGCAGGCAATGGGCGGCAAGCGCTGGGATACGTCCTCGCTGCTGGCGCGGCTGGAAAAATAGGTTTCTGCGATGGCGGAACTCTCGCCTCAATCCAGTGCCGCGGAAATTGTCGACCATCTGCGCGCCATTGGCTCGCAGGAGAACCGCCTCGGCATGTTGCGCTACGGCATCAGGATCGACCGCGCCCTTGGCATAACGCATGGCGTACAGCGGCAGATCGCCAGGAAGATCAAACGCAACCACGAGCGCGCCTTCGAGCTGTGGGAGACGGGTATCGTGGAGGCGCAGTTCATCGCTTCCGTCACGGCTGATCCGAAACGGTTTTCTGCTGGAGATGCAAGAAGATGGGCGGCCAGTTTCGACTCATGGGACATCGTCGATGGCGTCTCGGATCTCTTTGTCGATACGGACGCCTGGAAAGAACTGATCGGCGAGTTCGCGGCCGACGAACGGGAATTCGTTCGGCGCACGGCCTTTGCGATGATGGCATGGTCTGCCGTTCACCGGAAGAAAGAACCAGAGACAAGCTTCCTCGCCTTCCTGCCGATCATCGAAGCGCATGCCACCGACAGCCGCAATTTCGTGAAGAAAGCCGTGAACTGGGCGCTTCGATCGATCGGCAAACGATCGATGGCTATGCACGGCGCCGCGCTTGCCGTCGCCGAACGACTGGCGCAGTCGACCGATAGGACCGCGCGCTGGATCGGCAAGGACGCTGTCAAAGAACTTTCCAATGCCAAGACGCTCGAGCGGATCGCCAAGAAAGGCTGACGCGTGACGCGATCGACTCGCGCCGACGGTGCATCGATGGATGAGCATATGGCAGCGCACTATTGACGCAGGTCCCGAAGGCCGAGCTCTTTCCAAATCCATTCAAAACTATAGGTGGCCATCGGATTGACAGGATCTGGTTGTTTGGCTGTCTGGTTTTCGAGATACTTCAGCCAATCGGCGACCTTTCGGCGGCCGGCCGGGGTTTTGGCGGCCTGACGCGGTGTTTTGTTCCCCAACATTGCGACGGGCTGATCAAGAGTTTCCAGATAATGCCGATCCAAGAACTCGTGAACACCCTGTTCGGCGATTTCTGGTGGCGAACTCGATGACGGCGTATCGACATGCTTGCCAGATCGTTCGGCCAACATCTGCTCGACAGTGCGGATTTCAGTGAGGGGGGTCCGCGCTAGATCGCCGAGGGCCTGGCGAACCAAGGCCGTCCCTCTTGCAGCTCGCTCTGCGGAATTGGTGGACAGATGGAGGAAGGGCCCCTTCAGTTCAGCATTGCCCAGCAAACACGAACCGCTATCCGACGTGGTGTCGATTGTAGGTGCCTTCGCCGCTTTTGGCTTGTCTCTACCTTGTGGTGTCTCTTCCACCCAGTTCCAGAATTTCGCGTTTTCCTGTGACATGCCCCGAATAGTGTTCAATCGGGAAGCAATCTCTTCCGGCGCCACGCCCGATGCCAAGGGAAAGCGGACATCATGGAATACGATGTCGTCGCCGTCGCTATTTCGCAACGTCGGCCTCTCCATCATCCTATTGAGGGTGTCAAACAACCATGACAGCGTGAACATGGATGCCGCCGCCTGCAGCTCTTCATTCCTCAACGCGGGCAGCTTCTTTGCATTTCTTTTCCCGAACGCGCCGCGCAGTCCGTCGAACAATGCTTCCGTAGCCTGCGGCGTGAACGGCAAGACACCGCCCGCAAGGACGTTTTTGCCCATGACAGGCACGACCCGTGCAGCGATCTTATCCCACTGTTTCAACATCTTCGTGGCGGTGCCCTCGCTAACGCTGATAGGTTCACCTCCGCGGATAAGGTCACGCGCCGCAAGAGATTGTCCAGGCACGACGTTGCTTACTTCATACAGGCTCATGACGGAGGTCCGTAACGCCATCATATAAGCCTTGGATTGCGCATTTTCCTTCCAGCCTCGACGCTTGACATAGTCATCGACGATGTTGCCGGGTTCACCCTCGAAGTCCAGGCTCAGAAAGTCCTCGAAGGCGCAGCCCCAAACGGTCATCGCCCAAACCTCGCCGAGGATTTCGGTGAGGTCTTCGAAATCCATGTCGTAGGCTTCGAGAACTGGGCCGAAATGATCGTCAAGCACCTCTTCGAAACATTCGCGCCATTGCTCACGGGTAAGGAATTTCATCAGCCCCTTGAGATCATCGCTGGCTGGCATGGTACTTCTCCATGTTCTGGCGAGGTCCGTGGATACGGACGCGCACGGTTCGCATCCTATGGCCGATCTATTTTCTGCTCCGCAGTCGCGACCGGGCAAGCCATTTTCGGCTCTTTCCCAAGCAATTTATTCGTGTCCCGTTTCACGCGAGGTCGCTGGCAAGGTCCCGATAGCGCTACCCCACAAAGGCGATCGAATTGCGAGCGAGAATGTGGATTGATGGCACAGCGCGATCTGGCATCTGCAAATATGCGCTCGAATCACGACGGTTTAACTCGATCCGGGCAGCAGCTTGGCGAAGAATGGAGCCCATGAACAACCGTCTCAAATCAGTTGCGATCCTGGCTGCGGCATTTGCTGTTTCCATCGGTGATGCCTCGGCGGAGACCGCGCACATATTCTGGAAGGATCTGCGCCCTGCTGCGCAAGCGGCCGCTGAAAACGTCGGGTTGCCGATGATCGCGGCAAAATTGCCGGACCACGGCGAGACGCTGTCCCTCGATCTGCAGGACAAAAGCATTCAGTTGGCCGGCTATGCATTGCCCGTCGATCGCGACGGCGACCTTGTCTATCAGTTCCTGCTGGTGCCGTGGACTGGCGCCTGCAGCCACATGCCGACGCCACCGCTCAACCAGATCGTACTGGTCACGCCTGCTCACCCCTACAAGATGTCGGAAGCTTATCAGCCGGTCGCTGTCACCGGTGCGCTGAAGCCGAAGATGGAGAAAAGCCAGCTGTTCATTCTCGACGGCGTCAGCGTCATCCAGTCGGGCTACAGCGTCCGCAAGGCAGAGGTCGTCGCTGCCGACAGCGTGCCGGACACAGTCACGCTGCCAGTAAATTCTCCCTGGAGTTTCCTCAACAAAAAGAAAGATTAAGCGGGAAAACCTTGCGCAAGGGTCGGCTCAGGCAGCGTTGGCGCCCGACTCCTTGTCCAGCACCATGTAGTCAAGCGGGATTTCCGTGGTGTACTTGATCTGCTCCATGGCGAAGGACGATGACACGTCGCGAATCTCGATCTTGGCGATCAGCCGTTTGTAGAACGCGTCATAGGCAGCGATGTCCGGAACCACGACGCGCAAGAGATAATCGACGTCGCCGCTCATCCGGTAGAACTCGACCACTTCGGGAAACTCCTGGATGACTTCCGAGAAGCGCCTCAGCCACTCATGGCTATGCGAATTGGTGCGGATCGACACGAAGACGGTGACGCGCACATTGATCTTTTCATGGTCGAGAATGGCGACGCGCCGCTTGATGACGCCCTCTTCCTCGAGCTTCTGGATGCGCCGCCAGCAAGGCGTCGTCGACAGCCCGACTTTCTTGGCGACATCGGCGACCGCGAGTGTCGCGTCCTCCTGCAACAGGCGGAGAATTTTTCTATCGAGGCGATCCATTGCGTGCTCCCTGGTGCGTGTCGCCCAAAGTGGTAGCGGTTTGGGATAGCGACATGCGTAAACAAAAACTCAAAGCGCGTCGCGTGCCCTCGGGCGCGACGCGCTTTGGGAATAGTTTGGCTATACTCCCCCTTATTTCGACCTTTCACAAGAAAGAAATTCTGCCGATCGGGCAAAAAGCGAGTGATTTCTTGCTGAAAGGTCAACCAAGGCGATAGCGGATTTCCGACCGCAGGAAAGGCAGCAAATCCATTTCAAACCAGGGATTCCTCTTGAGCCAGCCGGTGTTTCGCCACGACGGATGGGGCAGCGGCAGCACTTTCGGGCCGACGGAATTCTCCCAGAGCGCGCGCCAGTCCATCACTGTTTGCGTCAATGAGGGCCGGCGCTCGGCACTCATGTGCCAGGACTGTGCATAGATGCCGATCGTCAGCACCAGGTCGATCCGTGGCATCAGAGCCATCAAGGGCGCGCGCCAGGCCGGTGCGCATTCACGCCGTGGCGGCAGGTCTCCGCCCTTGGCATCCTGGCCGGGAAAGCAGAAGCCCATCGGCACGATGGCGAACTTTTCGATGTCGTAGAATTCATCGCTTGTCACGCCCAGCCAACTGCGCAAGCGGTCGCCGGAAGCATCGGTGAACGGCATGCCCGACAGATGCACCTTGGTCCCCGGCGCCTGGCTGGCGATCAGGATGCGGGCGCTGGACGAGGGTCGCAGCACCGGACGCGGTTCGTGCGGCAACGGCTTGCCGACAGGGTTTTCCGCGCAGATGCGGCAGGCGCGAATCTTGGCAGTGAGGCTGTCGAGTTCGACAGTCATTTTCAGGCTGATGCGCTCGGACGACTGGAGACGGCTTGGTGCCAACGCAGCACATTTGTGCATTCATCCGGTACCTTGATGCGTGCCGGCTTCATGAAATCGACGGCGATCAGGCCGGTGATATCGGCGATCGAATAGCTGTCACCGGCGATGAATTCTCGATTGCCCAATTCAATATCCAACAGTTTGAGGAACTGCACGGCCTTCGGCTTGTTGGCCTCGCCCCATTCCGGGATCTGCGGGATTTCCCATTCCTTCATTGCCGGATGGATGTGGCGAAACGCCTGCGTGACGCAGCTGAGCAAGTTGAACTCCATCCGTCGCTGCCACATCTCGACCAGCGCCTTGCCGAGTGCGCCACGGCCGAACAGGGCAGGTTCGGGATGCAGTTCCTCGAAATAGCGGCAGATGGCGACGGATTCGGTGATGATGGTGCCGTCGTCGAGCTCCAGCACCGGCAGGCGTTGCAAAGGGTTGCGAGAGCTGATCGCCTGTTGTCTGTGCTCGAGAGCACCCATGTCGACGGCTACCTTCGGAACCGTGATGCCTTTCTCGGCGAGGAAAACGCGGACCCGTCGTGGATTGGGCGCCCGGCCACCGTCGAAGAGCTTCATCTCCATCCTCCCATTCGTTCGCGGTCCAATTACACGATGCGGATCACCAGAAGCGAAAAATCTCGCGCGCGGCGTCGCCAATCGATGCCAGTGCGCCATGCTTTCTCTCGACGACTTGGCCGTGATGGCTATCGCGCCAGTCCTGGGGCTGGTCGAACGTCCCGGCCCAGATGCCGGCCCTTCCCTCACGGGCCGTGGCTTCCTCGCTCTCGAAGTCGCCATAGGCAACCGCCCAGCCCGCCTCGACCTGCGCCCGGTTGAGGTCCTTTCCGTCGGCGGTGCAGTTGCCGAGCAGCCGGCCATAGCGGTCACGCTGCCAGCCGGTACAGGAGACGGGCTGGCCGCCGATCAGGCGCACCAGCGACTGGCGCGCAAGCGTGCCGCAGGGATAGTCGGTGCCGTTCCTGCGGCAGGTCTGCGTATATTCCGGAGCATCGATGCCGCGCATACGGATGCGCTCGGCACCGAGCGTGATCGAATCGCCGTCATTGACGATAGCCGCACCTTCCGTCTTGCGGGTCTCCACGCGGTCGAGGCGGGCCGCCAGCAGGATCAACAGCCCGAGAATGATGGCGGTAAGCCCGTAATCGACCAGCCGGCGCCACAGGCTTCGGGGTCGCGCAAGGTATGGTCGGCGCCGCCTTGGCGACCATGAACGGCTCATATGGCAAACGGTTGGTTAATCATTCGAACGTAGCTTAACACTTGGAAACCGCTGCTCGCATAATTGAAGTTTTGATGCCCTTGCAACGCTCGAACACAGCGGACAAGTTCATTGTGGACCGCAGGAAACCTCATCGCAACAGCGATGTGGCACGCGCGGTGCGCAAGACCCGTGACCGTCTTTCGCAGCAGGCGGGCAATCCCGATTTCGATCGCGAACTTCTGAAACTCCACGCCCGGGCGATGACCAGCGGCGCAATCGCCGTCCCGCTTCTCGTTCTGGTGATCGCGGCGGGTAGCCGGCTGGCCGGCGTCGGCAACGAGATCGGCCTCTGGGCCCTGTTCATGCTGACCTGCTACACCATCGTCGCCTTCATGGCGCGGCGCATCGAGCGCACTGAAGCTTCCGAGCTCAACCCTTTGCAAACACGACGGGAATTCCTGATCGGCCATTTCCTGTGCGGTCTCGGCTGGGCATGGTTCGTCCGGCTTGGCTGCAGCGTCTGCGCGGTCGACCCGTTCCACGTCGTAAAGGCCGTGGTGCTGTTGTTCGCCATGGCAGCGACCGCGGTGATGACCTCGTCCCTGGGCGGAGCGCTGTTGGCGACGTTTGCCGTCCCGGTGGCACTCTACGCTTATGGCGGCGTCAAGCTATGGATCCCGATCGAGGTAATCATGGCCGGGCTGCTGGTCGTGTCGCTGCCCTTCTTCGCCTATGTCGCCCGTCACCTCAACCGCTCGTCCCTGATGTTGTTGTCGTTCCGCTCCGAAAAGGACGCGCTGATCGCCGAACTGGAGACGGCGAAATCAATGTCGGACGAGGCGCGGCGGCGGGCCGAAGATGCCAATCTGGCGAAATCACGGTTCCTCGCCTCGATGAGCCATGAACTGCGCACACCGCTCAATGCCATTCTCGGTTTTTCCGAGGTGATGTCGAACGAGGTGCTGGGACCGATGAGCAACCCCACCTATCGCGACTACGCCCACGACGTGCACGAATCCGGCCAGCATCTGCTCGACCTGATCAATGAGATCCTCGACCTGTCGCGCATCGAGGCTGGCCGCTACCAGCTCAATGAAGAGCCCGTGATGCTGCTCGGTATCGTCGAGGATTGCTGCCACATGATGGAGTTGAGGGCGCGCAATAAGGATATACGCATCGTCCAGGATTTCGAGCATGAATTGCCACGCTTGTTCGCCGATGAGCGGGCGGTGCGGCAGATCGCGCTCAACCTTCTGTCGAATGCCATCAAGTTCACCGGCACCGGAGGCGAGATTCGTGTCCGCGTTGGCTGGACGGCGGGCGGCGGGCAGTACATTTCGATCAAGGACAATGGGCCAGGCATACCGGAAGACGAAATTCCGATTGTGCTTTCCGCCTTCGGCCAGGGCTCGATCGCCATCAAGAGCGCCGAACAGGGAACCGGCCTTGGCCTGCCGATCGTGCAAGGGCTGCTCGCCATGCATGGTGGCGAGTTCGAACTTCATTCCAGGCTGCGCGAAGGGACAGAGGCGATAGCCATCTTCCCGCTGAGCCGGGTAATGGAAGAATTGCCGGCGCTGCCGACCGCGGCGGTAGCAGCTCGGCGGCGATAGTCGAAGCTGATGCAGTGTGCCGGTTTCTAGCCACGCACCGCTGCCGCCATACCCGAACTGGTCAGCGCGGCGGCCTTGACCAGACCCGCGGCAAGGGCGGCCCCTGCCCCTTCGCCATGACTGATGCCAAGATCAAGCAACGGCCGCAGGCCGAGGCGTTGAGCAGCCCGGGCGTGTGCGGGCTCTGGCGACAGGCTGGCAAGCAGGCAATGGCCGAGCGCGGCGGGGTTGGCGGTATGCAGCACCGCTGCGGCGGCCATCGCGGCAAGCCCGTCGAGCAGCACTGGGATGTTCTGCATGCGCGCGGCAAGGATGGCGCCGGCAATCGCTGCGAACTCACGGCCGCCGACCCGGCGCAGCACCTCGAGCGGGTCGCCGAGATGGCCACCGTGAAAGGCCAGCGCGGCATCGACCACGTCTGCCTTGCGAGCCTGCATCGTCGCATCGGCGCCCGACCCCGGGCCGACCCAGTCGATCCCCCTGCCCCCGAACAGCGCCGCAAACAGAGCTGCAGCGACCGTGGAGTTGCCGACGCCGAGATCGCCGAGGCACAAAAGATCGGTGCCGCCGGCGATCGCTTCCATGCCGAAAGCCATGGTGGCGGCGCAGCCGCGCTCGTCGAGCGCGGCATCACAGGTGATATCTGCGGTCGGAATGTGCAGGGCAAGATCGAAGACCTTCAGCCCGAGATCGTTGGCAATGCAGATCTGGTTGATCGCAGCACCTCCGGCCGCGCAAAGTTCGACCGCGTTGGCGGTCGCGGCCACCGGGCGTGGCGAAATGCCGTGTCGTGTGGCGCCGTGATTGCCGGCAAAGACCGCCATCAGCGGTCTTGTCACGGCTGGCGGAGCCCGCCCGCTCCAGGCGGCCAGCCACGCGGCGATGTCCTCGATGCGGCCGAGCGAATTGCCTGGTTTGTCGGCCTTGGCGAACAGCGTGCGCACGCGGGCCCCGGCCGTCGTGTCGGCCGCCGGCAGATTGGCCAACAGGTTGCGAAAATCGTCGAAAGGCAGCGCGCTGGTCATCTCGTTGGCGATCATTCCCTGGAGTAGGTGAGCGGCATAGCCGCCTTGCGTCGTCGGCACAACCTCCTGGATCATGGTCCTGAATTTGCCGCAAGGCTGGCCGCCAAGGGCGCCATCGCAAGGGCTTGCATTGGCTCTGCGGTTGCACCATGTGGAGATGGAACGAGGATTCCGGATGGAAACCTCAAGAGAAAGTCATGACGGCCATCGAATCCCCGTGCATCCTGGTCTGTTCGATCGATATGAAAACCGGCTTCTGTTTCGGGTGCGGTCGCACGCGTGAGGAAATCGGTGCCTGGATCGGGATGACGCCGGAAACGCGCCGCAGCGTCATGGCCGAATTGCCGGCCCGGCTGGAAACGATCGAGCGCCGACCGCGCCGGGAAACGCGCCGCAGCCGCGTGGCGCGCGAACGCGACGCGCTTTCGTGAGGTGCTAATGAGCCGGCTTTTCTGGATCCTGATGGCAGCGATCGGGGTGGGAGCAGTCCTGCTCATGCTCAACGATTCTGCCGGCAGTACGCTCGGCGTCGAGAACTACGATTTCAGCCGGCTGATCTGGCTTGGCGCTTTCGGCGTCCTGATCGGCGCCGGCCTGCTTCGCTCGGGCCGGCCGTTGGGCGCCATGGCCCGCAACCTCGGCGCCTGGGCGGCCATCGTGCTCGCGCTGATCGCCGGCTATCAATACCGCTATGAACTGCAGGATGTCGCCAGCCGCGTGACGGCAGGCCTGGTCCCCGGCAGCCCGCTGGCGCTCGGCGTCGAAGACGGTCACGCCACGGTGACGCTCGACAAGGCGGACAACGGCCATTTCGAAGCGCGTATCCTGGTCAACGGCAACCCGGTTCGAGCGATAGTCGATACCGGCGCGACCAGCACCGTGCTGACGTCGGAAGACGCGCAAGCCGCCGGATTCAATCCAGCGGCGCTCAACTACACCATTTCAGTTTCGACCGCCAACGGCGTAGCACGCGCCGCGGCCGTGAGAACCGATCAGATTGCGATCGGCGGCATCACGCGCAAGGACATGCCGGTGATGATCGCCGCACCCGGCATGCTGAGCCAGAGCCTGCTTGGCATGAATTTCATCGGCTCGCTGTCGGGCTTCGATGTGCGCGGCGACCGCATGATCCTCAGGGATTGAGCTCCGGCTCCCAGACTCAGGCCGCTTCGGCCTCCACTCCACTGAGCTCGACAGCCGCAAAAGCCGTCTTCAGCACGTCCGGTCCGGCTCCGGGGCGGTTCGCCTCGGTGGACAGGATCTGGCGGTAGCGGCGCGCCCCGGGCAATCCGTGGAACAGCCCGACCAAATGACGTGTGACATGGCCAAGCCGCCCGCCCTGCTCGATATGACGTGCCGCATAGTCGGCCATGACGTCGATCAGTGCGGCGAAATCGAACGTCTCGGGCTTGGCACCGTAGAAGGCGGCGTCGACGCCGGCCAGAATGCCGGGCGTGTGGTAGGCGGCGCGGCCAAGCATTGCGCCGTCGACATGACGGAGATGCGCCTGCGCCTCTTCAATCGACTGAATTCCGCCATTGATGCCAATGAATTTGTTCTGTTTTTTGGCCTTAAGCCGATAGACCCTATCATAATCGAGCGGCGGAACGTCGCGGTTTTCCTTGGGGCTCAGCCCTTCGAGCCATGCCTTGCGCGCATGCACCCACAACGCGTCGGCGCCACCATCGAAAACACCGTCCGCCAGCGCATCGAGCGCCGGCTCCGGGTCCTGCTCGTCGACGCCAATGCGGCATTTGACGGTGACGGGAATTGTCACCGCTGCTTTCATCGCAGCGACGCAGTCGGCGACGAGGTCAGGCACTTTCATCAGGCAGGCGCCGAACGTACCCGACTGCACACGGTCCGACGGACAGCCGACATTGAGGTTGATCTCGTCGTACCCAAAAGCTTCGCCGATGCGCGCCGCCTCGGCAAGCTTTTGCGGATCGGAGCCGCCGAGCTGCAACGCGACCGGATGTTCCGTCTCATCGAAGCCGAGAAGTCGCTCACGCGCACCATGGATGACGGCGTCGGCCACCACCATCTCGGTGTAGAGCAGCGCACGGTGCGTCAACTGACGGTGCAAGAACCGGCAATGCCGGTCCGTCCAGTCCATCATGGGCGCCAAAGCCAGTCTATGGTCTTGATATTTCAGCATTTTTTCTTTAACATCAATTCGTTAAGCGCAAGCGCGGCCACGCCACTTTACGCCAGAATACGACCCTTTTCGCCACGTTTCGATCTCTCAGTGCACACGGAGCGCACACGAAAAATGGCCACCTATACAAAACTCTCGTCAGGCTCCTGGCGTGTCCAAGTCCGTCGCAAAGGTCGCTACGTCAGCGAGACCTTCCTGCGCCGAGACGACGCACGACGCTGGGCAACCGACGCCGAGCGTCAAGTCGACCGCGGTGAGACGCCGACAAAGTCCCGTATAGCGCGCCTGAAGACCTTCGGTGAACTCATCGACCTCCATATCGACGACATGTGCGATGTAGGCAAGTCCCCTCTCCGCTCCAAGGCTGCGACACTCGACATGCTGCAGAGACATCTTGGCAACTGCAATATGGTGGCTCTCGATCGCGAGCGGCTCATTCGTTTCGGCCGCGATCGCGCCGCTCAAGGCGCCGGGCCGGTGACTCTCGGCATCGACATCGGCCTGATAAAACTCATTCTATCCCACGCTGCTGCGGTGCACGGCCTGCCGGTCAGGGTCGAACCCGTTGATCTCGCGCGTATCGCTCTGAAGAGGCTTGGCCTCGTTGGCAAAGGACATGAGCGCGACAGGCGGCCGACCCAGGATGAACTCGACAGGCTGATCGCCCACTTTGATGCGAACCCTCGTCAGATAGCGCCGATCAGCCAGATCATACGGTTCGCCGTGGCAACCGCTATGCGCCAGGAGGAAATCTGCAAGGCACGTTGGTCCGACTTGGACTCTCGCACGCGGATGCTTCTTCTCCGTGACCGGAAAGACCCGCGGAACAAGAAAGGCAACAATCAGCGCATACCGCTATTCGCGGCAACCGGATACGATGCGTGGGCCATTGTCGAGGAGCAGCAGGCAAGGCGCAGCAATGACGACGATCGAATTTTCCCCTTCAATCATAGGTCGGTCGGCACCGCCTTTCGTCGAGGATGCGCTGACCTGGCCATCGACGACCTCACTTTCACGACTTGCGGCATGAAGGAACAAGCCGCCTCTTCGAAGCTGGATTCACGATCGAACAGGTAGCTCTGGTCACGGGTCACAAGGATTGGAAGATGTTGCGGCGGTATACGCATCTCAAGCCGGAGATGCTGCACACTCTTCAAGCTGCGAGGGCAGCGTAGTCCGCGGCTCGGGTTGACTGGCATCTCCGCCAGGCTTTGTGCCTTGTAAGGTGTTACAAAACGAGCGTGGCATTGACCGAGCGCACCGCCTTTGGGAGATCGCTCTGCACATTGGTCCGAAGGCGCCATGAGATCGACGCGTTTCGGCTGGCGCGCTTTAGCGGGTCTCACCCGGATTTTCTATCGCCACCGCCGGCCTCCTGGATCGCAGTTCCAGCGCCTGCTCCACGGAGTGTCCTGCCCTCAGCACTGTGTCGTCCTCAAACTTGCGGCCCACGATCTGCATCGAGATCGGAAGTCCCGTCGCGGTAAAGCCGTTACAGATCGCAAGCGCCGGGCTACCAGTAAGGTTGAAAGGCCGGCTGAGCGAAAGTTCCATCTCGCCCATCTCCGTCATCTCATAACCTAGGATCTGAGCGGGCGTCTTCATCGTCGGCAGGACAAGGACGTCGACGTCCTCCATAATGCCGGCTAGGTCTTCAGTCAGCGCCTTCTGCCGAAGGCGGGCATCGATATAGTCGGCCGCCGAAACGGTCTTCCCGTCCTGCAGGCGGGAGCGGCTGACAGGGTGAAACCGTTCTGGATAGGCATCGAGCTCCGTCCGATGTTCGGCGTATTCCTCCGGCCAGGTAATGTTTCTTGCGACAGAACCGTACAGGCCGAAATCCGCCAATTTGACGGAGGAAACACGGCCGCCAAGATCCTGCACGACGGCGAGCGTATTCTCCATCGCGTCGAGCACGTCCTGATCGACGTCGGGATCGCCCTCGTAGAATTGCCTTATGACGCCGACACGCAGACCTCGGATCCCTTCTCCTATCCTTGAGATATCAGGGCTCTTGAAACCTCTAAGCAAAAGATCGTCAGTATCCGTCGACACCATCGACGCTATCATCAGGGCGCAGTCCTCGACCGTCCAGGCTAGCGGACCGACGCAATCCATTGATCGTGACAGCGGAAGTACGCCTTTTCGGCTTACCAGCGCGTCGGTCGGCTTGAGACCTGCGACCCCACACCACGCGGCAGGATCTCGTATGGAGCCTGCGGTCTCCGTCCCCACCGACCCGGCGCACAAACCCGCCGCAACCGCAATCGCCGAGCCGCTCGATGACGACGATGGGTCGAGATCGAGGTTCCACGGGTTGCGGGCGGGCGGCCAGCCAAGATCGAACTGCGTCCCGGACACCGCGTATTCGGTGGTTGCTTGCTTCCCGAGGATAATCGCGCCGGCCCGCTTCAAGGATGCGACGACGCCTGCATCCTCGCTGGCGATCGCGTCGCGCCTGTGAACAGCCTGCGCCGTGGTCGGCAGTCCCGCGACATCGATCAGGTCCTTGATGCCAATGGGCACGCCGTGCAGAGGGCCTAGCCAGTCCCCGCGCATGAGCGCCTGCTCCGCCGCCGATGCCTCTTGCAACGCGCTTTCAGTTCGCAGCGAGTTGAAGCTGTGAAGTCTCTGGTCCAGCGCAGCGATTCTGTCGAGGTACGTCTTCGTGAGTTCAAGGGGAGATATTTCCCTCGCGCGAAGTCTGCGGGACAGTTCCGCAAGCGACAGCAGGGCGATGTCCGGTGACAGACTCATGCAGGTGCGACTCGATCTTGAATAATTACTTTCAGAGGGCGGGGGCAGTCATCAGACGCACTTGCCCGGGCATTCTTCCGGATTCAGGCGGGACGTTGAGAGCACTGCGTTCTCCACGGAAGACCTTTTCCGCGAGCACGCACGCCGCCCGGTGACCGGCACTGACCTCGACCTGAGGCGGGAGTGCTGTCGCACAGTCGGCGACAGCTAGTGGACAACGCGTCCGAAACGCGCATCCCGAAGGAGGATTGGTCGGGCTCGGTATTTCGCCTGCGAGCAGCGGGACCTTCCGATTTCTCTCCTCAATGGGATCGGCTACTGGAACTGATGCCAGCAGCAACTGGGTGTAGGGGTGGCTCGGATGGTTGTAGACGTCCTCAGACGTTCCCATCTCGACGATCCGACCAAGGTACATGACGTAAACACGCGACGAAGCCTGTCGAACGAGGCCGAGGTCGTGAGCGATGAACAGACAGGCGACGCCAAGGTCCCTGCGCAGTCCCATGAACAAATTCATCACTTGCGCCCTGATCGAAAGATCGAGCGCGCTAACGGGCTCGTCGCAGATCAGCACCCGCGGTTCCACGGCAAGTGACCTCGCGATTGCCACACGTTGACGCTGTCCACCGGACAGCTCTCGGGTGAACCGGTCCCTGACCTGGGTCGCCAGTCCGACCTGGTCCAACAGCTCCGTCGTACGCGCCGCACGTTGTTCCTTCGAGCGCATCCCTTTGATGATCAGAGCCTCTGCGATTGCTTCGCCAACGGTCTGTCGATCGTTCAACGAGGCGTAGGGGTCCTGGAACACGTATTGGACGGCACGGCGCACTTCCCTAAGGCGTCTGCCCGAGAGGGATCCGAGATCGACGCCGTCGAAGATCACTCTGCCCGACTGAGGGTTCTCCAGCCCCACGATGGATCGGCCAAGTGTCGACTTACCGCAGCCGGACTCGCCGACGAGGCCGACGATTTCGCCCGCGTTCAACGTGATTGATACGTCGTTTACGGCCTTGATGGTCTTGCCCCTCATCGCGCTAGGAAAGCTGGTCACAAGGTTTTGGACTTCGAGAACAGCCATCAGCTTACTCTCTCCAAGAGGTGGTCGTTGATCACAGGACATGCGGCGAAGACCGAAGGGTCGAGCGTCTCGACGAGCTTAGGCCGATGCGATTTGCAGCTTTGGACCGAATGAACGCAGCGCGGCTCAAAAGCACACCCGACAATAGGCGCCGCGAGCATAGGCGGCACGCCGGGGAGTCCCCGAAAGGGTGCCCCGATCGCGTCTTCACGCCGCGGGATGGCGTCGATCAGCCCCATCGTGTAGGATGATGCGGGGAAACCAGAACCTTTTCGACGGGACCGGTTTCCGCGTTCCGGCCCGCGTACATGACGACCACTCGGTCTGCCGACCCTGCGACGACGCCCATGTCGTGAGTAATGAGAACCATCGCCATGTTAAGCTTTGACTGAATGTTCTTGAGCAGGCGCAGGATCTGGGCCTGAACGGTGACGTCGAGCGCGGTGGTCGGCTCGTCCGCAATCAGGAGTTTGGGTTCGGCCGCGATGGCAATTGCAATCATCACGCGCTGCCTGAGGCCACCAGACAGTTCGTGAGGATACTGCCTTAGGCGCGCCGCCGGGTCGGATATGTCGACCATTTTGAGAAGGTCTAGCGCCCTTGCTTCGGCGGCAGTTGCCGACATCCCCAAGTGGAACTCAGCCATCTCCGCGATTTGCCGCCCCACCCTTCTTGCGGGGTTCAGTGCACTCATCGGGTCCTGAAAAATGAAGCCTATCGATTTTCCACGGAGACGTCTGATTTTGTCCTCGGAGGCTCCAACCAGCTCGGTGCCGTCGAAGACCACTGAGCCCGAAACGTCCGCTTTCACACCAAGCGGCATCAGACCGAGAGGAGCGAAGTTCATCACGGTCTTGCCGCTGCCGCTCTCTCCTACGACAGCCAACGTCTCCCCGCGTCGTATCGAATAACTGACGCCATCGACCGGACGGACCGCCCCATGGCCAGTTAAGAGATCGACAGTCAGGTTTCTCACGTCCAGTACGGTTTGAGCGGGCATCAGATCGACTCCTTTGCCCAGAGCGCCGTGGCGCGGCGACGCGCGACAAGCATCTTGTTCGTGAGCGGGGTCGGCACGCGGTTCAGCGCGACTGCTTCACCCAGGATATTGA
Source organism: Mesorhizobium sp. M0047 (assembly GCF_040323315.1). Taxonomy (NCBI): domain Bacteria; kingdom Pseudomonadati; phylum Pseudomonadota; class Alphaproteobacteria; order Hyphomicrobiales; family Phyllobacteriaceae; genus Mesorhizobium; species Mesorhizobium sp. M0047. Next base: position 61,152 of record NZ_JAMYUW010000021.1, on the reverse strand, counting down.
ATCCAATCACGGCCAGCGTAAGGGCAAGACCCGGGAGAACGACCTGCCGTGGATCCGTTTCCAGATAGGGAAGCGCATCGACCAGCATCTGCCCCCATTCTGGAGTTGGCGGTTGGATGCCGAGGCCGAGAAAGCTCAGAGTGGCAATCGCCAGAGCTACTGCGCCCGCGTCTGCTGTGGCATAGACAAGGACGGCGCCGAGCGTCGTTGGAAGAAGATGGACGAAGTAGATCCGCATAGGGCTAGCACCAAGGACGCGCAGCGCCTCCATCTCGGGCTTGTTCATGACGCTCACGGCCACCGCGCGGCTGACGCGAGCGCTACCCGGCCACCAAGCCAGCGCCAAGGCGAGGATCATGTTCCAGTAGCTGGCCCCGAATACGCCGATGACCGCGAGCGAAATGATAAGGCTGGGGATAGCGAGACCGACGTCGACAATGCGCATCAGGATCTCGTCCGTCCAGCCGCGTCGATATCCGGCGACCGTACCGATGGTGGTTCCTATCGTGTGGGCGATGACGAGCACGAGACAGACGCCGACAAGTGAGGTCCGGGCAGCGGTTATCAGCCTGCTGAGCGTGTCCCGTCCAAGGTGGTCGGCGCCCAGCCAGTGTATCATGGTTGGCCCTTCGCCTGCGAGCAGCAGATTCTGGGCGTTCGGTGCGTGAGGTGTAAGCAGCGGTGCGAACACGCCGATGAATACGAAAGCGCCAATGGTGATGACGGATGCGCGCGGCAGTTTCCTTATCGGCTCTGCCAATTTGCCTACTATGTTCATGATCCGCTCCTTTGCCGGCGCATCCGCGGATCGGTGAGCATCATCAGGACGTCCACGATCACATTCAGGATAATGAAGAAGGTTATGAAGATCAGGAGACAGGCCTGCACCACCATGAAGTCGCGGAACCGGACCCCGGTCAGGAACAGCTCTGCGACCCCTTGCCAGGCGAACAGCGGCTCCACCACGACGGCGCCCACGACCATGAGACCTATCTGAGTTCCGAGCGCATTAAGGTAGGTCGGCGCGATGTTGGGCAAAGCGTCGCGCACGAGTATCCGCTCACGTTTGAAGCCCTTGCTCATCGCGGTGAGGACGAAAGGACGCGCCATGGCCTCCTCAAGGCCGACTCGGACGACGCGGCTGAGGACAGCGGCAGGCAGCATCGCTATTGTGAGCCATGGCAAAATGAAGCTGCGAAAACCGTCGTAGCCGAATGTCGGAAATATCTTGAACGACACTGAGAAAGCATAGACCAGAAGCGCACCGACGAAGAACGAGGGCGTGGATGCACCGAACAACGCCAGTCCGCGTGCAATGTGGTCGGGCATTCTGTGTGCCCACAGGGCCCCGAGAAATCCTATGAGCAAACTCAACACGAGGGCGACCATGGCTCCGCCGGCGACCAGCGTAGCGGTAACCGATAACCGGCTCCGAAGAGATGTTCCAACGTCCTCCCCAGTCTTGTAGGAGATACCGAAGTTGCCGTGAGCGGCATTGCCAAGCCAGTCCGTGTATCGAATGAGCAATGGCTTGTTCAGGCCGATTTCCTCGGCGACCTTGGCAATGTCTGCCTTGGTCGCCGTTGGGGTGCGAAGCTCCGCAATCAAGATGGCGATGTTGCCTGGGGCTGACACCACCAGCGAGAAGCACAAGACGGAAGCCAGAAAAAGCAGAACGAGCGCGTTCCGGGCTCTCTTTGCGATGAAGAAGAACACGGCGTCTCCTATTCGCTCAGGCTGATGTTTTCGTAAGGCATGTCGTACTCCGTTGCCGGGACCTTGAAGTCTTTGACGCGGCTGGAGTGCGCCCAGATACCTGGCACGTAAAGCAGTGGAGCGATGGCGACGTTGTTGTGCAGCCAATCGTAAACCTTCTGGACGTTGGCTTCCATGTTTGGGTCCAACGCCGACATCGTCGCGGTCACGAGCGGATCGAGCCGCTCGGCGTCGACGAACAGCTTGCCGTCGACCCCGTTGTCGTAGGTAGACAGGAACAGACCGACGATTGTGGCGAAAGGCTCGTAAGGGGCGCCGTATGTCTGGAAGAAAGCAAGGTCGAACTTGCGCTCGGGAATATCGCTGTGTCGCGAGGCATGGTCCACCGAGCGGATCGTAAGCTGAATGCCAATCTCCTGCAGTTCCGCCTGAAGCACCTCGGCGACGGATCTCGATCCGGGAATTTGTTCTTCGCTGACGACGATTTCGAGAGCGAGCGGAGTACCCTCCTTCTCTCTCACAGGACTGCCGACCCATCCCGCTTTTTCCAAAAGCGCCTTAGCGCCTTCGACGTCGATCTGGGGAACCTCATAGCGCTTTCCGGCAAGTGGAACGGATTCGGCGAAGAGATTGGCCGACGTCGCTGCCATCCCGCGATAAAGTACCTTTGAAATTGCTGCCCGGTCGATGCCGATATCGATCGCCTTCCGGACTGCGACTTCCTTGAGAGCTGGAGCCCGGTCGGGATTGAATGCCATGATCATCGTCGTCGAACCGGGTTCCACAACGACGTCTAGCCCCGCCTGCTTCAAGGTCTGGGCCTCGATCGCGGTGATCGGCGATACGAAGGCCCCGCCCATTAGGTCGATATCGCCGGCTCGGAGGGCAGCCATACGGCCACGAGAGTCGGGGAGCACCTTCAACTGGACTTTCGAGAACTTGGGCTTCTCGCCCCAATAGCGGTCGAACCGCTCGAAGACGCTGCCCGAGTTATCCGCGCTGATTTCACGCCATGGGCCGGTCCCGACCGGAGCCTTGTAGCTCCCGTCAGCCGCGACCGATTTCGGGCTGAGGAAACGACCGGGGCGGACATAGGCCAATTCTTGCAGCAGCCCAAGAACAGGCTCCTTGAAGCGGATATCGATATGATTGTCATCGACGACAGTGGCGTCCACGAAGAGCCTGGAGCAGTTCATCCAGTTGTTGTCAGCCTGCCCCATCCAGCGCCCCAGGTTCCACTTGGCGGCGGTGGCGTCGAATGGTGTCCCGTCATGGAAGACCACCCGCTCTCTGAGCGTCAGGCGCAGGAGCTTGCCCTCATTCTCGATCGACCAAGCGGTCGCCAGTCCAGGTTCAATTTTTCCGTCATAGGAGTACGTAACGAGTGGTTCGAACACCATGTCCTGGACCGCGTAGAGCCCCTTGAATTTGTGAGGGTCCAGGTCGCCGGGGGCCACAGAGATGGCGATCCTAAGCGTATCATTATCAGCCGCGGCCGCGACCACGCTCGGAAAAAGGGAGCCGCCGGCGGCGATGCCAATCATGCCGGACAATCCTGTCAGAAACGACCGTCTGTGAATTGTTATGAATTTGCTGCTGTCCATGTTCCATTCCCCTTGTTTTTGATTTGATTACCCGTAGGAGCGAGCTCCCGTGCCGGACCGATCTTGTGCGGTCCGTACAGATATGTCTTCGAGCAGGCGGGCGACGTCCGCCTGCAAGTCCTCAAGCGCCTCGATCCCGACGCTGATGCGCAGCACGAGGTCGGACGCGAGCCATTCTGTCGCCGTTCTGTTCTGCCGGACGGGCATCGGCGCGACGAGACTGCGGGTACCTCCCCAGGAGGCGCCGATGGCGAATGTCGTCAAGACGTCGAGCGCTGGTGAGACGTGTGCCGTGCAGGCGTCCTTGAATAGCACGCCGAATACGCCGCTCGCTCCAACGAAGTCGCGTTTCCAGAACTCATGACCAGGCGAATGGGCGAGCGGCGGCCACAGTACGCGGTCTACCAACGAATGCCGTTCGATCTGTTCGACCAAGGTCCGCGCGCTTTCGAACGAGCGCTGCATCCGGATGCCGAGTGTCTCCATACCGCGCAGGACGAGGGCCGCGTCGTCCGGCGAGACGCCTATTCCAAAGCGTCCCATGAAACCCTTGACCACAGCCTCGTGTTCGGGACGGGCGATCGTAACCGATCCCATCAGTATGTCGGAGTGCCCGGAGATGTATTTGGTCAACGCCTCTGTGACGATATCGACGCCATGCAGGATCGGCTTGAAGTTCAGCGGCGTCGCCCAAGTGTTGTCGCATCCGACGAGAATGCCGCGGCGCCGGGCCACCGCCACAATGGCTGGTATGTCCTGGACGTCCATGCTCGTCGAACCAGGAGACTCGCACCAGATAATCGCGGTGCGCTCGTCGATCTTGCTTTCGAGATCATCGATCGTGGATGGATCGAAGTACCTCGTCTCTATCTGGAAGCGTGCCAGGTCCTGGTTGGCGAAGTCCCTGACGGGCGGATAGGACGTGTCTACAACGAGGATGTTGTCGCCAGCCTTCAGGAAAGAAAGCATCGCTACCGAGTTGGCCGCTTGGCCAGAAGGGGCGAGGAACGTCCGGACGCCGCCTTCGAGCTTGGTAAGCTTTTGTTCGAGCGTGCGCGTCGTCGGCGTGCCGTACAAGCCGTAGGAATATCCTTCAGGCCCGCGCTGCGCGCGGTTGGCGTAGGCCTCCGCATTCTCGAACACGATCGTCGAGGCTCTGTGGACCGCCGTTCCAAGAGGATCGAAGCCCTCATTCCTAACCTTCGGGGTCAGCACTACTTCAGTAAAGTCGTTCATTCTCTCGCCACCCTCTGGACATGCCGATTGTTTAAGCACACTCCTCATTATGCGGTCTAATATCAAGATTACGGTTTACTATTCGCGGAGGTTATAGAGTCGGATGAACCTGAGGCAGATCGAAGTCTTCCACGCCCTGATGACAAACGGCACGACGACACGTGCGGCCGAGGTCCTGCGCATCTCACAACCGGCCGTGAGCAAGGCGGTTCAGGAGTTGGAGCGCACCGTCGGCTTTGCGCTGTTTAATCGCGCTAAGGGACGCATGAGCCCAACTGCGGAAGGGCGGCTCTTCTTCCGAGAGGTCGAAACCTCGTTTTCCGGCCTGATCCATCTCAAGAGTGCGGCTGCGCGTATAAGAGACTTCGGGTCGGGCGAAATAAGAGTGGCAAGCCTGTCGGCGTTAAGCACAAACGTCATGCCAAAAGTCATGCGCTCGTTCCAGAAGCGACACCCGCAGGTGGCTATAACGTTCCAAGCGCGGATGTCGTCCTCGGTCAAGGAGTTGGTTGCTTCCGGCCAGTTCGACGTCGGTGTGGCGGCGGACGAGATCGATCTCGCGGGCGTCATCGCCCGGCCCTATGCCAGCTATCAGGTTGCCATTGCCCTGCCTCCGGGCCACCGTTTGCAGGGCAGAGCAGTCATCTATCCAAGAGACCTCCACGATGAAAACTTCGTCGCACTCGCGCCGGAGGACACGACAAGGCGAGAGGCGGAGGCGATCTTCGCGAAGCATGGGGTGAAGCCAAAAATTGTCTTGGAGACCCCTTATTCGACGACGATCGCGGCGATGGTTGAGGCTGGTCTTGGCTGCGGCATGGTCAATCCGATTACGGCGGACCCCTTCCTCGGACGGGGAATGATGATCGTGCCGTTCGAGCCCGCAATTCACTTTCGGACGCTTCTGTTGCTTCCGCCTCAAAGGGAGCCTTCGACAATTGTGGCTGATTTTATAGAAGAGCTGTTGAAGGGGTCCTCCGGGGTATAGATGAGCGCGATCAACGTCGTGAGCGTAAGGTTTCGGACGATTCTACCTTAGCGGTGCGCCGTCGGCACGACTGCCCTGACAAGACTGAACTGTACCGCGACATCCTGCTGCGCTCCGACATCTTCGTCGAATTCCCGCCACAGACACGCATCGAGGCAGAGATCCAGCAGCTGGACTCCGACTGTCTGGTGACCGAGTTCTGGGAATTGATCGCCGCCAAGGCGCTAGGCCGCCGGGAGGTCAGCAGATCACGCTCTTCAATTCCGTCGGCCTCGCCATCGAGGATTTTTCGGCGCTGCGATACGTGCGCGACCAGCTACAAGCGACCGGCCTCTACGAGGAGCTAGACCTGCTCGCCGATACCGACGAGCCGCGAGATCTGTTCGGCATGCTGGTGAGGGCAGCCATGCAGCCGGCAGCATAACAAGGCTCGCTCAAACCAGCTTCCGCCCTCCCGCCCAATGCGCTTCCACCTTCATTGCTGGGCGGTGCCGCGCCTGAACTGCTTCATGCAAAGTTTCGTGACCCATGCCCCCGCCACGTTCCTCTTTGTAACTTCTTGTCTTGTGCACTCGGTGCGCTTTGCTGTAGCGAGGCTGCTGACGTAGATCGGGGCTACGGCAACTGAAGAGCAAATGAAGGGTTGGCCCAAATGCCTGAAGATCTTATCAACTCCGACGCGGAATTGCTGGAGATGACAGCTGACATCGTTTCCGCCTATGTCAGCAACAACCCGGTTCCAGTCGCAGAACTCGCCCGGATAATTGCCGATACCTATGGAGCGATCAGCAAGCTGCAGGGAGCACTCCCACCCAAAGCGGATGAGAAGCCTACACCCGCAGTCCCGATCAAGAAATCGGTGACGCCCGATTTCATCATCTGCCTGGAAGACGGCAAGAAGTTCAAATCGCTCAAGCGGCACTTAGGCACCCACTACGATCTGACGCCAGATGCGTACCGCGCGAAATGGGGCCTGCCCTCCGATTATCCGATGGTTGCGCCGAACTATGCTGCTGCGCGATCGGCGATGGCGAAGGCGATCGGCCTGGGACGGAAGGCCGTAGCGCCTGAGCCTGAAGCGGCGCCAGCGAAGCGCCGCAAGATCGGCATCAAGACCAGCTGACATCGGGGCTATTTTGCTCAAAAGGCCCGCGTTCTGTTGCAGGGGCGCGGGCTGATCGTTTTCTGATAGGATGAACCCTTACCACCTGTTCAAAGGCATCCGCTGTCGAGGACGCCACCCCAAAAGGGATGGTCAACCTCTCGCAGGCGGCTCCGTGGAAAACGCGGCGATGATCGCCTCGAGCGTCACATCCAGTGCGTTCGAAAAGGTCCTGCCCCTCTGCCAAATCGCAACGTAGTGATAGAGCGCGGACGGTTCTACTGGCCTTACTCCCAGCTGAAACGCCGCGTACTCACGCGCGATGATCTCGTTTGTGATCGAAATGCCCAGGCCAGCCGAGACGTATCCGGCTTCGTGACCGTTGCAATCGAATTCCACCAGTATGTCTGGCTCAACGCCGGCGAAGCGCAAGGCATTGAAGTTCATCTGGTGGGCCGCGAACTGGGGATCGATATCGACGATCGTTTCGCCTGCCAGGTCTTGCGCCTCGACACAGGTCTGTTTTGAAAAGCGGTGGTCGGGATGGAAGATGCATACGTTGCGAGCTGACCCAAGCGGCGCCCATTCAAACAGACTTGGGTCCAGCGGCAGTCTCGAGATTCCGAGATCTGCGCGCCCGGCCAGGATGTGCTCCCCGATCTGGTCGTAGCTACCCGAAATCGACCGCACATTCGAAGCGGTCTGTGAGCGGATAATCGCCACGACCTTGGGCAACGTCACGAAACCGAAAACAGATGGCGCGGCAATAGCAATCCGCTGCTTTTCCTCATTCTTCATAGCGAAGATCGACGCTTCCAGGCGATCCAGCGACGTCAGGGCAAGTTCTACGTTTCGCAGAAGTTCCCAGGCTTCCTGCAAGGGGACGATGCGGTTGGCTGATCTTTTGAAGAGTGTGATGCCGAGCGTGGTCTCGAGTTGCTTCACATGTTGACTGACGGCCGGCTGGCTTATCCCGAGCGCTGCCGCCGCTCGCCTTGTCGATCCGGCCCGCAAGACTTCTCGGAAGACCTTCAGTTGACGAAGCTTGAGGTCGCTCTGCAACAACTCCATTCCCTGCGCGCCTTTCCCTGATAACCACCCGGGAAGCAGAAATCGCCATCCTGAGGAGCACCGAACCACCTCAGTATATAACGGCGCGTTATAGATAAAAAAATAAAAATTATAGATTGAGTATGTAATTTCTGGCGCTAGGATTAGCCAATATCTCAAATTAACTCCAAATTACCAATATAAAAATTCACAACCTTGGGTTATACGACTTGGTCTTAGCGATAAAGACCGGCGAATCCTGCGGTAATTGCGAGTCGAGGAAAGCGCCCGATGGGTGGTTTTACTACTCAGTTTGTTGTCGCACTCACCGTGACCATCAGCCTGGCCCTTGTCAGCGGCTGCCTTGGTACGGCATTTGGGTTGTTTTTGGCGATTTCGAAGGGCACGGCAAAACCGCGCCTCAACGCGGTCGTGACCGCCTACACCACAGTCGTCCGTGGTGTACCAGAACTTCTGATTATCCTGCTCATCTACTTCGGCGGAACCACGCTCGCTAGCAAGATCGCCGGCCGGTATGTCGAGGTGAACGCATTCACCGCAGGCGTTATCGCGCTCTCGGTCGTTTTCAGCGGTTATGCGACCGAAGTGTTTCGCGGCGCGATTGCGGCGGTGCCTGCGGGTCAAACCGAAGCGGCAAAGTCGCTTGGCCTGAACGCCTGGCAGCGCTGGGTGTTCGTCATCGGACCTCAGATGCTGCGGTTGGCGCTGCCTGCCTATGGCAATCTCTGGATTTCGCTCTTCAAGGATACCGCGCTGGTTTCGATCGTCGGCCTGACCGACATCATGCGCGTTGCGTATCTGGGGGCCGGATCCTTGCGCGCACCATTGACCTTCTACCTTGCGGCCTCCGCTCTCTACCTCTCGCTGACCACCGTCACGCTGCTGTCGATCCGGCTGGCTGAGCGGCGCTATTCGGCACTCGGCCGGTAGGAGGGAGCGACCCATGAACCTCGGCTTGATGCTTGACGCAATGGTGGTCCTGCCTTCGGGTGTCGGCCTCACCTTGACCCTGACGGTCCTGTCGCTGACGGCCGGGTTCCTTCTGTCCGTGCCGCTGGCCTTCATGCGCGCTTTTGGAGGTCCCGGTCTTTCGCTCTCGGTGCTGGCATACACCTATGTCATTCGCGGCACGCCGATGCTCGTTCAGCTCTTCCTGCTCTATTACGGCCTCGCTCAGATCGAGGCGGTGCGAACCAGCGTCTTCTGGGTGATCCTGCGGGATCCTTTTTGGTGCGCCCTTCTGACATTTTCGCTGAACAGCGCGGCACACACCACCGAGATCCTGTGCCGTGGTCTCCAGTCCGTGCCTAAGGGTGTCACCGAAGCGGCCACGTCTCTCGGCTTGAAACGCTTCCAGATCGCTCGCCTGGTCACCTTCCCGATCGCTTTCAGGATATCGCTCCCGGCCTACGGCAACGAGATCGTCGGGATGATCAAGGGCTCGTCGCTCGCGAGCACCGTGACGCTGCTCGAGATCACCGGCATGGCGAGACAGATGGTGTCGACCACGTTCGCGCCGTACGAGATCTTCATCGTCGCCGGAGCGATCTACCTATCGCTCACCTCGATCGCGGTGAAAGCGATCCAGTTGCTGGAGCGATGGCTGTCGACCGACGGCCATCCGGTGCGTCGACGAAAGGCGCGATTGCGCCCCGCCCTACCTGACCCAGAGATCACGACGCCCCTGCCCTGACGCCGCAGGTTCTGGGCTCCCCTTTCCATCCAAACCAACGAAGAGGTGCATCATGCGCATACCCCTGGCTATTGCTTTTTCTATCGCATCCCTGATGTCGGCATTCCCCGCCGGCGCCGAAAGCGGGCGCGTGATTTCGATCGCCTCTGAAGGTGCCTCGCCGCCTTGGGACGGCACCGACGCGAACGGTCAACTCTACGGCTACGATATCGATGTTGGACAGGAGCTGTGCCGTCGCATCCAGATCAAATGTACCTTCGTCCCGCAGGATTGGGACGGGATCATCCCGGCACTGCTTGTCGGCAAGTTCGACGTGATCATGTCTGGCATGGCGATCACGGAAAAACGCAAGCAGTCGATCGCGTTCTCGATCCCCTACGCCACCGGCTTCAACCAGTTCCTGGTGCGCAAGGACCTGGGTCTCGACGCCGGCGACACCAAGGAAAAGGTCAACCTTTCGACCATCGGCGACAAGGAGAAGGCGACCATCGAGCGCCTCAGATCGAAACTCGCCGGCAAGGCGATCGGGGCCCTGCGCTCGTCAAATTCGGAAGCCGTCGTGAAGGAAATCCTGGGCGATGTCGTGACCATTCGCAGTTATGACAGCCTGGACAACATGAAGCTCGATCTTGCCGCGGGTCGCATCGACGGCGGCCTCGCCGACTATTTCACCTGGCGGGATTTTCTGGAAACGCCTTCCGGTTCGCATGCGGTATTTTTCGGGCCGGAATTGAAGGGTGGGCTCTGGGGACCGGGCGTCGGCGCCGGCATGCGCAAGGACGATGCCGAGTTGCTGGCCAAGTTCAACGCGGCTATCGACGCGGCTACCAAGGATGGAACGATCAAGGCGCTGAGCCTGAAATGGTTCAAGAGCGATATCTCACCGGCCCTCTCGCAATAGGCGGCAACCGACTTCGACATTGACGTGGCGCTGGCCGGAACGCTGGCGCCCTCCCCTCCTTCAAGGCGAGCCCCATGAAAGACCAGTTCTGCGCGGTCGTTACCGGCCAATCCCTGATCAAGCACGACATCCGTGACGTCAAAGACGAACGCTTCATCGCGGTTACGGACTTCCTGCGCCAAGGCGACGTCGTCTTCACCAACTTCGAGTCGACAATCCTCGGCAAGCACGGCGGGTGGCCGACCAAGGGCAAATACTTCGGATATTCCAGGGCGGAGGTGCTCGATGCATTGCAGGCCATCGGTTTCAACGCGCTCGCGCTCGCGAACAACCACGCCTTCGATCTCGGCGCCGGCGGCATCCTCTCGACGCTGGAGGAGGTGGAAGCGCGCGGCTTCCTGCATGCCGGCATCGGGGCCGACGAGACTGACGCGAGGAAACCGGGCCGCCGCGGGCTGGGCGCGCGCGAGGTCGCGCTTCTTGCGATGGATGCAGGCCCCGGTCCGACCAACATGTATGCCGAAGACCGCACGGCCTTCCGGCCGGCTCGGCCCGGCGTCAATCGTCTGAACACCGTTCGCAAGATGGGCGTGCCGGACGGACATTTCCGCAGATTGGCAAGGCTGGGCACTCATTTGCAAAGCTCCCCCTTTGAACTGGCCAACTATGCGCAACCGGAGGACCCGGTAGAGGTGTCGGCCGGCAAGGAGATCAATTTCTACGGCACCGTATTCGCGCAGGCGGCCGATTTTGGCCGCCTCATCGAAGTCGATCAGCGGAGTGCGAGTGTCCATCTGGCCGCCATCCGGCACGCCGCGGCACAAGGCGATTTCGTCATCGCCTATCTGCACCACCATCATTGGGAACCAGGTTGGCAGGACGTGCCGCGCTGGGTGCAGACCTTTGCGCGGATGTGCATCGACGCCGGCGCGAACCTGTTCGTGAGCCACGGCGCGCCGGTGCTGCAGGCCGTGGAAATCTACAATGGCTCGCCGATCTTCTATGGCCTCGGAAACTTCCTATTCCACGTCCACCCCGACGAAACCGAATGGGACCCACCGGAAGTCTGGCAAAGCATCCTCGCCGCGTGCCGCTATGATGCGGGCGGAAACCTCGCAGAAATAGACCTCCTGCCCGTCGTGATCGGCGCGGAAGCCCAGTCTCTCGGATCAGCAACGGGCAGATTGGTACCCGTCGCCGTCACTGGAAGCGCGGCGCGAGACATCCTCGAGGGATTCGCGACCCGCTCGCGGGCGTTCGGCGTCGAAATCGAAGTGTCCTCGACTTGCGGCCGCATCGCCGTGCCCGCTGCACGAAAATTTGGCTGACAAGCGCAACCGGCCGTCAGACGGTCTTGCATTCGGCCGGCGGGGATTCGCCGGCTGTCTCGCTATCCGCCTTTGTGTCTAGCAGGGCCAGTTCTTCCCCCAACGCTGAGATCAGGGACGAGACGCGACCGCGCACACGCGGTGGAAGTTTCACTAGCCCCTCAATCAGGCGCCGACCCTCCGCGCTGGCAATGAAATCCAGGCGCTCATCGACCGGCAGGGGCCGCGCCTCGACGCGGGTCTCATCGTTTCCCGGCAGGCCTTCGAAGAAGCGGCTGACAGGAACGCCGAGCGAGCTGGCGATTTCGTAGAGCATCGAAGCGCTCACGCGATTCCGCGCGTTCTCGTATTTCTGGAGCTGCTGGAAACTGATGCCGATGGATCGGGCAAGCTGGGCTTGCGATACGTCGGACTGGACGCGAACGGTCGCAATCTGCCTGCCGACATGCTGATCGGCGGGATGAGGGTCACTGTCGATCTTTGGCTTCGGCCCCGTCCGAAGGAGGACGGAGCGTTGCGGTTTCAACAAGGCCTTTCGATGCTCCACTCCGGACAGAGTCTGTCGCATACGTGCCGGCTCTTCGCGCCGATGTGATCCGAAAGCCGGATCGCTATTAATATACCTTATAGGGTGCAAAATAACCCTATAGGTGGCAAACAAAATCGGCCTGCCGATTGTGGACTCATGGTCAGTCCACGACAGATTCGAGCCGCAAGGGCTTTGCTTGGTTGGTCGCAGCAGGAACTTGCTGACAAGGCCATTGTATCGCTGAATGCGCTGGCCCGGTTGGAAAATGGCAAGGTAGATTCCCGGATCAGCACTTTGCAGGCCATTGAGGCGGCTCTGACGAGAGCGGGTGTCGAATTCTTGTCAGCTGGCCAAAAGGGAGAAGGTGTACGGCTCTTAGATCCTCATGCTTGAATGTCCAGTTAGCGGAAACATACGATCCCACTAGATGAAGGGGTTAGATAATCCGGACTGCTTTCTATAAGTTAGCCGATTGGCCCAACCCGTATGGAAATACCTGGTTCGGCTCTGTTTGAGGCTAATGCGAATACATCCTCCAAGGCCGATCGGATCTCTGGCCAAGGCAACTCAGCATCGTCCTTCGAAAACTGCAGTCCCTGCAAACAGCCCCGTGCGGGACGGAAGGCAAAGTCGTGGTATTGTCGGAATCAGCCATGATCCGAACTCCTGACAGCATGGTTGTGGTCAGACCGATCAAGTGCTCCCGCACTCCGATTGGTCACAGCACACGCGATGCATGTGCATTGCACGTGCGTACTTATGCATTTTTTCGACGCCAAGTTCAAGCCGAAAAGCGAAAATGACCAAAAAGCCATTCACAACGCGTTTAGATCCATCTGTGCTAGCTCTGGCTGAACAACTCGCGGCGACCGAACGTCGTTCGGTAACTGCCGTCATTGAACTCGCATTAATCGAGTATGCAGAACGTCGTGGTGTTAAAGCGCGAGACGCCGAAAACGGCGGATAGCTGCATCGCGATGCACACCATTGCGCGGCCGAAATTGGGGCCGGAAGCGGACAGGCAGTTTTCGGAGGCGTGATTGCAAAAGCCCCCATGCCTAGGCATAAGCCTGCACGAAAGCGAAAATAAATTGGGAGCTCAGTGTGAAAGACTAATTTCACCCTGATAAGCCGCTCGCGACCTATTGGCGATCGCGACCACTTGGTTAGCCCGCGACGTCCGGGCTTCGGACGTGAAGAAGGCCACGTGAGCCACACAGGAAGTCACCGTCCAGCCAAACCCGCCGCCATTTCGATCCAACCACCTATATTCTTGCGGCCGTTTTGCTTCGTGAAGTTGTAACGAATATAATGCTTAGAGATTTCGACAACCGTGTCACTGGTCGGCGGTTTGAACCAGAGGTCGCCTGCCGAGACCGCCAGGGTATAGTCGTCATACTTTATCCATTTGCCGCTCTTCCATTCGGCGAAGAAAATGCCACTCGACGTTTTGTAGAGCCCCACCTGCGCCAATGGATCCGCACCCTCTAGGCCGACCTCGCCCGCGACGTTCTTGACGCCATCAACGTCAACCGTGAGCAGCCCATTCCCCTTCAGAACGCTACGAACAATCTCGTATCGGACCCATCGTCTCTGCCACGTGAGCCTTCCAGAAAGTACGCAGGTCACCGACGTGTTGTCCAAGCTATTGCGCAAGAAATTCTTGAGCGCGGTGGGGCTCTCGTTTTTAGCTGCCTCGAACACGCTGCTGTCGAAGAAGCCACGATCAATCTGATCTTGCGGACGGACAACCCAGCTGTTGCGCACGTTCCATGCGCGCCACTTGTCTTCATTATGATGGAATGAGAAGAACGTTCTCCGAGCCATCGGCGCGCCGTCCTAAGCTGTCTTCCTGAACGCTTGCACGTTGCCGGTCCACTCTCGGAAACTCTTATAGTCAGATGCGGAGCGGTGCACCCTCAATTCCTTTAGCGATAGCGCGTTTTCGTCAATCCAGGGATAAATCCCGAGGTATTCCTGACCATAAAACGACGTCTCCTCGTTCTTCGTCACTGGAAGAATAGCGACTGCGCCCTTGTATCCGTCAAAGTATCCCAGCTCCCACGGCATCCACTTCGACGCCGCGGAGTTGCCGCTATGAACATATATCAACGAGAGGCAACTCAGCATCCTTTTGCGCAGGGTTTCAGCTGTTCCTGGAGTGACATTTGTCCGGTCAAGGTTTGGGTCCTCGAGCCAATCCACGTAGACCGAGCGTCCGTGGTCCTCGAGGATAAGTTTGACCCCGAGAACCAACTCGGCATCCTTCGTTGAGTGGCTGAGGAAGACATCGTACGTCTTAGAAGAACTGAAATCGCGTGTTGCCTCGTTCAGGATTGTCGGCGCGGATTTATAGGTCGTCACGCGTCTTGCGCGGCTTCGGGCACGGTCTTCGGTAATTGTCGGCATTTCGGATCCATTCAGAATGAGCGATTGTCTAGCACAGGCATGTCCAGAAATACCGCGCCCTATGACTTAGCTATTTTTTAGGTCGGCGGGATCTCGCCGAAGATTTCGGCGTATTTCTGCATCCACTCCTTGACGCCGATCGAGTCGGTCTCAAGATCCCCAATGATGGCTTTCATGAACAGCTTGTCACCAATGTGCTCTCCCAACGATCGATAGGCCTCGAACTGAGTCTCGGAGAAGAATTGATCGAGGGTTGAGTGATGCGGAAACGACGGCTCGTCGAGTCGATACCTCCTCAGGAACTCCCCCTCGTTACCTGTGAGCGAGAGCTTCACGTAAAGCAGATAGCCGATTTCCCACGGCTCCCTGGCGTCTCCTGTGGGGTAGCGAATTCGGCAGAAGCGGAAGTGTGAACGACTAAACCCAGTATCGAGCAGCCGGATCTCGTCAAGTTCGGCGTCGATCATAATCCCCATGTCGATGTAAGCGAGCCGCTGCAGGTTGGTGAGTGCATGGAATGTCATTTTGGGGTCTGCCTCGCCGTCGACCGCGACGATATATCTGCAACGTCGACGCAGAAGCTCGTAAACACCCAGATTCTCGATATGCCCGCCATCGGAGATGTTGACGTAGGGGAGTCGCTCACTGGCGCTCGCCATGAGCTCGCGGAACAGATACTGGATGCCGGGATCCCGCCGCCAGCGCCCTCGGATCGGCGCCGCCTGGTTGTTGCCCGCTATCCCGGGCTTTCTCAGCCAGGCATTGAGGCGCATGTTGAAAAGTGTCAGCCAGAAACTGCCCTGCTTCGTGGTGCGCAACCCCATCTGAGGAGAGACGGCCGCACCTGACAGAGCCATGGCCGCCGCGAGATCAAGCTTGGGATTTAGGTCCTCCCACGCTTTGGTGTCTTGATACCCCACAAGATTACTGCCGGTCATTAGTGGCGTGAATGTAAACACGTCGGAAAGACGGCCTCGCATTTTGGGGTCGTCTGATCCTGGCGCATTGAGCGCGCAATTAATGATCGGATAAAAGGATAGATCCGGCTCGAACTCGCTCAACCTGGGCGAAACATTGGTCCCGCCTGTAGGTATGAACGCGGTCGCCAGCTTCGAGCGATAGTATCGATAAAGCGAGGTTTCATTCACATCGACAAGGCACCAGAGAAGGCCAATGGCAACGGCCATAATCGCCAGAATGAGAAGTGTCTCTTCAAGGTCTTGGCCCTCAAACGATGCGTAGAAGGCGTGCTCGGCAAGCAGGAGAAAGGCTCCGGTAACCACGGGAATGACCATTGATCGCGCCCGCGCGAACACCGCGAAAATTGATCCCAGGATAGCGATCGCGGTCGCGGTCACGAGAAGCGTTGCTAACAATGGGCCGACTTCAGCAACGAGCGCAAAATTTCCGGTAAGACGCGTGATCCCGACGTGGAAGGCTCCGAAGGCAATCCAAAGCAGCGGAAAGCAAAACAGGAGTCCTAGACTTAGATGCCAGACTGTCAGTTCGCTCAGCTGCAGCCGTTCTTGCCGGGAGACATTGCTCAAAAGGACCAAGGCGAAGATCGGGCACGCCCATCCCAGCCATGTCGGCACACCGAGAAGCTGTAGGCCCGTTCGGCCAACCAATTCGACGGCCGCTACGAAGGCTATCACGCTAAGTGCCAGGACTGCGTTCACGAACACGCCGTACGTTGAGCGCATTACCAGGAGCAATCGCTCGACGAAACCCGCGGAAAGGAAGCTTGCCCGCTGCCTGACGCGTGCCAAATGGTCGGATTCTCGTTCCGTCCGCTTGAAAGGCTCTTGATCGGATAGCAGGCCAAACCCTTCGTCAGGGTTGGAAGTACCTAGCAGCGAAGTAAGGAAGCATCCTGCGTATCCGCCCCCGGATACCGTCGACAGATAATCGAACTGTGGCAACAGGTTCTTGCGTGAAAGCGCGGCGAGGACCCCAAGCGAGAAGGTAGCACTACGTATTCCGCCTCCGGACAGCGCGATTCCCGCTGCCCAGTCTCCATGGGACACTCCATATCGCTCCCTCCGGCGCTGGACCGCCGCTCTCTCATGATCGCCATAGGTTTCATGGCCACCGGCTGGTCGCCATTCAGCTTCCCTTGGCGGATTTTCGCCCACCCCAGGGCTCGCGGATCGGCTCGGGTCGTAGGAAGCGTTCGTTCCCGTGAGCAGCGCAAGCGCGCGCTCCAGTACACGCAGGATGTTCTGAATCTGGTATAGTTCGGTGCGAAACACATCGCTAGAGTCCAGCGCGTCGAGAACGCCGCTTCGACTCAAGGGATGCCATTTCGCTGTGAACGGCCTAACCTCCACGTTCAGGGTATGCCAAACGAGGATTTCGAAAGTGCCACATCCCACATTGTTTGCCGTGATAGCTCGCGCCTTGCCAAACAGCTCGGCCACGCTTTCAAGCGCCCGTTTCTCGGTTCCACTACCATATGCGAGGCGGGCCGTGGCGATACGGGAAATTAGCTCTACGCGAAACTGATGAGCGGCCGTTTGGTTGGCGGTGTCACTATTCCAACTGCTGTCGCCGAAAACGGACAGAAAATTCGCCCCGAAAATATCGGTAGCAGATAGCTCCGCCAGTTTTGATCGGATCGTGTCGCTCGTCATTTTCACCTGCCCGATCATCATCGGTCACAAAGCTAATTAAAAGCTGCATTCCCGCGGGCCGCGTAGCGTGGATGCCCCCGTGCCATCGGCCGCAACGGCCTCTTCTCGGCAGCGCCTAGTCGAAAATCTTGTCGTCACTTACCGAATAACGGGCCGCGCTTTGCTTGAATTGAAAGGGATCATCGACGACCCGGTTCAGGTAAGCGGATTGGCTAGTCGTAAGCCAGTTGAGGAGCCCCTCACACTCATAGTTCAGATAGACTCGATGTCCCCTCAAGTTGGTGTATCGAATCTCCTCAAGGATTGCTTTCGGAACTTCCGGCGCGGACGTACCGAAATAGAAGAATTTCTCCGATATCAGAACCCGGTCGGCTCCAGTGTCCGCGCTAATATTGTGAAGATCTGGGGATCCGTTCGGCCGGCTATGATGTGAGTCAAGTTGCCTCCAGTCGCCGTACTCCTGGTGATAAATATTGTCGCCGAGCATCATCACTCGACTGCCGTTGCGGACAGGTCGTTTGTCCCGAAACCTTGGGTCTGCCCAGTATTCATTGAATGACATGGCTCCGGTGACCTGCATCGCAAAAATGCAGCGTCCCACCGCATCGAGTTTCGCGCCGCCCATTCCGATCACCCAGTCACCAATTTTTGCCTTGCGCCTCACAACTGGCTTACAGGTCGCGAGCGTGCAGACGCCATGAAAAGGATTTGGGGCGAAACCGAAGTCGCGCGCCACAACATACATGTAGACCGCCATGGATCAGCATCGCGAAGTGGAGGACGTGTGGACAGGGGTACGCGAGGACCCGTCGGCGTCACGGAAATCTGGGTCAGCGCCCTCCACCGCGTCGATGATCGCGTCCGGATTCCAGTTTACGAGATCGCTACCATAATCCTCGAAGGCGGGCGGTATATCCGCCTCCGTTCCCCCGCGGGTAAATACGCCAATGATACGCTTTCCGAGTTCGTGCGCCTTCCGAATCTCCCAGTTCACCCAAGGGCGCGCATGGGTTTCTTTTCCGATCAGGACGATCACGGTCGACGCCCAGGACATTTTCATCCTCAGAAGGCGCCTGATCGCATTGTCGCTGACCAGACCCTTATCCAGCCTCTCCTGGTTCGCTGGCTTCGCCCTGATCGAGCTATTCCTGATCTCGTATCCCTTGCGGGCGAGCGACTCGGTTAGTTTCGTGACGTGTTCGTCATCGGCATGATGGTGACTAATAAAAACGTGGCGCCTTCCCGACATTTCACTTCTCCGAATAGTTGACGGAATGTATATCACTGGTTGAACTTCGGCGCGACTGTTTGGGGAGCCTCATGGCGGGAAATCTGTTTATATTCGAAGGGCCGGATGGCGTCGGAAAAACGACGATAGTACAGGCACTCAAAGATAAGTTGGCGAGCGACCGTTTCGAATTTTTGAGCTTTCCTGGCCGTGAGGAAGGAACCCTTGGTCACACCATTTACCGCATCCATCACAGCCCTGAAGACTTTGGCATCG
Source organism: Mesorhizobium sp. M0047 (assembly GCF_040323315.1). Lineage (NCBI taxonomy): Bacteria > Pseudomonadati > Pseudomonadota > Alphaproteobacteria > Hyphomicrobiales > Phyllobacteriaceae > Mesorhizobium > Mesorhizobium sp. M0047. Next base: position 42,438 of record NZ_JAMYUW010000021.1, on the reverse strand, counting down.
GTGCGATGTCGGAACTCGCGCGTCAAGCCCTCCACATAGCGGCGCATATTGATGTTATCGAGACTCGTATTAGACCGTGGTTGGCAGAAGGAAAAAATGTGGTCCTCGACCGGTTTTGGTGGTCGACTATTGTTTACGGAAGCACCGGCGGCGGCGAGCATAAAGCCCTGATGGACCTTGTTGCGGCCGAACAGACCGTTTGGGGGGAAATCAAGCCGGCGATCGCGTTTCTCATTGATCGTGACAGCCCGATCAATCGTAAGGAAGACCTAGTTTATTGGCAACAGCTTCGCTTAAGTTATGCTCGGCTCGCCGGTCATGAGAGCGGACGTTACAAAGTTTGTACAATAAGCAATAGTGGCAGGGTCGCCGACTCGATTGCATTCGTAGAAGGTGAGATTACGGAGGTCCGCAGCCGCAACCCGGATAAACGAGACCCCGGGCATTGATTTCTTGTCGGGTTATCCTGCGGCAATGTGAGTAGTGAAATGGCCAATTTCATAAAGAACGTCTTTATCAGCCACATCCATGAAGATGATCATGGCTTGGCAAAGCTGAAAAAAATCCTCGCCAATCATAACCTATCCATCCGAGATTCCTCGATAAACTCAAGCAATCCAAACAACGCGGAAAGCCCAGAATATATCAAGTCCTCTGTCCTCGCGCCGCAGATCCAGTGGGCCAGCACCTTGATCGTCTACGTCACGGCCGATACCCGCCACAGTGAATGGGTGAATTGGGAAATTGAGTATGCTGCAAAGTTGGGCAAGCGGATTGTTGGCGTTTGGGGTGAGGGAGAACAAGGTTGCGAATTACCGGATGCCCTCAAGGAGTATCACGACGCGATGGTCGGCTGGCACGGCAATTCCATAGTTGAGGCGATTGTTGAGGACCAGGACAAAACAGAAATGCCAAACGGCGATGCCGCTCCGATCCTTCCGATCACCCGACACCCCTGTGGGGCAAGATGATGAGCATTTACTCGTACATCGTCAGGTTCGACAGCGGGTTCGCTCCAAATCCATTTTATGGGATTTGCTCTCTCGCTACGTGCAAACATCCCATCCGGAAGCATGCCGAGATTGGGGACTGGGTTGTTGGATGCGGTAGCGCGGATCGGGCTGTTCGCCGTGGTGGCCATATTGTCCACGCGATGAGGATCACGGAGACGTTGACATTCAACGAGTATGACGCCGATCCGCGCTTCAAATCAAAGAAACCGATCCGCAACGGTAGCCGCAAGCAAAGCGCGGGGGATAACAATATATTTTCGAACGGCGGATGGTTGGTCACAGCGTGACTCCTTTCATAGCAAGTCGGACGGCAGCCCAAACCCAAAGCATGTCACGAACGACACTCAGGTCGACCGCGTGCTTCTGAGTGATGACTTCGTTTATTTTGGCGGTGAAGGTCCCGAATTTCCGGCCGACCTTCAGGACAAAGACGGCAGACATATCTGTAAGGCAGGCATTGGCCGGTCGAAATTCAATGATGACGCCTTGGAGGAGAAGCTCGTCGCTTGGCTCGATTCGATCGGGTCTAGGGGCCTGCAGGGATCGCCCTTTGAGTGGTTGAGCTTAAGAGAAGGATGAAGTTGATGTCGGGTGACCATCTCGGATTGAACGAGTATCAAGGCCTGGCATCCCGAAGTGACCGGACAAAGGGAAAAGGGAACGGGTTCGACCTCCCCGTCCTTGGACTCGTCGGCGAAGTTGGTAGCCTTCTGAGCGAGGTGAAGAAGCGGCAGCGCGACAAGGCGGCGATCATCGGATATGAACAGACCGTCCTCGAGGAACTAGGCGATAGCCTATGGTATCTCGCCATAATCGCCGATCACGCTGATATAAAGCTGGCAACCTTGGCGGGCGCCGGACCGGAGGTTGATCTTCCCTTCGCCGTGCTGCAACCCCAACACGCTCTCCCCCTGAACACGCCAAGCGCTCAATTCGAGAAAACGCTTCTGCGCTTGGCCGCCGCGACGGGCGAGCTGGCGGCGGCCGTCGATGGATCTCATGGCGACAAAACTCTCCTGCAGGCTCGCTTGGCGACCGTACTTCAGCAACTCGTTCGGGCCGCCAACGAATCCGAGGTACTTCTCGAGGCCGCCGCTCGCGCTAACCTTCAGAAGGCCGAGGATCGTTGGCCGCGCGAGCGCTCTTATCCCCCGCTGTTCGACGCGGACTTTCCAGCGGATGAGCAATTACCTCGCACGCTCGAAATCGACATTTACGAGCGGGATGCCAGCAATGACAAGCGCTACGTACTACAGAGCTACCGTGGCCTATTCATCGGGGATCGGCTGACCGACAACATCATGCAACCCGACGACTATCGGTTCCACGATGTCTTTCACTATGCCTACGCCGCTGTCCTCGGCTGGTCACCGGTCACACGAGCCTTGTTGAAACGAAAGCGGAAAAGCAAGTCGCGGGTCGATGAGGGCGAGGATGGCGCACGCGCCACCCTCATTGAGGAAGGCGTGGCCACCTATGTTTTCGGAATAGCCAAAGATTTCGACTTTTTCGCTGACCAGAAGCCCGGAGATCTCAGTCTTAGCTTACTCAAGCACGTCAGACAGTTCGTTCGCGGATATGAGGTTCACTCTTCCCCTCTGTGGCTGTGGGAGGACGCAATCCTTCAGGGGAACTATGCGTTTCGCTTTCTCCGAGAAAACCGTCGTGGGCGCATCAAACTTGATGTAGAGACGCGTTCGTTATCGATAGGGGAACTACCGCAATGAACACCGCCCAGTTCGTTGAGACACTGGCCGAACTTTCATTTAAGGACGCTTTCAATCCGTACGCTGATGCTTGCGGGGAGTTCGATCGAGACGACGCTGCCGCCATCAGGTGCACAAACCTAAAACTTGTTTTGGATGCGGCAATTGAATCGAAAGTGGACTCTATTTGGATCGCTCGTGACCTCGGTTATCGCGGCGGTCGTCGCACCGGTCTCGCGCTAACGGACGAGGCGCATCTCAATGATCATTCCACCCTCTACGGTGATCTGCCCCTTGCTCGCGCGACCAGGGGCCCTGCCATCTCCGAGCGCACGGCGACTGTGATCTGGCAAACCCTGAATCGTATTCAGCGCCCGGTCTTCCTCTGGAACGTTTTTCCCCTGCATCCGCATGAACCCGGCGACCCTCAAACGAACCGCTGTCACACTCGAGCCGAGCGCAATGCCTGTCGCCCGCTTTTGGCCTGGCTGCTTGAGAAGCTTGTACCACGAGTGGTCGTGGCGGTCGGGCGGGACGCCCAATTTGCGTTGGCAGATCTCGGGATCGATACGATGCAGGTGCGCCATCCGAGTTACGGTGGCCAGAGCGACTTCATTTCCGGGATTGAGGGACTCTATGGACTTCCCGTCCTTTCGCAATCGCCCCAGCAGTTGGTGATGCTATAGCATCGATTGCTATTGATGCGGAAGAATTGATGTCCAACGTCTAGGTTGGAAGGGACGCGGCGTGGCACTATAGTCCCTGTCATCCAAGCTAACGTCCGCGAGGAGGATAGGCGAAAGGCATCGCATGGTTGACACTGCTCGACCGTTTATCGTGATCTATATAGTGTGGCATCCCAAGTTCGCGCTCGGGCATGAAATAGCGCGTTTCTTGTTCGAGCATTTTCGAAGAGAGAATTACGAGAGGATCACGGGCGGAACCGGCATCAGCGTTATCTACAGGTTCGCGATGGCCGAAAATTCCGACAAACCTCTTCCAATTGATTTTTCAACGGCAGAGACGTCCGCCGTCATCGTTTTGGCGGACAAGAACCTCGCGGACGATCCGGTCTGGATGGACTACCTTCGTGAGCTGGCTGACCAGACAGCCTCGAAGGGCTTGGCGACTCGGCTATTTCCCGTCGCTATGGAGCCGGACATCGTTCCAGTGCTCCAGCTCGACGAACAAATCATACCCCTGTTCAAATGGAACGATGATCTCGGGGAACGCGCCGCAGCGCTCATCGGCCACCTCACGTTCCAGTTTTGCCGGATGCTCCGCCACTATTTGGAACATCTTCGACGCCCCCACGAAAGCAGCCAAGCTCTTCTAGGCTACCTTCGGAAGGTCGAGATCTTTTTGAGCCACTCGAAACATGACGCGAATGACGCGGGTGTCCGGGTTGCGGAGGCGATACGGGTCAAGCTGACGACCCAGAATGGGCTTGGAAGCTTTTTCGACGTCTATGACATTCCACCGGGCCTGAAGTTCCAGGACGTGCTACTTGCTCAAATCGGTGTCAGCGCGGTTATCGCGATCCACACGGACTCATTCTCATCAAGGGAATGGTGCCGACGCGAGATAATTGAGGCGAAACGACACAACCGGCCTCTCGTGATAGCAAACTGTATCTCCGACATTGACGAGCGGGGCTTTCCATATCTTGGAAACGTACCGATCATACGGCTGGACGAACAAAATGATAACCGCGTCGATGTTGTCATACGCGCGTTGTTGGGCGAGATTCTGAGGGACTTTTTGTGGCAGTGCCGGGTGGAACTAATGCGTGTGAATGCGAAGCCGGGTGTGACCTTCCTCCCAAGGCCGCCTGAGTTGATCTCCTTGGCCGACTTGGTTCCTGCCAATGACGGGGAGCAAGCGGTCATCGTCTATCCGGACCCTCCGCTGGGCGCCGAGGAGGAGCGCCTGTTTCACGACATAGCGCCGAACCTACAGCTCAGGAGCGCTACCGAATGGCTCGCGGGAGCGGTGCGATGACGTACCGTGAAGTCTTTGATGGTAAGGTGATCGCCGTATCGACCTCCGACAGCCCTGACATGGCTGCGCTAGGTCTTCAAGGGGAACATCTTCGCGACGCGATGACGGAAATCGCGAGGCATACATTGGCTCTCGGGGCTAGTTTGGTTTATGGTGGGGACCTTCGCGTCGGTGGATTTAGCAAGCTTTTGTTCGAGCTGGCTGCCCGCCACGGCCGCGACACGCGTAAGCGCGGAAGGCACGCCGTCACCAACTATCTCGCGTGGCCGGTTCATATCCATCAACAAGCGGAGCAACTCGTCCAGGCTTCCGCGGAGCTTGAGGGCGCGGCCGAACTCAGGCTGCTCGATCTCGATGGAAATGCGATGGGTATGAACGAGCGGCGCAAGCTCCAGCCCCAGCAGCCGTCGGAGCCGCAGTGGGCGCGTGGGCTCGCGACGATGCGGCATCGAATGATTGCCGAAACACACGCGAGGATTATCCTGGGAGGCCGTGTAGACAAGTTCAGGGGAAACATGCCTGGCATCGCCGAGGAAGCACTCTATTCCCTCGAAGCTAAACAACCGCTCTATGTAATGGGTGGATTTGGCGGATGTGCTCGCGATGTCGCCGAGGAGATCGGTGTCCTTAAGAAAGGGGTTCCTAGGCCATGGCACGGGCGAAATCGTTTTAGGGCGTTTAAGAAAACTGACCTTAACAATGGTTTATCGGCCGACGAGAATTTGGTTTTGGCGTCAACACCGCACGTCGATCAAGCGATCATTCTGATATTGCGCGGCCTGACACGGCAATTGAAAGACCGCCAGGCTGCGAGGGATTGAGAACGTCCTTGGTTGGGTGTCGAGTTCTGTTCAGTCCAGTTTCTGCTTATCCGAGGATCTCAGCACGGGCCATGCCTATCAGGACTCCTTTCAAGCTGGCGCGATAAAAGGGTCTCGGTTCTCAGAGCGACACGGGTCACATCAACTCGAAAAAATACGCGGCTCGGCACGTCGGGTGGAGACCTGATCACTGTTCTGCCAGAATTCGAACAGATCGAGACCAGCGTCGAGCCTTTCGACGTGAACGACCTCCTTGGTCTCCTCCTCGTCATAGGGCGCGGCCAGCCCTTCGATGCTCGCGGCATCTCCCACCACAACATTGTCGAAGCGCTTCAACGTCCCGGCGTCGATCGTGGCAACGCCGTTGGCATATGTGAGCGCGCTCCCGGGCCGAACCCCTATCCGATAAATCTCTGGACCGACGACCTCATAGTAAGCTTGGTCGCCCATTGGGCGATGTATCAGCATATGCGGCGGTGCGAGAAGATTGCTTGCTATTTTCACCTGCAGCTTTGCGGTTCGCCCGCTTGTGCTCTCACGGTAGACCTTCAGTTCGAGGGTCTCCTCATGCAGACGGCTAGAGGTCGTCTGGAATCGGATAACTCCATCAGAAGCCATGGCGATCCGGCGTAGGTCTTCCTCAACTTCTATCGCTGGTAGGCTGGTCAGATAGACATAGGCCACATTGGCCAACTCCCTAGTGCCCTGCAGGTTCCACCGGGACGACCGCAGCTCGCGGCTGCCGACTATGCCCGCGAACGCCTTGGGATTAGTGATGTGGAGTAGACGAAGATCGAAGTCGTCGTCCGGGCGAGGCCAACACCGCCCCGACGCAAAACGCGCCAGCCGCTTCGGTCCCTCGACCATGCACCGATAGAGCTGTGCGCCGTCTTCATAGCGCCTGACGAGATTGTCGGCCCGGATCTCGACAATCAGCCGCGTCAGATCCGTCGCACGCGGACTACCGACATCGACAGAAAAACGGGCGACGTGAATATTAGGCCCCACGTCGAACCCGAGGATCGGCGGCCCGAAGAAGCTAGGCTGGTAGAAGCGCCAGCCGGACTTCTCAACGAACATAAGTTCCGGGAGCAGTATGCTCCCAACGTCGGCATGCCCAAGCCTGAGCTTAACAAAGCCAGGAAATTGTTCCTGTGAGTCTTCGCTAAGAGCTGGGGAATGCCGGACCGGAGGTCCGGCAAGTCGTGGGTCGAAAGGTGCGCTCAATCTCATACTCCTCAACCACACTTCACTGGCAGCTGTTTGGGCATCGACGCAAATACACCATTCGTGGTGCATCAAAGTCTTCCTTGCCGCCCGTTTCGCATTGGTACCTTATGCAGCGAATGACTGCTTCGGAAACAGCCAATAGTACATGCGCCGACCGCCCTATCGGCGAGGCGTCAGTTTTTAGGCTAGGACGAAGAGCTCCACCCATCCACGGTTTCCACCAATGCCGAAAGATTTGTTGCGAGGCGCGTGCCGTATTTCTGATCGAGCCCAGCCTGCCGAGCCAAGCTCACAAATTGGTTCTCGCCTATCACCAAATTCGCATACGGGATGACGGCGCAAAACGACTGCATATCTCGAAAATCGTTTTCCTCAATGGGCCGGTTTTGCGCTTCGAGGCGAACGGCGATCTCTCGTTCAATGTAATAGGCAGGCACGTCGTTCATTATGCGGCGCGCATTGCTGCTGCCGATGTCAGCCACCTGTTTCCAGGCAGCACCGACGTTGCCCGCCTGCGCTAAAATAAGATCAATGTCTTCGATCATCATCAGCGCGCTGTAAATTTTGCGCCGCATGGAAAGCGGTTCGTTGGCATGCCTCTCGCGGCGGTCTTCGACCATCGCGCGGAGCCGCTCTGATCCGGCTGAGAATCGCCTTACCGCTGCGGTTCTCACATCGTCAGGCGTCCTAATGAGATACGCGTAGAGGGATTCGGCCGGCTTTGCGCGGATGAATTCGATGAATCTTTCCGAAATCCCGACGTGCTGGCCGAAAGCTCCCCATTCGGCTGCCCCTTCGAAGAACACGGTTGAAAGAAACCAATCTCCGTCGGGTGGATCGAGCGCGATCTCCAGCAGTTTCGCGATCGTCTGTCTGATTTCGAGTTGTCGACGCAATAGCCGCCCGCGAAAGACAAAGCCCCTGCTCAGAAAAGCCTGCATAAACGCAAGGTCAGCCCGCCTCTCCGGGTTATTGATTTTGTGTGTTTCATAGATGTTCGAGAAGGTCAGAGGTAGCCTCAGCCGTCCTGCATCAACCTCCTGGCGCAAACGACCCGGAAGCGATTGCAGATTTGGGTAGTCGTCGGGACGTTTTACGGCCCGCGCCAATTCAATCCACTTGTTCTGATCGAGGTAGACGACTTGCACCGTTAGCCCCGAGCGCTATTCGTCAAAAACTTGATCGAATTTGAAGAACAGAGCCGTGTTGACGCGTTCGATCCAGTCCAACAGGTTGCCGAGATTTTCATCGTAGGCCTCAATCCTCTGAAGCCAAAATCTGAAAGGCTTGGTGGTGAATTGCAGAGTTGGGGTGACGTATCGAATGTCGGCGGGATGATGAAAAGGAAATGCCGAGAAACTCCCGTCATCATTCTTGCGCAAACACCAATCCATGGAATCATTCCATGATCCATGGATCGACTCAGACATCATACCGTAGGTGGCTGCATAAAGATCAGCTTGCTCGACCTCAGCAAAAATATCGAAGAACGTCTTGCCTTGTATCCTCCAGCGGTTCCGCTTCTGCGCGTCAAAGTCGTTCGAGGTCAAACCCTCAAAGTCCATCTTTTTACGAACGGATTTGAGCAACCGTTTTCCAGCGTTCGTCTCAAAGAACGTAGATCCGCTTTCGAGTTCGCGCAGGATGCGAAGACGGTCCTTATATGAACATTTGCGATAGTCCTCGATCACCCCTGCATCGTTGGTAAGAAGATACGTAGCCGTCACCGTCCCTTCGATCAGAGGCCGCTCCAGGACACTAATGAACTCGGCATTGTCCACCTCATAGTAGCGGATAATTTCTTTCAGCAGTTTCCACACTCGTACGAGTAGTCCGAGAATTGGCGCATCGTCGATTGAGAAGCCGGTCGGATTGCGTTCGATGTTCCGAATGCGTGTCAGGCAATCATAGATTTCAGCGACGTCTTTGTAGAAGACAAGGGCAAAGCGGTTGATCCCGTCCAGAGAGTCCAGCCCGTACTGGACATACGCGGCATCATATTTTTTAGTGATTGCGAGAATCTCTTCCATCTCACAATCATAGCAGAGCGCCTTGTTGGGAATCTGGTCTGGTTTTCGCTCGGCGGCTCCGCCGACCGGGCGCTGGTAAACCGAGCCATTCGTCTCGGCCGTCCGGCGTCGATTCGTCGCGCAAATTGCGACAGCCTGACGGCTGAGCTTCTACTTATTAAGGGGAGGCCTGCGGCCCCAGGGTCGTCAAGGCTGACCCTTTGCCGCCGAAATGTTCGTTGCATCGACAGGTGCCTCCATCCATAATGGCGGCAAACGTGCCAGTTAAGCGAGCGATCTTTTGGGATATGGATGGAGCATCGTCAGGAAAAGGCCCATTCCTCGTCGGCCGGCGTGACTAACCCCTGCCGCAGCCGGCTGTGAAGTTCATGCCATGACGGATCAGTCACGAAGCCTTTCATGCTTCCACATGCCTCGGCGAAGGAAATGTCGCCCAAACGGTCGATAAGATCGCTTATCCCGCCGTTCCTGCCATCAAGGAACAATTTGAGCGGATCATCATCACACTCAATTACCCGATGTCCCCAAGCACCCGGTACGTCGTCGGTTGCGAGAGCCTGCCGAAGATCCTCATCCACGCCTGCGGCCTCGAGCGCCCGGCAGACCACATAGCGCATCAGGGGATAGTAGATCGGCTGATAGCTGCCTCCAAGCGCGCGCACGCCGGGCAGGATCGACAAAACCAGAAACATCAGCAGAAGATTCGGGACAAGGCTGCGGTTTGCCAGCCGTTCGAGGATGTCGGGGGCTGTGAAGCACGCCACCTTGATACCGGTCGCTGGATCGATGAGTTCTCCGGCGATCAGACGCAGCGGAAGGCGTTTGCCATTTTCATAGAGCCAGAAGAAATCAGTACCGCGCGCGAGCCAGCCACTCCAGGGGCCGGACGCGAGCCCGTCGAGGCCGGCAAGAATATTGGAGGCGAACTTCGGGTCTTCCAGCAGTCTCATGCGTAGCCAGGAATTTTCGTCCGACAGATGGTCGGCCACCAAGTCGGCGATGTCCTCGTCGTCGATCTGCAGGAAGGCAAAGTGGCCTCCGAACATTTTTGGCCAAAGGATCAAATTGGCTGCCTTGATGGCATGGGCCGGCCGCTCGAATTGCGTCTTCGGCAGAAGGCTACGAAGCAACGTGAGCGCGTCTCCCTCAGTGTTCGGCTCCCTCGGCAACAACTCGAACCTATAGGGTCCCGGCCCGGCTAGCAGGCTGTATCCGATCATCCGGCTTCGGCTCAGGCCAAAGACGTTGACCGACCTCCCGTCAACGGTGAGCCAGCCTGGTCCCTTGCGTGGCTTTTCAACGAGGTTCACCGTCGAAACGGCGTAGGAAACATAGGTCGAACAGCCATGCGCCGAGAGACCAAGGAGGCTGAAGATATGCGTGTAATAGGCTTCCGGCTCCATGAGGAGAAACAAATGGGGGCCTGTCTGCAACACGCGGCGCCTTTCGAAATCCCTGCAGATTTCCAAGGCGGTATCGGCAGACAACCCGTTTCGTGTCGCTGCCTTCCTGATGATGTCGAGTAGTTTGGTGAAGGCTCGGAGGCGGATTTCTGGCATGGGAACCGAAGCCGGCGCCGTAAACAGGCGAAACGCATAATCGCGGATCGGCCGGGAATGGTATGGGCTCATCCAGGGGTAGAGTGCCGTCAGCGATCCCAGGACTGCCTGTTTTGCATCTACGCCTGCTGCTAGCTCTTCCACCTCACGATTCACCTTTTTCTTGTGTCTGAATTACACTGACGCTCAAACACGAAACACTGATGAGGAGCACCACTCCGAAGCCGAAGAAAATCGTCGAAGGAAATGCTCGATTTCCTACAGCGGCGGCAACGCCGAAGACGATTAATCCGAGCGCCACGGCCACACTGTGCATAATGCCTTTTGCCCGGCCCAACAGATAATCTGACACACACGACTGCAATGTGACTTCAACGCTGACGCGTCCAAGATTGTATAGAAATCCGAGCGCGGCAAAAAGGATCACTGTCCAGGGCGTGCGCAGAGATGTCAGCGCCATGAGGACCAGCGCCGTTAAGCCCAAAAGCATGAGATGCCGCGCGTGGCTACTCGTCGCTCTTTCAATCCGGAATAGAGAGACCGCACCGATCAGTGAGCCCGCCGACCATGCAGCCTCGAGGTAGCCGAAATCCACGGCAGTACCCTTCTGCTCCTGGAAGACGAAACTCGATCCCATGACGCTGACGAGCACCGCGCTTGTATAGAGAAGCGCGTAGACGACATTGAGACGACGCAGGCTCGGATCGATTTCCGCTGCAGGGATATTGGCGATGCGGACATCGCGCGAAACCGGTTCCAGCCGCATCAAGGCTAGGGAGCCCGCTGAAAACAGGAAGAAGGCAGCGAGTACGGTGAATGGCAGGGCTGGGGAGCGCTCATGCAGCAAAGGCCCTGCAAGCAGAGCTGCGCCGAGATTGCCGAACTGCATGACGAAGAAGACGGCGGAATTCGTGGCTACAAGATTGGGGCCGTCAGCTATCACGGGGATCAATGATTGAGAGCTCGTAAGCGCGACACGATCGCAAAACGAAAACAGGGCCGCTGACAGGCAGATGATCAGAAACACGTCCATGTAGAGAAGCGCGCAAGCGGTAGCCAGCATAACGACGAAGCGGCTGAGGTCTGCCGCAACGTTCAGGCATCGCCTGTCAAATCGATCCGCCGCTACGCCGGCCAAAGGGCTCGCGATGAATTCGACAACGCTGACGATCGCAAGAAACGTCGCCACGCCGGCAGTTCCGTATCCTCGCTCGACGAGAATCCAGGCGGAGGCGATGTAGTAGCCGTTTCGGGCAACAGCCGCTGATAGCGTGCTGGCCAAGAATCCGAAAGGATTGGACCGGTCGGCCCGTCCTTTGCCATGATGAATTTGAACCAGGTTTGACATGAGCGGCGTATCCGGGCAGACCGCCGATGGATACCTACTTCCGCCAAGCCTGCTTTACTGTGATGTTGGGGTTTTCCGATACTTGCTGAGAACCGACAAGCGGCGGCCTAGATTCTGCACTTACGACGAAATTCCGTGGGGGCCGCGCCGAAGGCCCGCTTAAAGGCGGTCGTGAAATGGCTCGAGCTGCCGAAACCACATTCCATCGCGATTTCCGTCGCCGACAAATTGGTCGATCGCAGCATGTCCGCGGATTGCTCCAACCGTCGCTGCGCGATGAACGCATGCGGCGTCATGCCCGTCGATTGCTTGAAGGCCCTCCAGAAATGGAACCGGCTAACCCCAATTTCTTTTGCCAGATCGGCGAGCGTAGGTCTGCCGCCCGACAACGCCCCGATCATTTCCACCGCTCGCTTGAGATCGAACGATGACAAACCGCCTTTTGCCGGCTCCTGATGGAAGCCGGTCAACCTGAACATTTGCCCGAGCAATTGAGTGGCCTGGCACTCCACCATCGTTGCGCTGATGGGGTCAGGCTGCTTGAGCTCCAAGGCAATCCTCTGCAACGCCAACTCGACAGTGCCGTCCCGAAATCCGATCGAAGGCGGCAGCACTGCCGGGCGATGGCGAGCCATTCCCGCAAACACGTCGTCGGCGAACCCTTTTTCAATGGAGACCAGGAGGTAGGAAGCGGTCGCTTCCCCCTCGTCCCATCCATTCCAATCACTGCCGGCAGGCATGAAGATTATCGAACCGGCCCGGCGCGGCAAAAAGGCAATCCGGCGCCCATCCACAATGTCTTCTCCGCGGCACGCCGTGCCCTTCAGGTTCATCAAGAACACATGGTTTGGCTGGAGCATTCTTGTCTCCTGGCGCTCAAGCCCGGTTCTTTTGACCACGTCCGCCCGCACGCTCCCCCAATTCTCATACTTGTGGGCAAGCGATTGGTGCCGTGAACGGCGATTCTCGGTCGGGTCAAGGGCAAGAGTATTCACGTATCCACAGCCTCCTTACTGGCGAGTGGCCAGTCGTTGCATGATGTGGCGAACCATTGGTTGCTGAACAACACGCGAATAACTCTGGATTGGTAGAAGATGTGACTTTAGCGAAAAAATGGCAAACGAGTGAAAGCCGCCTGTATCCGGCAGGCCTACCAGTTGGCTCAGCCAATACTTGAGCCCGGCGAAATATTAGACTACACTTATCTTAGTGGAATTTCCCCCATCGACGTATCGGCATCTCACCAATGGAACGGTGCTGGAGGCATACTGCGATGCGTGGACTCGACGACTTTCTGGCTGAGTGCGACCATGGCCCACGGATCAACGGACTAGCCGGCTTTTTTGCCGCGACCGCCGCTGGCAAGAGCGGGATGCCAATCCGCAAGCCCGTCGCCGACGCCCGCCTTCTGCCGGGCGATGAACTGCTGCGCGACCTGGTCAGCCTGCATGCGGCACGACAAGGTTTTTTCGACCAGCACTATCACGGCAGCATTCCCTACAGATTGGAGGAAGAGTGCCGGATGGCCTACGCAGTGCTGAAATACGTCCGGCACCGCGGCGCTCCGCTTTCCCTATACAGCCTTGGAACAGCGGAAGGCACGATGGCGAGAACACTGTCCGAACTGTCGGAGGGACAGATACGCACACTGTCGTGCAGCCCGAACGCGGAGAATTACAAATGCTTCATGGCTTATGGCGAACCGCCGAACGCAGACTTTTTCGTCGGCCCCTTTCATCATTTGACGAAGGACGTCCTGCGTTCAGATCCGCGACTGGCAAACTTCGCTCACGGGTTCGATATCATTCTCGAAGATACGACCTTCCAGATGTACTCGCCCAACAGAACGGGACAGATCGAGTTCGTGACCCAGCACCTCAAGGCGGACGGAATCTTCGTCTTCGTCGAGAAGTTCCGGGCAACCGAGGAGCCGGACTACAGGCGTCGCGAATACCAGAAGGATTTTGGTTTCAAGGCGCGCTATTTTCCCCCAGACGAAATCGAGAAGAAGCAGACCCTCGTTCTGGATACGATGTTCGGCAATGAGGTGACTTTGGCTGAGATGGCTGGCGCAATACGCGCACATTTCAGCTACTGCTCCATGACGTGGAACAGCGGAAATTTCTGTAGCCTCGCGGCGAGCAACAGCGAGGAAAACCTAAACCGGTACCTTTCCCAGATGGCCACTCCGGCCATTCCGCACGAGTACGTCTACGAAACGAGCTTGTGTCCGCCCCTGCCCGTTAGCGTCCCCGCCGCGCAGGAATAGGCTCCTGCGCTTTGAGACAGGTCGACAACACGCTCCGCCGTTTGGACCATGTCTTCGCAGCTGTCGATCATGGTAGCCTCAGGCAGGCCGCAAGAGTCCTCAGAGTGAGGGAATCCTGTGTAAGCCGCAACATCGTTGCTCTTGAGCAGTTGCTCGACATGCAGTTGTTTGACCGCGACGTCCATGGCGTTCGGCTGACCGAGGCAGGCCGGGCCTGGGTCGATCTTGTCCGGGCCCATTATGAAGGCTTGCAGGATGCATTGGCTGCAGGTAGTCGCGGTCACCAGGATGCCAAAACGATCAGAATAGGGTTATGCGCCCAGATGGGGCGCACGTTCGTGGCACGTCTCATCGATCGTTTTGGCCATTTGCATCCGGACGTGTGCGTCGTGATCGAAGACGTTCCACTCGAACAGTGCCTGGCGGCTATACGCCGCCGGCGCCTCGACATCGTCTTCACGCACGGGCTTGAGAACGCCGCTTTATGCCGTAGCGAGATATTTGCATACGAGCGCTTGTTCGTTCTCCTGCCCTGTTACCATCCGCTTGCTGAAAGGGCTGCGGTTACATGGGCAGATCTTGCAGATACGTGTCTGCTGGTTTCAGGCGAATCCTCCCGGGACCTGCGTTTGCTGGAGCACATCGCTGCGAATGGTGGCCCCACTGTCCAGATATGTCGCGCCAGCGAAGCAACGGTCATCCTCAAGGTGCAACTCGGTCAAGGCGTGGCTCTGGCGGGCGAGGGTTTTGCCAGGACAGTCGCCATCGACGCCACGGTGTGGAAACCGATCAGTGGCCAGAGCAGCGTCAGTTCGATCAAGGCAGTGTGGCTGGAATCGAACCCAAAACGCGCGCTTTTGCGGCTGGTTGGGACCGCAAGAAACATGGTGGCAGCAACGCGACCCAGGACTACCCCTGTCGATACAGGACGTTCGGAACGCCGCGGCGCGATTTCTGAAGTCACGCCATGACTCGGAGGCGCGACTAACGCGGTTCGACTTCAGTCGTCCGGCCCTCAACCACCCTCCGAACGCTTTGCCCTGGCAAAGCCCCGATCCGTCGCAATGAACCGCTCCAACATCGCGACGATGAGGCGCGGCGCATCGGCGGGCCGTTGCCCCGCTTCGCGGCCGAGTATCTCGGCATAAGCGGTCAGGTCACGGTGCAATGCCGCGGGAAGCTCCACCATGACCTTGACCGGCTTGTCGTCAGCGATTGACCCCAGTTTCAGCTTCGCCATTTCAGCTTCCGTAAGGTTCGAGCATGAGATCGCGCGTGACGATGACGCGCACCGGGTATCCCGGTCGGATGGTGAGTGTCGGCGCTATATTGAGCTGCCGCTGGACGATCTGCTGGCCTGTCTGGCTGATGCTGTCGGACGCACCCTGGCGCAGAGCGCGCATGATGTCGCTCTCCTGGCCTGATGAGCCTGCCTGCGCCCCGATGCTCAGAACCGTGGAAAGTGCTGCAGCCTTGAACAACTCGCCCCAGTGATAGTCGACGCCATCCTCGAGGCCAGCATAGCCTTCCGCGTCCGCTCCAGGCTCACGTTCCAGAACGATGGAGCGGCCGTCTGGAAAAACCAGTCTGGTCCATACCAGCAACACGCGACGCTGGCCGAAGCCGACGCCATTGTCATACTGGCCGATGAGGCGCGTCCCCTGCGGAATGAGAAGGATGTGGCCGGTGGGGCTGTCATAGACATTCTCTGTTACCTGCGCGGTGATCTGACCCGGCAGATCGGAGCGAATGCCGGTGATGAGGGCGGCTGCGATGACGGCGCCCGCCTGCAGGACGTTCTTCGACGCCGGCGCCGCAACACGATCCGGCGAGACCGTGCGCTTGTCCGGTGGCTGATCGAGGAACGCGAGCTGCCGGTCCTGCGCCGAGGGCGTCGGCGGCTGCGGCGCGAGGCCAAGGCTGGCGAGGTCGGTCTGTGACGGGGTGCCTGTCGTGCCTGTTCCAGGCTGAGCGGCCGTCGCGTCACTTGCGGGCCGCGTTTGCGTGGACGCGAACAGACGCGCGGTCCTTGCCGCTTCCAGTTCCTGCTCCCGGCGCTGCTGCTCAGGGTCCGGTCCAACGGGGCCTGCCGATGGCGCGGGGCCGCCATTTTGCGCGTTGAGGATCGGGCGGCCGAGATCTCCGGGAAGCGGTGGGCCAAGCTTCGGAACGCCTGCATAGTCCTTCGGCAAGCCGGCAAGCCCATCGGGTGTCGAACGATTGTCGGTTGAATACAGCTCCTGACCCTGGCCTTGCTGACGGTTCTGAAGCGCGTAAATCAGCGTCCCGCCTACAGTGAGGCTTGCGGTGAGCCCCAATGCGGCCAGCGCCTTGCGGGACAGACGTGTTACGCGCGGCGGCTCCGCGCGCAGCCGCATGGCCGCGGCCGGATCGCCTGTCAACGGCCGGGCGTCATCCTCGGCCGGTGCCTCCGGCCCGGCGTCATTCACCGGCCTCCGGCCTTCTTCCTTCCCGGGATCCATTTTGTCGCTCATGATGACGGCCCTCCCCTCTCCGTTCGGAGGTTCGTCGCTGGCAGGGTCTCACCAGGGCCACGCATCCATGAAAATCGACTCCTCCGCACCCCATCGGTGCGGGAGATGCGGATGCGCTGCTGGTTCTTGCCTGCGCCGAAGCGCAACTCGGCGGCGGCAAACAGCCGGTCGACGATCATGTAATTGCCGCGCACGCGATAGTTGACCAGCTCGGACGTGTCGCCTTCTGGCCCGACCACGAAGAGTGGCGGCATCTCGCCCTGGCCGATGCCGCGCGGGAACTCGATGAACACCTGCTTGCCATCGTCGAAGGCGCGCAGCGGCCGCCATGGTGCGCGATCGCCAGTCACGTCGTAGCGGAAATTGACGCGAGAAAGATCGATGCCTGTCGAGACCGGCTGTGCAGCCTCAGCCTGCTGGTTCTGCCTGCGCAAGGCGATAAGTTGGTCCTGCGGGTATTGCCAGGAAACCGACGCCATATAGGTCGACGGCGTCGAGCGCAGTTCCATGTGATAGGTACGCCGATCGGTATTGATGACGAGATTGGTGAGAAGGTCGGCGCGCGTCGGCTTGACGAGGATGTGAACTTGCTTGGCCCCGCCCGTACCGCTCTCGGTGTCGCCGATGATCCATCGCACGGTGTCGCCGGCGGCGACGGGACCGGAGCCGACGAGCTGCTCGCCGGGCTGAAGCGCGATGTCGGTGATCTGCCCCGGCGAGGCATAGACCTGGTAGAGCGCGCCATCGACGAACGGATAGACCTGCATCGAGTTGATGAAGCCGTTGCGCACAGGCTGGACCCGCGCGGCCGCATTGGCCAGGTTCACCCGCGCGGCCGGATCGGTCGGTTCCGGCTCCGGCTTTGCGTCCTTGCCCACCGGCTTCAACTGGCCGGGAAGCGGCAGCGGCTTGGACAGTTCTACCACCTTGACGGGCGGGGGCGGATCGACGGCCTGCACGGCCGGGATCGGATCGTCATAGGAGATCTCCGGCGGCTTCTGCCTGGTGGCACAGCCCGCAAGCGCCGAAGCGCCAAGCAGAAGTGCTGGAAAGGCCATTTTGCGGAAGGCCGGCATTGCGTGGATGAGGAAAATCGGACGCCCCCAGGGGGCGGCTTTGCAGGATGCGGGCGTCATTGTCCAAGCTCCTTCGACCAGTTGATGGCGTTGATGTAGATGCCAAGCGGGTTCTTCCTCAGCGCGTCGGCGTCGCGCGGTGGCTGCACGACAATGGTGAGAATGGCGGACCAGCGCTCCGTGGAAGCGAGTGAGCCATCCTGATAGCGGCGTTCGACCCAGGCGATGCGGAAGCTCACGGGCGATGCGCGAATGACCGACGACACGTCGACGGCGACCTGCTGCTTGCCGACCTTGGTGAACGGGTCATTGGCGCGCGCATAGTCGTTGAGCGCCAGCGCCCCGCCCTGCGTCGCGAAGTCATAGGCGCGCAGCCAATTCTGCCGCACGATGACCGGATCAGCGGGGATCGACCTCACCTGTTCGATGAAGTGCGCCAGGTAGAAGGCGATCTGCGGATCGTTCGGCTGATAGTCGCCGACCGCAGGGGCGACGGCCTGGGCCTGGCCGAGACGATCGACCTGCACCACCCAGGGCACGATCGAGCCGTTCGCGGATTGCCAGACGAGTGCTGCGGAGAAGCCCGCGGCGAGCGCCAGGGAACCGAAGGCCATGGTGCGCCAATTGCGCGCCTGCACGCGAGCCGAACCGATGCGCTCGTCCCAGACCTGGGCAGCGCGTTGGTAGGGCGTCTCGGGTTGTGGGGATTTGCCGTAGTGCGTGGACGGTCGTTTGAACATGCTCAGTCGCTTTCTGAGAGGTTGATCGAGGAGCCGCTGCCATGGCTGTCACCACTGCGAACGGCGTGGGCGGCGGCCTGGACGCCATGGGTCATCTGTTGCGAGCGCTTCATGCGCTTTGCCCAGGCAGGCTGACTTTCGGTTGCGGAGGACGCGACGGGAGCGGAGCCGGCTCCGCCGGCGTTCGCGCCGATTGTGCCGGCGGTGGATGATCCGCCCGTCGTCTCGAAGGCAGCGCGAGCGCCAGACTGGAAGCTCTGCTTCACGCTGCCTGCCGCATTATCGGCCGCGCGCTTGAGCGGTGAGATGGCGCCCTGGGCGCCGGCGTTGATGACACCGCCGAGCCCGGATGCGACGCCGGAAAAGCCAGACTCTCCGGCCGCGCCGAGGCCGTAGGCTGTGGATGCCCTGCCCGCCATGGCGGCACCGCCACGGGCCGCCGCTGCAGCACCGCCGCTGACAGCCGCGCCTCCGGACACGACTGCGCCGGCGGCCGCCGCACCCACTGCTGCCATGCCGCCGGCGGCTAGCCCGGTGCCGACTGCCGCACCCGCGCCGAGCTGCGGGCCGCCGGAGACGAGACCATTGGCAATGCCCGGTCCGAAGATGCCAAGGCCGAGCAGCGACAGCGCGGCCAGAACGATCGCCATGGCGTCGTCGATCGACGGCGTGTTGCCGCTGAACCCCGAGGTGAACTCGGAAAAGAGGGTTGAGCCGATGCCGATGATGACGGCGAGCACGAGCACCTTGATGCCGGACGAGATGACGTTGCCAAGCACCCGCTCGGCCATGAAGGCTGATTTGCCGAACAGACCGAAGGGGATCAGCACGAAACCGGCGAGCGTCGTCAGCTTGAACTCGATCAGGGTGACGAAGAGCTGGATGGCCAGGATGAAGAAGGCCAGCAGCACCAGCGCCCAGGCGAAGAACATGCAGGCGATCTGGATGAAGTTCTCGAAGAAGGACCAATAGCCCATCAGGTTCGAGATCGAGTCCAGCAACGGCCGGCCGGCGTCGAGCCCGGTCTGCGCCACCTTGCCCGGGCGCATGAGATCGTTGACGGTAAAACCCGTACCCGAGGCTTTCAGGCCAAGCCCGGCGAAGCTTTCGAAGACGATGCGGGCGAGATTGTTCCAGTTGGAGATGAGATAGGCGAAGACGCCGACAAACAGAGTCTTCTTGACGAGGCGCGCCATGATGTCGTCGTCCGCACCCCAGGACCAGAAGAGCGCAGCCAACGTCACGTCAATGACGATCAGGGTCGTGGCGATGAAGCCGACCTCGCCGCCGAGCAGGCCGAAGCCGCTGTCGATGTAGCGCGTGAAGACTTCGAGGAAATGGTCGATGACGCCCATGCCGCCCATGTCAGCGCGCCTCCGGCCGGGGCGGCTCGACCTGCATCGCGGGAGCGGTCACATCCGTCCGCGTCCCTTTCCGGTCGGCTGACCTCGGCACATTCGGAAACAGCGTTGTCGGCGCTACCGGAGCAGGCACGGTTGCCGAGTCACGTTGACCGAGAAACCGGCGCCGGCTGGCAGCCCACGCTTTCAGACAACCGGGATCGCGAGGACCGGCCTCGCCGATCCCGGAACAGCGGCGCAATTCGGCCGCGAGCGGGTCTTGTGGCGCGATGGAACGGTCCCGCGTCGCCACGGCGTCAGCTTTGTCGTCCTTGCTGCTCAGCTCTATTGCGGTCAGTGTCAAAGCGACCGCGATGAAGACGACTGCGCCGGTGCGAGCGAGGATCTTGCCTTCCATCGCGCCGGCCTCAGTTCTTGCCATGGAACATCTGCGCACTGCCGGGCTGGTAGCCCGAGCCCTGCGTCAGGAAGCGGCGGCGCTGCTCCCGACCCTGGTCGGCGGCGGTGGCCTGTTCGGCCGATTGCAACGCCTGCGCCCGACCGTTCGCGGCGACCACAGCGGTGAGGTCGGCGAGTTGCTGCGCCTGAAGCGCGAGGAGCTGGTTGCCGGCCTGTGTTGCCTGAAGCGCTCCGGTCGCGCCCTGGCTTTGGCCGACCAGCGCCGACATCTCACTGCGATTGGTGTCGATGTTGCCGACGACTCCCGCCTGCACACGCATGGCATCCTGAAGGCCACCAACCGTGTTGCCCCATCGCGAGCGCGCGTCGGCGACAAGTTGCTGGTCCGAAGCCGACAGCGAGACGTTGCCGTATTTCTGCTGGAAGGCCTGATCGATTTGCTGGACTTCATAGGCAACGTTCTGCGCTTGACCGAGCAATTGCTGCGTACGCTGCACTGACTGCTGGAGCTGTTGCAGTGAGGAGAATGGCAGGCTTGCGAGATTGCGGGCCTGGTTGATGAGCATCTGCGCCTGGTTCTGAAGCGAGGTGATCTGGTTGGTGATCTGCTCGAGCGAGCGCGCTGCCGTCAGGACGTTTTGCGAATAGTTCGAGGGATCGAAAACGATCAAGGCCTGTGCGGGTGTCGCCAGCATGGGCGAGAGCGCGGCGGGAGCGACAAGCAGGGCAGCAGCGAGCCGCATGGCAAGGGAACGGCGCATTTTCATGGGGACTTCTCCTTTTTGGTGAGGGCGGGGCTGGTTAGGACGGGAACGAGGCCAGCGGCCCAGCCAACGTTGCGGTGGGTCAGCCAGGCAGCGAGGAAACCGTCGCGGCCGTGCTCGGCCACGATGCTGGAGATCGCGGTCTGGTCGGTTTTTGCGGATACAGCGCAGAGCGCGAGTGCCACATCCGACAGACCGAGCTCGAACAGCCGGTTGCCGCGACGGGACTGGCAGTAGTAGTCGCGCTTCGGCATCGCCCGGGCGATGATCTCGATCTGCCGATCGTTGAGGCCGAAGCGGCGATAGATCGCCGTGATCTGCGGCTCGATGGCGCGCTCGTTCGGCAAGAGAAGCCGGGTCTGGCAGCTCTCGATGATCGCGGGCGCGATTGCCGAGCCATCGATGTCGCTGAGCGACTGCGTGGCGAAGATGACGCTGGCGTTCTTCTTGCGCAGCGTCTTCAGCCATTCGCGGAGCTGGCCGGCAAAGCCGTCGTCGTCCAGCGCAAGCCAGCCTTCGTCGATGATGAGGAGGGTTGGCGAGCCATCGAGCCGGTCCTCGATGCGATGGAAGAGATAGGACAGGACCGCGGGCGCAGCGCCTGTTCCGATCAGCCCTTCGGTTTCGAATGCCTGGACCGACGCCGATCCGAGATGCTCGCGCTCGGCATCGAGCAAGCGGCCGTAGGGACCCCCGACACAATACGGGCGCAATGCCTGCTTGAGATCGTTTGATTGCAGCAGCACGACCAGACCGGTGATGGTGCGCTCCTCGACAGGCGCGGACGCCAGGGAGCTCAACGCCGTCCAGAGATGCTCCTTGACCTCGGGCGTGATCGTCACACCCTCGCGCGTCAGGATCGCCACGATCCAGTCGGCGGCCCAGGCGCGCTCGGGGACATCATGGACACGCGCGAACGGCTGAAGGCTGACGCTGTCGATTGCCCCATCGCTGAGATCGCCGCCGAGATCATGCCAGTCGCCGCCCATGGCGAGTGCCGCGGCGCGGATCGAGCCGCCGAAATCGAAGGCGAAAACCTGTGATCCTGCATAGCGGCGGAACTGCAGCGCCATCAGTGCCAAGAGCACGGACTTGCCGGCGCCGGTCGGGCCGACGATCAGCGTGTGGCCGACGTCGCCGACGTGAAGCGAAAGCCGGAACGGGGTCGAGCCTTCGGTCTTTCCGAAGAGCAGAGGGGGCGCTGCAAAATGCTCGTCCCGCACCTCGCCCGCCCACACCGCGGAAAGCGGGATGATGTGGGCGAGATTGAGGGTGGAGATGGGAGGTTGACGGACGTTGGCGTAGACATGGCCCGGCAGGCTGCCGAGCCAGGCGTCGACGGCGTTGATGGTTTCGATAATCGCCGTAAAATCGCGGCCCTGGATGACCTTTTCGACCAGGCGCAGTTTTTCGTCGGCGATGCGGGGATCATCGTCCCACACCGTCAGCGTCGCGGTGACATAGGCCATGCCGGCATAGTCAGCGCCGAGCTCCTGCAGCGCCATGTCGGCGTCGGCGGCCTTGTTCGCAGCGTCGGTGTCGACGAGGACGGAGGCCTCGTTGGTCATCACCTCCTTGAGGATCGCCGCGACCGATTTGCGCTTGGCGAACCATTGACGCCGGATCTTTGTCAGCAGCCTCGTCGCATCGGTCTTGTCGAGCAGGATCGCGCGTGTCGACCAACGATACGGGAAGGCCAGCCGGTTCAGTTCGTCGAGCAGGCCCGGCGTGGTCACGGTCGGGAAGCCCGTGACCGTGAGAACGCGCAGATGCGACGCGCCAAGCCGCGGCTCGAGCCCGCCGGTCAGCGGCTGGTCGGCCAGCATGGCGTCGAGATACATCGGCGTTTCGGGAACGCGGACACGGTGGCGATTGGTCGAGACGCAGCCATGCAGATAGGTCAGCGTCTCGGCGTCATCGAGCCAGCGGCACTCCGGCATGAAGGCTTCGACAAGGCGCAGGACGCGGTCGCTGCGGTCAGTGAACCCGGTCAGCACCTCATTGGGGTCGAGGCCCCTCTTTTCGCGGCCTTCGTAGAGCCAGCTTTCCGCACGCGCTGTGTCTTCGGCGGGTGCAAGATAGGTGAGCGTCAGGAAGTAGCTGGACTCGAAATGCGCGCCAGCCTCCTCGAAGCCCGCCTTTCGCTCCGCATCGACCAGCGTCGAGGCCGCATCCGGAAATCGGCTGTCGGGATAGCGGGTGGAGGCATGGCGCTGCGCCTCGACGAAGATCGCCCAGCCGGAGCCGAGGCGGCGCAAGGCATTGTGGAGCCGGCCGGCGACGGCGACCAGTTCGGCCGGCACGGCGCTGTCGAGATCAGGACCGCGAAAGCGCGCGGTGCGCTGGAAGCTGCCGTCCTTGTTGAGGACAACGCCGGCGCCGACCAATGCCACCCAGGGCAGGAAGTCGGCGAGCCGGCTGCTACGGTTGCGGTATTCGGCAAGGTTCATCATTGGCGCGACCTCGCTCAGACCGTGAGATGCGCAGGGATGCGCAGATGCCGGCGAACGACGTCGACGAAAAGCGGATCGCGCTTGGCGGCCCAGACGGCGGCGACATGGCCGATGGCCCAGATGGCGATGCCGACGAGCCACAGACGCAGCCCCAGCCCCACGGCGCCGGCGAGCGTCCCGTTCATGATGGCAATGGCACGCGGGGCGCCACCGAGCAGGATCGGCTCGGTCAGCGCCCGGTGCACGAGGACCGCATAACCCGGCACTGCGTAGTCCGGCATTGGGCCGCCCTGTTCGACAGCGCCCCCCATCAGACCAGCGCTCCGCCGCCGAACGAGAAGAACGACAGGAAGAAGCTCGACGCCGCGAAAGCGATGGACAGGCCGAACACGATCTGGATGAGCCGGCGGAAGCCGCCCGACGTGTCGCCGAAGGCGAGCGTCAGGCCGGTGACGATGATGATGATCACCGCCATGATCTTGGCGACCGGGCCTTCGATCGACTGGAGGATCTGTTGCAGTGGCTGTTCCCACGGCATCGACGAGCCGGAGGCATGGGCGGGCGCGGCCATCACCAGGAGGAGCGTGGCACCCGAAACGGTCATGGCGAGACGATGGCGCGCGAGGCGCAGGCGTTGGATCATGGATTTTCTCCTTCAGGGCTTTGGATGAGCAAGGTCGGGCTGTCGCCGCTTGCGAGGACGGCTGGCGCGACCCGGTAATCACCGTCCGGGCGCAGGCCATCGACACAAGCGAGCTCGGACAGCCGGCGCGCGGAACCGCGGCCGGAAAGGACGGCAACCAGGTCGATCGTCTCGGCGATCAGAGCGCGCGGGACCGTGACGACGGCTTCCTGGATGAGTTGCTCCATGCGTCGGAGCGCGCCGAGGGCGCTGCCGGCGTGGATCGTGCCGAGGCCGCCGGGGTGGCCGGTGCCCCAGGCCTTGAGCAACTCGAGTGCCTCGGCTCCGCGCACCTCGCCGACCGGAATGCGGTCGGGGCGCAGGCGCAGCGACGAACGAACGAGATCGGAGAGCGACGCGACACCGTCTTTCGTGCGCATTGCCACGAGATTTGGGGCGGCGCATTGCAGTTCGCGCGTATCCTCGATGATGACGACGCGATCGGCGGTCT
This sequence comes from Mesorhizobium sp. M0047, assembly GCF_040323315.1. NCBI lineage: Bacteria > Pseudomonadati > Pseudomonadota > Alphaproteobacteria > Hyphomicrobiales > Phyllobacteriaceae > Mesorhizobium > Mesorhizobium sp. M0047. The sequence continues at coordinate 18,040 of NZ_JAMYUW010000021.1, read as the reverse complement.
TGGCCACTTCAGCGAGCAGCGCGTTGATCAACGTGGTCTTGCCGGTGGATGTGCCGCCTGCAACGAGAATGTTGGCGCGGTTGGCAACGCCCTGGCGCAGCGTGTCCGCTTGGCACACCGACATGATCCCGGCCGCGACATAGTCCTCAAGGGTGAAGATGGCGACGGCGGGCTTACGGATCGCGAAGGCGGGCGCTGCGACGACAGGAGGAAGGAGCCCCTCAAACCTCTCCCCCGTCTCGGGCAACTCGGCCGAGATGCGTGGGGCGCCGGCATGGACTTCGGCACCGACATGATGAGCGACGAGGCGAACGATGCGTTCGCCGTCCGCAGCCGACAGGCGCTCTCCTGTGTCGGACAATCCCTCGGACAGGCGATCTATCCACAAACGCCCATCGGGATTGAGCATCACCTCGACGATGCCGGCGTCGTCGAGATAGCGGGCGATCGCGGGTCCGAGCGCTGTGCGCAACATGCGTGCGCCGCGAGCCAGACCTTCTGAATTGTGAGGCGAAGCTGCCATCCTGTCCCCGTTTCGATCCGGGGGAACATTGGCGGCCCCTGGACGGGGATGATTAAGAGAGCCGTATCTCGAGAGGTTTCAACACCTATGTCGAGGCGTAGTGGCTTAGCGTGCAAATACAGGAGATTGGCGGTGCCGACGTAAACGGCGCAAGTCGGCGATTATTAGTTCTGCTTTAGGTACGGCGATTATCTATATGGTCCTCGACAGGCCGGGACCCGTAATCCACGTATTAGACTGCGCATATCACGCCGTACAAAGGCGAATGCGCTGCGACAGCTACGAGGGTTGCCCAGCGTCTCTTGATTTTGTACCAACCCCATGATCGAAAACATGGAGGCTGATTATGGACGACTACGACAACGAAAAAGGCGCAAAGCCTGAAGACGTGCGCGCCTCGTTGAAGGGATGGGCTTGGTTTATTGCTCTGACGCTCGGGATCTTTGGTGCCGCCTACGCTTGGATTGAGGTCTAAGCGCGCGCCTTAGGTACGGGGCTTAGAGACCCGACGCTGGCGCGCTGCAACACCGTCGATAGCTTCGAGTCGCTGCGAAGCCCAGCTGGGAAATTGTCGCCGTAGGTCTGACGAAGGGTGTCCGCCTTCGTGTTCCCGTGCTTTTCGCTAATCCTACCGTCCTGGTTGCGGTGGCGCCCATCCGAACCTGGATAATCAATTGTCCGCTCGCCGGCAAAGCCGTCTGATCAAGCGGCTTCAGCACGAGTTGACCGTCTAGTCTTGTGGCGAACCACCACGTCGACCTTGTAGTCGAGCCGGTCCAGACAACGAACCAGCCTGTCTATCGAAAACTTACCCGTTCGCCCTGTGGCGATCGCGGAGACGTCGGGCTGCTTCATTCCGAGCAGTTCAGCCGACTTCGCCTGGGTCAGGCGCCGGCGCTTGATAATGGCGCGGATCTCGCGGGCCAGCTTGGCCTTGAGCAATTCCTCTTCGGGATTGTCGAAGCCGAGGTCCGCAAACACATTGCCGCTGCTCACTTCGGCGGTGATGTCTTGTGTCATGACTTTGTTCCTTTCCCATAGTTTTCGCGATAATGCGCCTCGGCCGCCTTCAATCGCACTGTGACGAGATCGATTTCGTGCTTGGGCGTCTCCCTGCCCATCTTCGACTTCTTCTGGAAGCAATGAAGCACGTAGATCACACCAGCGAAACGGACGGTGTAGACGGCGCGGTAGGTATCTCCGTCGAAGTCGTCGACCACCTCAAGGATGCTGCGGCCCCCAAACCCTTTCAGGGCTTTGACAGCCGGGTGCTCCTCACCATTCTGGGCGTCGTTGATTGCGACACCCATCAACCGGCGAACATCGACCGGAAACTCGCGCAGGTCGTCCTTCGACGACCCCATCCATACCGTGGGCTTTTGGTTTCTCATTCGCCCTTTGCCTTATAGCATACAGACTATAATTTTCAACGAAAATCCTGACACCGTTCAGCCCCTGAAAAATAACTGATTCGGCTCAGACGCCTGTTTTTCCAAGTGATCATAGAAGCTCATGATGGTGGCCCCTCGTGCAATCACGGATCTTAAATTGCGGATTTCGCGCCCAACATGGTTCCCGTATAAGCGACCCCACCCTGCGGCCGTCTGGTTCTCGTCTGCCAAACCCGACAGGTTGGCAACGCGCGTTCGATGACAACATATCACTCCAACGCTTTGATATATTTGACATATTGATGCTTGCGAAATCTCGGTCCGCCAGTCCATTTAGCGCGCGGGCGGGCCGGGCTGGTGTGTGTCCAGACCGCCATCGATGTCCTCGGAGATCTCCTGCCGAAGCTTTGGACCTCTCGCCAGGCGCCGGCCGAGTGCGGTGACAAAGGCATCATAGCGCTCGCCCGCCTTGGCATGAGCGGCCTGTGCCGCGGGCTCGGGTAAAGCCGGCGTTGTCGCCAGCCAGAAGCGGACGAAAACCGCGAGCGTCTCCACGGCAATTGCGACATCGCGCTCCTGGCGTGCCATTCGGCGATCGAGTTGATCGAGCCGCTTGGTGATCGCCGCCTCCTGTCGCTCGGCGGCATCGGGCGAGAGGAACGACTCGATGGCCGCCTCGGCAACGAGTGACCGTGAAAGATCTCGTCGCGCCGCATGTTCGGCCAGCCTGCTCATGACCTTCGGATCGAGATAGACGGACAGGCGTTGTTTGCGGGGTGCCTTTATCATCGAGCCCTCACATATCCACGCCGTCGCCCGGGTCGAGCGACGCCTGCCGCGCAATGCCCTGCATCAGGCGCGTCAGTCGACGGTTGCGGGCAACCTCGTCCTCCACGTCATCCAGGTGATCGATCTCGAATTCGTTCTCGGTCGAAGGCTTCACGACCTGCTCGACGCGACTAAGCTCGGGTTGCCGACGACGCTCGGAATCAGTCGTGTCGTCATCCGTGGCCGACGGCGCCGACGTGGCTTCGGCAATCTCCGGAAGCGAAGGCAGAGGCAGTCTGGTCCAGTCGTCGGCCCTCCCCTCCTCCGCCGCCGCCGTCAGCACCGGCGGCGGCAGGATACGTTCCCGGAAGCGGGCATCCTCATGATAGCGCGCCTTTTTGGCGCGGATCGGCGGCGCACCCGAGACCATGACAATCTCGTCGGTGGCCGGCAGTTGCATCACTTCACCCGGCGTGAGCAGCGGGCGAGCCGTCTCCGAGCGGGAGACCATGAGATGGCCGAGCCACGGCGAAAGCCGGTGGCCGGCATAGTTCCTCATGGCCCTCATCTCGGTCGCTGTTCCCAGCGCGTCCGACACGCGCTTGGCGGTGCGCTCGTCATTGGTGGCGAAGCTTACCCGGACGTGGCAGTTGTCGAGGATGGAGTTGTTGGCGCCGTACGCCCTCTCGATCTGATTGAGGGATTGAGCGATGAGGAAGCTTTTCAGGCCGTAACCGGCCATGAAGGCGAGCGCCGACTCGAAGAAGTCGAGGCGGCCAAGCGCCGGGAACTCGTCGAGCATCAGGAGCAGCCGGTGCCCTTTCGCCCTCACCTGCAGATCTTCCGTCAAGCGGCGACCGATCTGATTGAGGATCAGGCGGATGAGCGGCTTGGTCCGGTTGATGTCGGACGGCGGCACGACGAGGTAGAGTGTGGTCGGATGTTTGTCGTCGACAAGGTCGCCGATACGCCAGTCGCAGCGGCGCGTCACCTCTGCCACGACAGGATCGCGATAAAGGCCAAGGAAAGACATGGCGGTGGACAAAACCCCAGAGCGCTCGTTGTCGGATTTGTTCAAGAGCTCCCGCGCGGCGCTGGCGATGACCGGGTGCGGACCGGCTTCATCCAGATGCGCTGTTTTCATCATCGCGGACACCGTCGATTCGATCGGACGCTTTGGATCGGAGAGGAAACCGGCAACGCCGGCAAGCGTCTTGTCGTGCTCGGCGTAGAGGACATGCAGGATCGCGCCGACCAGAAGGGCATGGCTGGTCTTCTCCCAATGATTTCGGCGCTCGAGCGAGCCTTCCGGATCGACCAGGATGTCGGCGATGTTTTGAACATCGCGGACTTCCCATTCGCCGCGACGCACCTCGAGCAGTGGGTTGTAGGATGAGGATTTCGGATTGGTTGGATCGAACAGAAGGACCCGCCCATATCTGGCGCGGAAGCCTGCGGTGAGTTGCCAGTTTTCGCCTTTGATGTCATGGACGACGGCGGAGGCCGGCCAGGTCAGCAGCGACGGGACGACAAGGCCGACGCCCTTGCCCGAACGTGTGGGCGCAAAACACAGCACATGCTCCGGTCCATCGTGGCGCAGATAGGCGCCGTCAAACCGCCCAAGCACCACTCCATCGGAGCCGAGAAGGCCAGTTGCCTTGACCTCCTGCTTGTCTGCCCACCGGGCGGAGCCGTAGGTCTCGACCTTCTTGGCCTCGCGTGCCCGCCAGACCGACATGCCGATGGCGACGGCGACGCAGGCGAAACCGCCGGAAGCCGCGATAAAGGCGCCCTCCACGAAGATCGACGGCGCGTAGGCATCGAAGCCGTACCACCACCAGAAAAAGGACGGCGGAAGGTAGAATGGAAAGCCCAGGACATGGAACCATGGCCTGCCGAGCTCGGGCTGGAACGCCAGGCGCCAAGCCACCCATTGCGTCGCGCCCCAGGTTGTGAAAAGCACAATCGCCAGGACGGCGAGAATCTGGCCCCAGAGTATCTTGGTGGCGGACATAATCACGGTCCTTTCTTCAATATGAGGTTAGAGGCCGAGGCCGCGCTTGCGGCCAAAACTCCAGTCGATGCCGTCGTCATTGCGAGCGACGCCAGAGACGTGGCGGCCAAGATGTTTTTCCAGGGACGGCGTCCAGGGCACCAGTTGGAAGCCGAGGCCGTCATCGATCATGGCGAAGCGGCCGGAGGCGAGCGTGAAACGCTGCCGGTAGGAACCAGCCACAAACTCGCCGCCGCGGGCGCGGTTGAAAGGCTGGCCGGTTTCGACCGAGAGCTTTTCGCCGAGCGCCTCCAACTCGTGGCGACGCAGCGTGTCGATCAGGTTGCGCGTGAAGCTTATGTGTTGGCCATTCCGCTCGCCGAGGCCCTGTTGGACGAGGTGGTCGGCACGGCGCTGCATCGCCTGCCGCACCTCGGCACCGAAGCCGCCTTCAGACAGCGCAACCGGTTCGCGGGCGATGTTCTGGCGATCAAGCCAGGTCGCGCCGGCGGCGGAAACCTGCCGCTCAATATCGAGATCGGAACGGACAGCAAGTGCTGCGCGCGAATGTCCCTGCGCGTCATTGAACTTGCGCAGCTCAACAATGGAACCCGGAGCGCTGTCGCCCGCGGCCTCGAGATCGGACAGCTTGATGTGGTGGGTGCGGCCGTCGGTGCCATCGACTACGGCGTAGGCGCTGCCCTTCAGCTCATCATCGAGACCGCGGTCGACCAGCCGACCTACGATCGGCGAGTCAAGGCGCTCCGCCGCCAGCACATAACTCGCCGCGCCGCGCGTGATGCCTTGTTCTGTCAAGGCGCGGTGCATCCGCTTGATAATGTCGCCGCGTTCGCCAAGCTCACGCAGCGTCGCCTCGGCCTTGTCGTCGATCATCCATTGGCCTGGGCCGACCTGTTCGGCAAGGCCAAGGGTTTGGAGCTTGCGCACTCGCCCGACCTTCAGCACGTGATACTCATCGGGCTGAGCGTTCGCCGGGGACGCAAGATCGACAACGCCTGTGTCGCGGCCATCGCGAACAAGCTGCCGGTCAAGCTGGGTCCAGCGTTCGGCCTCGACCTGACGCTGCAGATTGCGGCGGATGTCGAGATCGCTGCGCGGGCCGAGTTCCTGGGTAACGAGGTCGGCGGCGCGGGCGCGCATCCCCTCCTTGATGTAATCGCGCGAGATCACGAGATCCTGCCCGTCATCGGTCTGGCCGCGCAGGATGATGTGAAGGTGCGGGTTGTCGGTGTTCCAGTGATCGACGCCGGCCCAATCGAGCTTCGTGCCGAGGTCCGTTTCCATCTGGCCCATCAGATCGCGGGCGAAGGATTTGAGATCCGCCATGTCGACGGCATCTTCCGGCGAAACGATGAAGCGGAAGTGGTGCCGATCATCGCCGCACCGCTCGGCAAAAGCACCGCCATCCACCTCCCCGGCCTCCGGCCCGAACAGCCTTGCCTTTTCCCCGTCACGGGTGACGCCCTCGCGGCGCAGATAGGAGAGATGGGCGGCAAGCGGCACGGCGCGCGCGTGATGGCGCACCAGCCGTGTCTTGATGATGACGGTTCGCGAGCGGCCGGTGAGGAGACGATTGGCGCGCACGCTCGCCGAGCGGCCACGCCCGAACATCGAGCGATTGCCCGGACTGATCCGGCCGGAGCGAGAGATGCGGGCGCCGGCCTTCTGGGCGGCGGCAAGCGCCTGCGCAATGAAGGGCCTGGCGCGCTGGGCACTGGGCGAGCGAATACGGCCAGGCCGGATGCGGAAACCATCCTCGTTGGTCATCGCGAGGGCTCCGCACATCGTGCCAAAGCACGGAAATCACACGCAAATCGGTCTTCCAGCGCGGTGCGCCAGATGTTCGCGCCTCGCGGAAATGCCACATAACCTCTTGAAACAACACAACCGATCGATGCCGCACCTCGCGGCCTTTTATCTCGCCATCTTCCGGTTGTTATGCCCACCTTCCGCCTCCATCCACGCCATGGTGCGCTGGGGCGCGCGGTTGCGCGAAGACGCCCATGCGCGCTCATGGCTGGATCCCCTCGCCCGCTCGCGCCACGAAGAGGCCTTCGGACAGCGGCACGATGGCGGAGTCATCGCGCACGGCGGGTGCGGGGCCAGCGTCATTTGGCGGTCGCTCGGCCGGTACGGGGGCGAGAGCCTGTTGGCGACCCGACGGACCTGCAAAAAGCGATGCATGCTTCCACGGAATGGCCTCGGCAGACGTGACGGCGAAAGGGTGGATGGTCGCGCGGCCTCCGGCAAGCGGAGCAAGCGCTGCGACATAGGCGCGGGTCTCGGCCGGCAACGGACGCCCAGTGAGGTAGGCTTGGTAGCGTGCAGGTCCCGCGTTGTAGGCGGCCAGGAACCCTGGCGAGCCGAAGCGATCGTGCAGTTCGCGCAGGTACGCCGTTCCTGCCAGGATGTTGTCCCGGGGATCGAACGGATCGTGGCCGAGCGACCAGCGGGCACGCAGATCCTCCCATGTGCCGGGCATGATCTGCATCAAGCCGCGGGCGCCTGCGCTGGACACGGCGCGCACATCGCCCGCACTCTCCTTGCGCATGATGGCGCGGATCAGCGCGGTCGAGACGCCGAAGCGTTGCGAGGCTTCGCCGATGTGGGCGCCGAACGGATCGGCTTGGGACGACCGCGCGGCGGTCAAGTCCTGCGCCACTGTCGCCGCCGGCATGACGGTCGTGAGGGACAGGCCGCAAAGGAGGAGCAGAGCCATGCGCCGGGCCGCGCGAAGCGGCCCGGGCGCGCCGCGATGGCTCGTCGACGGACGGCGAGCGCGCATCGTTCAATCCTTCTCGCTGCGGTCGCGCGGGCGCCCCCAGTGCAGCGACCAGGACGTTTTGTCGTCCCCATTGCGAAAGAGGTTCGCTCGTATCGGCTGCGCGAAGGTTGGATCGTCGAGCTGGATCGAGACATAGTCTCCGGCCTTTTCGCTGGAGCGTTTCCAGCCCGCGCCAATCTCGGGGCCGTCCTCGCTGCCGGCGTGAACGCGATAGTCGGGCGCATTCTCCGTTTCGCTCGCCTCTGCCGCCACAATGGCGATATCCAGGTTGAGGCTGAGCGTGTGGATGCGCCCGCTATAGCCAGTCTTCTGGCGCGTGAATTCTCCGATCTGTTGCATGTCAGGCTCCTGTGCTGGGGTGGTGCGGTGATGAAGGCTGGCGGCACGACGCGCGCCGCCGGTCGCGCGCTCACCGCGTTGGCGCGCGCCATTCGAAGCGGCCGTTGCCGTCCTCGTCGGTCCACAGCGGGACGGCGCGGCCGATGATCTGGCTGGTGGAGAGGAGGCCGAAATAACGTCCGTCGAGGCTGTCGCGGACCTGCCGGTTCATCAGGAAGACTTCGCCGCTCGCGATGCGGCGGCAACCTTGCCAAACCGGCAGATCACGGCCGGCCCGATCACGCTTCAACGCCATGCCCGCCTCGATACCATCGACAGTGATGGTGAGGTTCGAGCGGCAGACACGCTGCCCGGAAACGCCAAGGATGCGCTTCAAGAGTGGCACGCCCCTCGGCAGATAGCCGCGATCGGCGAGGAAGGCCGCGAGTGGTGCGGGGGCGTCCACGGCCACAAGATCGGTGACCTCGAACGGTCCGTGGAAGTCGATCGTGTAGAAGCCGATCGGTGCGCTAGCTGACGCATTCCAAATGAGCTTCGTGGGCATCGAAGTGAGGCCGGGATAGCTGACGCCCATGGTTGCGAGTACGCTAGCGAAGATGATGCCCACGCGTGTCACGGCTCGGTCCTCTTGCGCAGCAGGAAGGCACGATGTTGGTCGAGCGTGTAGCTGCGCGGCGCGTGGCCGGCGGTTATCCGGTTGTGGATGTGCCGCCAATGATCGGGCGACACCAACTCAGGCTCGATGTCGAGGCGCTGGATGGCGTCGATCGCCTGCAGCACGCGTTCGACCTTGGGCCAACTCTCGACCTTCAGCAGGATGTCGCCGCCGGGGCACACGAAGGGCAGTGTCTGATAGGCTTCGCCACGTGATACCGCACGCACGATATCGATGCGCGAGATGATCGTTCCAAAATCGTTCGCGGCCCAGCGCACGAGGGCGAAGACCGCGCCGGGACGGTAGGACAGGATGCGCCGGCGACGATCAACGATCTGTTCGTGGGCGTGGGTGCCGAAACGGATCCAGTTCTCTTGCCTCTTCTCGACCCAGGTCAGTTCGACATGGACGAGATTGTCGGGGGCGTGGGGCGTGGCCGGGAACGCGCCGCGCATGTGGGGAGCCGCGATGCCGGTCATGAAGGTTCTCCTGATGTTGCTGGGAATTTGCGCGCGAGCATCTCGCGCAGCGTGTTGGCGACGATGACGCCGTCCCGGAATGCGGCGATGCGGTCGCTCACCTGAGTCGTCATGTCGGTGGTCGGGCGCACGGTCGCGAACTGATTTCCCTTGCAGGTCAATTCACCGGCGAGAGGCAGCGTCAAAGTTGCCTTGCCGACACGGCTCTTTTGATTGAGGAGTGCGGCGATCATCGGGTGGCTCCCGAGCGCGGCTCAAGAGGCGGATTCGGGGCTTCGGAGACGCTAGTTGCCGTGTTGCGACCGCCAGAAACCGTCGACGTGTTCGGAGTCTTGTTGGTGGTTACGCTGAGTGCGTGGCTGGCTCGCCGGACGAGCCTCTGCACATCGCGCGTACGCACTTCAAGGTTAGATTCTGGGTTAGAGTCTAAGTTAAGGGCGCGATTTCGGCTTTGGTTTCGGGAGGTTAGGCCCCGTTTGGGTTCCTGATAGCACGAGCCCGCGGTTCCCGATGGCACGATAGTTCCGGTTCCCGATAGCACGAGGCCGTCCACAGGCTTTCCACAGGACGCGATCCGCTCGAAGGCGAGCAGCGTCCGGCCACCAATCTCCACTTCCAGCGCAAGGGTGTAGCCGGGCAGCGGCTGGCGGCGGATGATGTCGCGCAGCTCGAAGGCAAAGCGCTTGTAGGGCGACAGGCTGCCGGATTTCTGGTGAAGGTGACGGAAGTCGAAGCGCCAGCCGTCGCGCTGGCGTCCGCCATGCTTGCGCACCAGCCGATAGAGCCAGCGCTCCAGCCCGCCAGTCAGGTCGAAATAGGCGCGATCAATCGTCAACACGAGCGCGTCATCGAGGACTGCTTGGTAGAACCAGTCGGGGACGATCAACTCGATCCCCGCGGGTTTGCCATGGCGATCGATGCGCTCCTGCCACTCATTGATCCATGAGAAACGGTGACGCCGGCCTTCGGCGGGCTGACGGATTGTCGTGGAGACAGTGGTCGACTGCAGCCGGTCGAGCGCCGCCTTCAGGCGTTGATAGTCGCGCAGGCTCTTGCCTCGGCCGACGAAGGTGAGAATCTCATAGGGCGTGGCGGCCATCAGCCGCGAGGTGCGAAGCCCACTGTCGCGCGCCTCGACGATCTGGCTGGCGGCCCAGATCAGGATGTCGGCGTCCCAGATGGTCGCCATGCCGTGATCGGGTACGGCCTCGACCCGGATCGTGACGTTGCCGGCGGCAAAATCGATCGGGGTGATGCGATGGGTCTTGGAAAGGGCGAAGAACGGATAGGTCATGAGATCCTGCGCGTCTCGTGGGGCGAAGTCGCCAGGCAGCGCCCGGAACAGGTCGAGCTGCCCGCGCTCCGAAAGGGTTTGGTTTCGTGCCGCCATTTGGAAATCCGCGCGGTCAGCGTGCGTATCGTCCGCCATGCGCCGGCGGCGTCGGTGTGTGACGCTTGGCTGGCAGGACCGACCCACGCGGATCGGATGTAGAGGTGACAGCGCCGCGTTCGGCCCAAGCTTGAAGATCGTCGACGGCATAGACGACACGGCCGCCGAGCTTGCGGTAGGAAGGACCAGTGCCGTAGGTGCGGTGCTTTTCGAGCGTTCGGGCGGACAGGCTGAGGAAATCCGCGGCTTCCTTGGTACGCAGGAAGCGCGGCGGCAAGACGGCAATATCGGGTCGCATGGGTCGGACCTCCGTGGGGTTTTGGGCAGCCGCTGGCGTTCAGCGGTGGACGGCGACCACGGTGGCGGAGAATGGGCTTCGCAAGGGATGGGGAAGTTGAGGGAGGCTAAAATCCCACCCCCCTCTCCCGTGTCACAACCGCTAGGATCGGCGGCGATGACGCAGGATTTGCAAATAGCCGCCGCCGATCATGGCGGTGGCCCCTTCGACCAGGCCGATCACCGCATCGCGCAACGCCGAGGTCTTCCAAGGATCGGCGGCGATGCGCTTGTGTCCGTAGAACGCAATCGCAATGTCGCGGTAGCTCGCGTCGTTCGCACGGCCGTCAGCGGCCTGCATCATCAGACGGAAACGGCGGCGCTGCTGTGGGGTCATCCGCGTGTCCGACGGTGTGGGGCGCCCCTGCAAGGAACGCCAGAAACGGGTGAGTGTTTCGATCCGTCCCAACGTTTCTGCATCCAAAGGGATCAACGCTGCCAACGGGCCGTGCGGCTCACTACCGGGCAGAAGGAGAAGTTGAGTGGCGACACCCGCACTATGGACGGTGTGGCGTCCTTCCACGCTGTCGCGGCTCACGCCCAGGCCGGTCAACGGCACCGATCGCAAGGACGACAGGAATTCCGGCGCCGGCACGAGAGAAACCACAGCTGGATCGACGTCAGGCGACCACAGAACGTCCTGCGCCAAGGCGGACAAATCCGGCCTAGCCGGGAAATCGCAACCCCCACAGCCGCTGTGCCTCAGGCCGGAATGGTGCTTTCTCGGCTCTTGTGGTCAGGAGCGCTCGGTAGTGCCGTTGATAGGGTTCGTGACGTCGCAGACACTCCCAGGCGAGCCCTTCGATGGGTAAAGTATCGAAATAGTCGTAACTGTCATTGTCTCGCCAATGCGACGTATCCGGCCTCATCCAAGAGCTCCTCGCAAACAACGCGTAAACCCCGCCTCCAAACGATTCCGGGTTGTAGCGATTGGCGGAAGACCCTTGCCGGGCATCGGGTGATGCCACTTCGGCATCACCCGCGAACCACAGGTGCTGTGGTGCTAGTTGCCGGGTCGACGCAAGAGATGACGGTAGCCTGCACGCGCCATCCAGCGCGCTCGCGCCAGATGGCTGTCGTGGATACGCCGGGCGCGTTGTGGCTCCTTCGTCAGATCAATGCCGAAGAGGATTTCGACCACCTCGCGCCAGTCCGCGCCGTCGTCGGCGGCGTCAAGCAGGCGCATATAGAGCTTGACGTGTTCCCGATCGTATTCGGTGAGTTCGTCACTGGTCGGCGCGGTTTCGTCAAACGGCTCGATCATCGCTTGCCTCGTGTTAACAGAGTGAAAGCATTTTATAGAAACAACAGCGCCGACGGAGGATAGCTGATAAGCATCAGGCGATGCGGTTTCGGCATCGCTCTCGGCTTGGGTGAACCGAACCGGACCGTCCGCGGAAGAAGGCCCCGGCCTTCCGGCCGGGGCCTGGGCGGGTCCTCAGTCGCCTCGCCGCGCGCTCGGGCGGGACCAGATGAGCGAGAAACCCTCACCTTCCTCGTCGTCGAAGAGGTTGGCGTAGATCGGGGCGTTGAAGCTCGGATCGTCGAGCTTGAGACCGAGGTAGTCGCGGCCCTCGTTGGAGGTCTTGGACCATGCGGCGCCGATCTCGGCGCGGCCGACCAGCACCCGGTGGCTGGGAGCGTTCTCGCCAGTGGCGCGGATGTCTGGGACGATGCGCACGTTCTTGGCCTGGACGCTGAGGGTGACGATTTCACCGGTGAATTCGTTCGAGGCGGACTTCTTGAAGATGCCGATGGTAGCCATTGTAAGTCTCCGTTTTCTGTTCCGAGCCCGCACCATGCGGCCTCGATGGCGATCGGGTGGCCGGAGGCGACCGACGACGCATCGCTTGCGACCGGAGCAACGCGGAGGACGGCGCAGGAACGGCTTTCTTGTCTCGCGAGGAATGGCGGCGCTCGGGGTCCCCATCCGCTTGCGGCAATGGGGTGGGCGCCGGCAGGGGAAGAAAGTCGGACGCGCCGTTGCGGCCTAGGCGGTCGAGGCTTCAGCCGTCCTTCGGCCAGATCAGCCCATTGAAGAGGCCGTTTGGAGCGCTCTTGGGACGGATTGGCAACGGAGACGTTGGCGTGCAACGCGCCTCCGGCAGATCGCTACGGGTTCACTGGCGTCGTCCACCCATTCCAGGCACCAGATCCGGTGCACCTGCAACGCCCCCGTCACCGGTCGCGCTGCCGTCCTGCCACCGAATGGCCGGACCTGCCTTGCAGCATCGACTGAACAGAGTTCAAGGCCACAAACGAGGCCGCGCCGCACTGTGGCCGTTGCTCGATGCTTGGCATCTAGCCCGATTTGCTCCAACCACCGATAATGAGGAGGCCGCGGTGTTCCTCACGGTCATGGTCGGATTGAGCCGGATTTATCTCGGCGTCCATTACCCCACCGACGTTCTTGCGGGTTGGTGCGTTGGTTCCGCTTGGGCCATTCTGTGCTGGTCTGCGGTCCAGTGGATTGAACAAAGGCGAGGTCGATAACTAGCTGTTATGCGGGCCTGTGCCGTCGCATTACACCCCATTCGTGCCAGATCAGCACCATGACGACCGCATCGAAGACAGTCAGGACGAGCAGGCCGAACGAATGGGTGTATGAGTAGCGGTAGACTTGATAGGCCATGAATAAGCCCAATGCCGCGAGCGATGCCGGATACGACCACAACTTGCCCCGCAAAAGACCGACGACCAGGGCCAGCTTTATCAGGCCGTGGCTGAGCAGGTAGAAGGCGTAGAACTCCTTGCTCGCGACGGAAAAATGGCTTGCCATCTGCGACAGATAGCCAGCTATCAAATCGTTCGGATCTTCGATCAATTCCTCTTGGGTGAAGGCATTGACCCACGAGGCAATGGTGTCTGTGGTGACGAGATAAAGCAGGACACCGCCAAGGCATTCGATCAGAGCGTGCGCACCCTTGAGCCAGACGCTGACTTCAAAAATCTGATGGATGCGGCGTGTTGATTGCCACTGAGAAGTGACCCGGCATTGAAGGATATTTCCATCGAGAATTGACCCATGTTTGAACCTTGCCCTGCGTGTTGCAGCGGGGGCTACGGAGTGATCGACATGGCATTATTGAGCGTGATCCGACGCTGGCATTTTCGAGAGCATTTATCGATCCGTGAGATCAGCCGCAGGACCGGCCTGTCCCGGAATACTATTCGCAGATATCTGCGTTCTGACGGTGTTGAGCCAAAGTTCAAGGTTCCCGAGCGACCGAGCAAGCTTGACCCTTTTGCCGACCGTTTGTCGGCCTGGCTGACGACGGAAGCCAAAAGGAACCGCAAACAGAAACGCACGATGAAGCAGCTTCATGCCGATCTGCTTAGCCTAGGCTATGAGGGTTCTTACGGTCGTGTTGCTGCTTTCGCTCGGGAGTGGAAGGCGGATCTGCAAAGAGAATTACAGACGACAGGGCGCGGGACATTCGTGCCGCTTGCGTTCGATCCGGGTGAAGCGTTCCAGTTCGATTGGTCGGAGGACTGGGCAATCATCGGCAATGAGCGCACCAAACTGCAGGTGGCCCATACAAAGCTAAGCTACAGCCGCGCCTTCATCGTTCGGGCCTATCTGCTGCAGACGCATGAGATGCTGTTTGACGCGCACAATCACGCTTTCCGTGTCTTTGGCGGCGTTCCTCGGCGCGGCATCTACGACAATATGCGGACAGCGATCGATAAGGTCGGCCGCGGCAAGGAGCGCGACGTCAATGTCCGCTTCATGGCAATGGCCAGCCACTATCTCTTCGAGCCTGAGTTCTGCAATCCCGCGTCCGGCTGGGAGAAGGGACAGGTCGAGAAGAACGTGCAGGATGCGCGTCACCGGCTCTGGCAGCCCATTCCACGCTTTCCATCACTGGAAGCCCTGAACGACTGGCTGGAGCTTCGATGCAAGGAGTTTTGGCACAAGACCTCGCATGGAAAAATGCGCGGCACCATTGCCGATATCTGGGCTGAGGAAGCCCGGGCTCTCATGCCAGCGTCCCGTTTCTTCGACGGGTTTGTCGAATACACCAAACGGGTCTCCCCGACCTGCCTTATCCATCTGGAGCGTAACCGCTACAGCGTGCCGGCGTCCTTTGCCAACCGGCCCGTGAGCCTACGGGTCTATCCAGATCGTATCGTGGTTGCCGCGGAAGGTTTGATCATCTGCGAGCATCGCCGCATCATCGATCGATCGCATGATCGGCCAGGGCAGACGGTCTATGACTGGCGGGACTATCTGGCTGTCGTACAGCGCAAACCAGGCGCCCTTCGCAACGGAGCACCCTTTGCCGAACTTCCCGATGCATTCAGATCCTTGCAGCAGCATTTGCTCAAGAAGGCTGGCGGCGATCGCGAGATGGTCGACATTCTGGCACTTGTGCTTCAGCACGACGAGCAGGCCGTGCTGTGCGCCGTGGAGATGGCATTGCAGGGCGGTGTTCCTACCAAGACCCATGTGTTGAATCTGCTCCATCGCCTGATCGACGGCAAATCCCTCACTCCACCCACCGTCGATGCTCCTCAGGCCCTGACGTTGACCAACGAGCCGAAGGCCAATGTCGAACGCTACGATGCTTTGAGAAAGGCCCTGGAGGTGCGGCATGCGTCATAACCCTGCCAGCGGCGCAATCGTCATCATGCTCCGGAGCCTGAAGATGCACGGCATGGCGCAAGCTGTAGGCGAACTCACCGAACAGGGAGCGCCAGCGTTTGAGGCCGCCATTCCGATCCTGTCGCAACTGCTGAAGGCCGAGACGGCGGAACGCGAGGTCAGGTCCACAGCCTACCAGCTCAAGACCGCACGCTTTCCAGCCTATCGCGATCTCAACGCCTTTGACTTCGCCAGCAGCGAGATAAACGAGGCGCTCGTGCGGCAGCTTCATCGTTGCGAGTTCGTCGATGAAGCCCACAACATTGTGCTCGTCGGCGGCCCCGGAACAGGCAAAACCCATATTGCCACGGCCCTCGGCGTGCAGGCCATCGAGCATCATCACAAGCGGGTTCGCTTCTTCTCGACGGTCGAGCTGGTCAATGCGCTGGAGCAGGAGAAGGCACAGGGACGATCGGGCCAGATCGCCAATCGCCTCGTGCATTCCGATCTCGTGATCCTGGACGAACTTGGCTATCTGCCATTCAGCGCATCAGGTGGAGCATTGCTCTTCCATCTGCTGAGCAAACTCTACGAACGCACCAGCGTCATCATCACCACAAACCTCAGCTTCAGCGAGTGGGCCAGTGTCTTCGGCGATGCCAAGATGACAACCGCGCTACTCGACCGGCTGACCCATCATTGCCACATCCTGGAAACCGGAAACGACAGCTTCCGATTCAAAAACAGCTCTGCCCACGAACCTAAAAAAGCGAAGGAGAAAGCCAGAACCTTGACCCTCAACCCCGAACCGAAACATACATGAAAGGCGGGTCAAATCTCGGTGGAAATGCCGGGTCAGTTCTCAGTGAAAATCAACAATCAGGGCTCCTTGAGGTCGAACAGCACGAACTGACCGTGGACCGTGGCCAAGTCCACGATGGTCTCGACCAATTCACAGTCGGTCACTTGTAAATCGGGATCAGCTTTGCGAACTGCGGCAACGGTGTCTCGGACTGAGACCGTGCTGCCAATCGGGATAGGACCGATCACCGCTTCAATCAATTCCGCCGCTGTGGCCACAGGCTTATAGGCCCCTTGAGACTTCATCGCCCACTCCTCGAGGAAGAAACCCAAGCGACCATCTTATGGGTCACCAAACCAAGAAATCAATGTCCGGAATGTACCAGTGATGGCCCTCACCGACCTTTGATCAGGGAGTGTCGGACGATCCTTCTTCAGGAGACACCCTCAGTCACCCCGATCTGGTAAGAGGACTCCCTCCTCCTTGGCAGCTAGACGGAAGAGCCTTCGGACCTCCTGAGGTGCCGCTTCGTCAGCCATGCAGGCCATGCAGACGTGCACCGCACGGTTCCACTTACGGCCGCGCTTGGTCCACTTCAGGAGTTCCTCGGCGGCCCGCTCGACGTTGTTGATCTGGTAGCACACCCCTGCCCGCTCGCCGCTGACGGGGACTGGGGGGTAGAACCAATTGAGAGCCATTCAAGCTTTATGAGGTGGACCCATTACCGACACAAGCTGCCACCTCGTACAACTTCTTTACTGCTTCCGCATGAGGCTGCGCAATGTGGCCCGCTTGCAGTCGTTGCTGGAATGCGCGATTGTCGTTGTCGCCGCCAGTGACCACAGGTGATCTATGCGCAGTACAACAAAAGCACTGCCTTTCGTGCCGACCGAAATTCACGTCAGCACAGTCGAGGACGAGAAGGGTCGTCTCGGCATCCTCTCGATTAACACAACGGAGGGCATCTTGGACGTAGCCCTCGACCACGCGACAGCAGACGCCATCGCAAACGCCATCGAAGAAATCCGTTCGAGGCTGGCCGCCTGAAGGATGAAAAGCCCGATTTGAGCCGGGCTTCGGGGAAGTCAGGGGGTTTCGGACGGTTCGTCTCGTCCTTTCAGATCAAGCAAAGCAAGCAGTGCCCCGATGGCGCCAGGCAGTTCCGCCTCGATCTTCAGATCTAACACCTTGTGGAGGTAATGACGGGTCTCATCGGATGCAATCATGCGCCGAACAGCGTTCGCTGCCGACGTCTGCCCTGATTGATAACGCTCGGTCATGATTGGAAACACTCCGCCCCAAGGCGTCAAACTCTTTCAAGACGGGATGGTTCCAATCAGAGGTCACCTCGGGCGACCCTGCGTTTCAGGTCGACAGCGTTCAGAAGGTCTACCAGATCGTCGGCATATTCCATATCGAGGTCGACGGCTTCGTGGCCCTCGTACACAGCCGGCTGCCCGGTAAAGACGTCGAACACCGTCCAGGACTCGTCGCGTTCTTTCCTAAGGTCGTACCGCATGGATACCATTAGGGAAGTCTAATGTAGGTCGGGATTGTTTGGTAGAAATTTCTGAGCGGGTGATCGGATAAGAGGCACGCGCGCCGACCCCCCATGCCCCCCGGTTCCACGACAATAGGGACGACCGGTGCCCTGACGAGGTAGTTGCGACCTCTTGAGCGGATGATGCTGGCCAGCGAGACGCCGACTTTCCGCGGCCCCAAGGGCCTGTAGCGCGAGGGATAGGGTCACAGAGAATGTCCACGGCGGTTTCATACCTTCGGACCTCTTCACGGGCGAATGTCGATGGTGACAGCGCCCCGAGACAGCGGCAGGCGAAATACGCCAAGCGGCACGGGATCAAAGTGGTTCAGGAGTTTCACGACGCGGCGGTGAGCGGGGCTGACCCGATCGACACGCGCCCCGGCTTTCAAGGCCTCCTTGAGTACATGGCGGGCAATGGCGCTCGGGTGAT